>JANQKE010000220.1 GCA_028281265.1 Alphaproteobacteria bacterium | reverse complement strand
GCCTCGAGCATCCCAAAAACCACCATCGCGTCGATCAACACGACAAACTGGGACCACACCGTCACAAACACACCACGCTGTGATCAATCCGGGCTAGATGGGGAGGGACCAGGTTGTGTCTGGATAGGGGGCTGTCCGGACCCGCAGCGGGATGGTGTCGCCGCCTCCCCACCGACGATGTCGGCGATCGGCCCGGCCCGTGCTCCGCGGCCGCGGGCCGGGCCAGGCCCTGCGGTCCCAGCCGGCCCGCGGCCGCACCGGCGTCATCCGGATGGCGGACGCCGTGACGGTGGTGAGGGTTGCCGCTGTCGCTTCGGCGTCGCCTTGCCGCCCGAGTCCAGCCGCCGGCGCCGGTAGCCCTGATACGCCACGGCCGAGATCAGCAGCACGCCGATCAGCACCCGCTGCAGGTGGAAGTCGGCGCCGATCAGCACCATGCCGTTCTCGACGATCCCGATCGTCAGGATCCCCAAGACCGTGCCCAGGATCGTCCCCACACCGCCGTAAAGGGCGGTCCCGCCCAGCACGACGCCGGCGATGATATGCAGCTCGTAGTTCAGGCCCAGGGTCGGCGACGCGCCGTTGAGGCGGCCGACGAGGACCGCCGCCGCCACCCCGACGCACGCACCCTGAAACATGTAGATCAGGATCTTCTGCCGATCGACATTCACCCCGACCAGGCTGACCGCGTTCTCGTTGGACCCGATCGACAGCGCGTAGCGGCCGAACTTCGTATGATAGAACAGCCATGCCCCGATGATCGCCACGCCGAGCGCGATGATCGCCGCCATCGGGATCCCGAACACGAACCCCTGACCCAGAAAGCGCAGGCTGTCGGGCATGCGGACGACGACCTCGTCGCCCATGTACAGATGGGTCGCCCCTCTCAGCGCCACCAGCATGCCCAAGGTCGCGATCAGCGGATTGACGTGCAGTTTCGTGATCACCAGGCCGTTGATCAGGCCGATGGCCATGCCCAGCAGCACACCGGCCAGGATCGCGATCGGTACCGGAACGTCGGCTGCGATCATCGATCCCAAGACACAGCCGACCAGCCCGACCGCCGATCCGACCGACAGGTCGATCCCGCGGCTGGAGATCACGAAGGTCTGGCCGATCGCGATGATCAGGAACACCGCCGCCTGGCGGCTTATGTTGAGCTGGTTGTTGACCGCCAGGAAGCGGTCGCTGAGCAGGGCGACCACCAGATACAGAACGATGATGACGAAGACCAGCGGGTTGATCCGGTTGAGCACATCCAGGATCCGGTCCGCACCGCCTTGCGGCTTGTTCACATCGGTGACGGCCATCACGCTGTCCCTCCCCCCATGATCAGGCTCACGACGTCCTGCTTGGTCACCTCGGCGGTGCGCAGGACACCTTCGACGCGGCCGGCGCGCAGCACGATGATGCGGTCGGTGACGTCGAACACATGTTCGAGATTGTGGCTGATCACCATGATCGTGATGTCCTGCTCGGTCAGCCGGTGGATCAGATTGAGGACCTTGCGCTGCTCCTGGACGCCCAGCGCCGCGGTCGGCTCGTCCATGATGATCAGCCGGGCGCGATCGGACAGCAGGAAGCGGGCGATGGCGGTGGCCTGGCGCTGGCCGCCGGACAGTTGCCGGACCGGCCGTTCCATCGACGGCAGGGCGATCCGCACCCGTTCCAGCAGCTCCCGGGTCTTCGTGGCCATGGCCGACCGGTCCAGCACGGGCAGGATCCCGAGCCACCGCCGATACGGCTCCTGACCCAGGAAGACGTTGCCCGGCGCATCGAGGTCGGGGATCAGGGCGAGATCCTGGTACATCGTCTCGATGCCCAGGCGCCGCGCATCGTCGGGATCGTCGATGTCGGCCGGCGCGCCCTGCCACAGAATGTCGCCGGCATCGCGCGTGTAGGCGCCCGAGATCATCTTGACGACGGTCGACTTGCCGGCGCCGTTGTCGCCGACGATGGCGACCGCCTCACCGGGTTCGATGCGGAAGCTGACGTCTTCGACCGCGTGAACGCCGCCGAAGGTCTTGTAGAGATTGCGCACTTCCAACAGCGGTGGCGATCCCGTGCTGGGTCCCGTCATCGCGTGGTCCTCGCTGCCAGGGGTATGAAGGCCGTCCGCGTCGGGCGGGCCAAGGAGAAGACCCCGCCGGCCGGCGGGAGGGACCGAGACGTCCGTTCCGGCCGACGGGGCCGCCACAGCGGCGGTTGCCGCTAGATCAACCTGCGTTCAGATGGCCTCATCCGAACGCAGGTAAGGTGATCGACTGCAAAGAGGGGGAGCATCCCTGCGTCCGTTCGGACCCAGGGATGCTCTCTAGCCGTGGATCTCGTGCAGGAAGCCCACGACATCCATCATCTCGGCCGCGACGGTCTTGCGGATGCGATAGGCGTTATCCAGCACCGGGATGTCGGCGTAGACCGTCCGCTGGATCTGGTCTTCGTTGCCGGTCAGATGCTGGATCAGGGCCGTCGCCGAGGCCCGCCCCATCGAGCGCGGGTCGCGGAACGGGGCACAACCGATCTCCCCGAGCGCCACGGCCTGCAACTCGTCGATCGTTCCCCCCATGCCGACCACCATGATGTCGTCGAGCCGGCCATTGGCCATCAGCGCGTCCTTGGCCGAAACCGCCATGTAGCTGTTCAGGCCGATGACGGCGTCGAAATCATAGGCCGCCAAGGCCCGCTCGGTTTCGTCATAGGCCAGTTGGCGATTGAAGTCGGCGTTGGCCTCGTAGACCACCTCGAAGGACAGATCCGTGTGGGCGCGCAGGCCGTCCAAGGCTCCGTTACCGCGGTCGAGCGAGATCTCCGAGGCGGCCGGCCCCCACAGCACCACGATGCGGGGCGACAGGATCCCCTTGGCGCGCAGCGCGTCGCCGAGCCATTCCCCGGCCTTGAAGCCCATCTCCGAGTGGCTGTAGACGACCCAGTTCAGCACCGCGTCCGAATACGGGACCCCGCCTTCGGGCTGTTCGTAGTCGGTCATCAGCACCTTGGCGCCGCTGTCGCGGACCGCCATCAGCCCCGGCTCGTTGAGGTCGAGCGAGGTCGGGCCGACGACCAGATAGTCAAGCTGCAGCGTCGCCATGTCCTCGAGGATGCGGACCATGGCCGCGTGGTTGGAGCTGGTGTCCGGTGCGGCCTGGAAGAACTCGTAAGTGACGCCGGAAGCGTCGAGATGGTTGCGGAAGCCTTCGCGCAGTTGTCCGAACAGGGCCTGAAGGTCGATGCTGTGGGCGGCGAAGCCGATCCTGAGTGTCCGGTCGGGGAGGCTGCCCTGGGCCTGGGCCTTGCGGACCAGACCGAGCTGGCTGGAGGCCGCGCCGGCAGCCGTGGCCATGAGCAGGGTCCGGCGGTTGATGGTGGTCATGGGTCGTTTCCTCCTGTTGCCTGCGCGTGTGTCGTGGAGGGCCGGCGGGCGCGCGCGCAGCCGCACCCGTCCGGCATGGCGCCCGACTACTCCAGATTGGCGTGGCGCGATTGGATGGTGGTGAAGTCCGGGTCGCACCGCCGGGCGAGCCCGGCGACCGTCTCTTCCAGAAAGCAGAACAGCATCTGTTCGAACTGCGAGCCGGGCGGCTGGAGACTGTCGGTATCCGCGCCGGGCACCGGCAGACGCGGTGCGCCGGGCAGGACGATCAGTTCGCCGGCGATGCGGGCCAGGGCGGATTGCGGTGCTGCGGTCAAGACGATCACCCGCGCCTGCAGCCCAACGGCCGCTCGTGCCACGCCGAGGGTCGTCTGCGTTTCGCCGGTGCCGGAGACGGCGACCAGCGTGTCCCCGCCCGCCATGGCCGGTGCCGTGACGTCACCGACCACGTGAACCGGCCGGCCAAGCTGCATCAGGCGCATCGCGAAGGTCTGGGCGATCAGCCGGGCGCGGCCCACCGCGGCGACATGGATCGCTGGTGCCGTCTCGATCGCGTCCATCAGCGGCCCGAGCCGATCGATCGGCAGCCGCGGGGCCAGCCGGACGATCTCCCGCACGACGAGGGGCTCCCGCACGACGAGGGGGGTGGCCTCACCCATGCCACGCCCGCTGGGTTCGCAGCCGGGTTTCCCGCAGCAGGTCGCCGGGCTTGGGCGGGACCGGATTGTCGCCGAACATCATCAGTTCCGCCGACACCCAGCCGTGATAGCCGGCGTTGCGGAGGGCGGCATACGCCGCCGGAAAGTCGAAATCGCCGTCGCCGGGCAGCAGATGGGCGTCGAGATCGCCGTGATTGTCGTCGATGTGCAGATGCTGGATGCGGTCGCCCAGCCGGTCCAGATGGGCGGTGAGATACCCGATCGGATCGAGGGCCAGGGCCCGGGCGGTGACGTTGAGATGGCCGGTGTCCAGCATCGCGGCGAGGTGTCGGGAGCCGACGCCGTCGAGCACGGTGCCGAGATCGTCCAGCGTTTCCACGGCCGTGGTTTCGAGGAACGTCAAAGGCTCGAGGACCAGCACGATGCCGGCCGTCTCCGCCATGTCCGAGAGGTCGCCGAACGTGTCGATGACCCGGCCCAGATCCTTGTCGGCGGACCGGACGAAACCGGTTCCGGATGGCTGCCAGCCCCAGAACGGTGTCGTGACGGCCATCTTGGGGAAGCCCAGCGCGGCCGCGACGGCGATCGCGCGCTTGAAATACGCCACCGACCGTTCCCGTAGCCGGGCGGCGTCGAACGGCGGCGCTGCCGTCACCAGGAAGTTCACCGGGTAGAAGCACTGCTCGGGCAGGAAGCTCACCCGGGCGAGGCCGGATTGGTCGATCAGCCGCCGGGCGCGATCGACGGTGTCATCGTCCAGCCGGCCGTCCCGGTAGAAATCGTCAGTATAGGCGTGCGGGAACCCGCCCCACAGCTCCACGCCGGTGTATCCGGCCTCGGCGATGACACGCAGGGCTTCGGGGAGGGGGTAGTACTTCATCAGCGACGTCACCGCCGCCATCTTCGGGGCCATCGGCTAAGGTTCCTCCACGAGGGCAGGGGACGAACGGGCGTGCGGGGGCGCGTCGGCGGCCGGCGCCGGCCGTGCGGTGTCCTGCAGGGCGTGGACGATGGCGCGGGTCGCCGGGTAGAGATCCCTGAACAGCGGGTGCAGTGTGCGGTACCGCTCGGCCGCCGCCGGGTTCGGATCGATCCGGTCCGTGCCGGCGATCCAGGCACGGGCAAGGTCGTCGACCGCCTGCCCGCCGGCGCCGGCGGCCGCCAGCACGGCGGCGCCATAGGCGGACGCATCGGCCGTATCCGTGCGCATCAGCGGCCGGCCGAGCACGCTGGCGAGGATCGATGTCCACGCCCCGCTGTGGGCGCCGCCGCCGGCGATCCGGACCTCCTCGACCGGAACGCCCAGCCGGCCGAGCTGGTCCACCAGATCCGCCAGGGCGAAGGACACCCCCTCGAACACCGCCCGCGCCAGATGATCGCGCCCGTGTCCCCGGTGCAGGCCGATAAAGGCGCCGCGCGCCTGGGGATCGTTGTGGGGCGACCGTTCTCCGGTCAGGTAGGGCAGGAACACCAGGCCTTGCGCTCCCGGCTCCACCGACAGCGCTGCGGCGTTGATCGTCGGGAAGTCGCGTCCGTCGACGGTGTCCCGATACCATTGCACGGAGCCGCCGGCCGACAGCACGCCGGCCATCATCATCCAGGTGCCCGGCACGCTGTGGCAGAAGGTGTGAAACGCCCCCGAGGGATCGACGGACACGCCGCCGAGCTGGGCGTAGACTACGCCCGACGTCCCCAGCGTGAGCGACACCAGGCCCGGCCGGACGATCCCCAGCCCGATCGCCGCGGCCGCCTGATCGGCCGCGCCCGCGATCACCGGGACCCCGGCCAGGCCCGCAAGGCCGTCCAGGCCGGGGCGGACGGTGCCGGTGACGGCCGTGCTCTCCACCGCCGTCGGCAGCCAACCGGGGTCGATCCCCAGGGCCGCCGACGCGTCCAGCGACCAGGCCCGCGCCCGCACATCGAACAGGTTGGTGCCCGAGGCATCGGTCACATCGGTGGCGCGGTCGCCGGTCAGCCTCAGCCTGACATAGTCCTTGGGCAGGACCACGCCCGTCGTCGCCCTGGCGGCGTCCTGCCAGTGTTCCCGGAACCACAGGATCTTCGAGGCGGTGAAGGCCGTCCGCGGCGGATTGAGGGTCCAGTCCACGATCCGGCCGCCGGTCAGCCGGGTCACCGCTTCGGCCTGCGCTTCGGTGCGCTGGTCGTTCCACAGGATGGCCGGTGCCACCGGCCGGTCGTCCGGGCCGAGAAACACCGATCCGTGCATCTGGCCGGTCAGCCCGATCGCGTCCGGCATGCGAGTTCGGACGAGCCGGTGCAGCACCGTCTGTGCGGCACGCCACCAGTCGTCGGGGTTCTGCTGGGTCCAGCCGGGTCTGGGACTGTCGACCGTGTAGGGCGCCGCGGCGTGATCGATCGGACGACCGGCATCGTCGATCATCACCCCTTTGAGCGCGGTGGTACCGACATCCAGGCCGACGAAAGCCGCCACTGTCTCTCCCTCACCATGCGGCGCCTGCGGAACCTCCGTGCCGCCGCCACGGCACGAAAGCCTGGCCCCATCGACCGGAGGACCCCACAGACGGCAGGGTTAGTGCAAGAAATTGCAAATTTGCAATTCTGTGCAGATTGCAATATCAGGAACTCGGTTGCCGGTCAAACGAGTTCCGTTGACGACTCCATGAATGCCGCCGCTCCCTCGCAGACTCGCCTTGCGCTCCGCCGTCCCCGGCGGCCGTGCGTGGTGCCGAGCCTGTATGCGGCCGACCATGCCGGTCTTCGGGCGGCGGCGCTGGCTTGTGTGGCCGCGGGGGCCGAACGCCTGCATTTCGACGTGATGGATGGGCATTTCACGCCGCGCCTGGGCTTGACGCCGGAGGCGCTGGCCGGGCTGACGGCAACGCCCTCGATGGTGCCGATCGACGCGCATCTGATGGTCGAGCGGCCCGAGGCGCTGGTCGAGGACGTTCTGAGCGCGCGCGCGTCGAGCGTCTGTCTCCACATCGAAAACGGGGCGGACGCGGTGGAGGACTGCCTTGCCGCGGTCCGCCGGGCCGGCCGGCCCGTCGGGTTGTCCTTGCGCCCCGGCACACCGGCGGGCGGGCTGGATCGGTACACCGATCGGATCGATTTCGTCCTGGTGATGCTGGTCGAGCCCGGACACCCCGGCGCCCGGTCCCAACCCGGTATGCTGGCCCGGATCGCCGATCTGCGCGGCCGGCTGCCCGATCTGCTGATCGCCTGCGATGGGGGGATCGACACCGGCAGTGCCGCGGCGGCCGTCGCGGCAGGAGCGGATTGGATTGTCGCCGGCAATGCCGTATTCGGACCGGGGGTACCGGCCGGCCTGTCCCGTCTGGCCGATGCGATCACGATCGCCCAACGGAGTTGAGGCTTCCCGCCCGCGGCCGGGTGGAACCCGCCCCTGGCTACCGTCCGGCCGTCCCGCCCCCGTCATCGATCAGCCTGCCCGGTGGTATCGGCTACCGGACGATCCCAAGAGATGTGCCCGTGCCTCACCCGACCCGTAGCCGAGACATGATCCTGGAGATCGCGCGGCTGCGTTACGAAGATCGCTTGAACCAACGCCAGATCGCGCAGCGGCTGTCCGTTTCCGCGTCGACCATCAGCCGCGCCCTCAAGCAGGCGGAGCTTCTGGGGCTCGTCGAGATCCGCGTCGCCCCCCAGGCGCTGCGGATCGATCCGATGGAAGCCGCGCTGGCCGACCGGTACGGCCTCGCCGAGGCGATCGTGGTGGAGACCCGGGACAGCCTGACGGACACGCGCCACCTTCTCGGTGGCGTCGTGGCCCGGCGTCTCGCCGATATGCTGGAGGACGGTGCGGTCATCGGCGTCTCGGACGGGGCGACGACGGCTGCCGTCGCCGCGGCGGCACCGCGTCTGCACGATCTCCGGGTCGATGTCGTACCGTTGATTGGCGGTGTCGGGCTCCCGCAGGAACCCACCCACCCCGGGGATGTCTGTCGGACTCTGGCCGGCCGGCTGGGCGGCCGGAGCTGGCATCTGCCGGTCCCCGCGGTCGTCGATTCGGTCGAGGCCGCCCGGTCACTGCTGCGCAGTTCGGCCTGTGCGGACGTCTTCGGCCGCATGCACCGGCTGACCCATGCGGTCGTGGGTATCGGGGCGATGGCCAGCGATGCGGCGATCGTCCGGCATCGGGTCATCAGCGAGGCCGATCTGCAATGGGCCTCCGGCCATGGTGCCGTGGGAACGGTGTGCGCCCGCTTCTACGATGCCGACGGCGTGGCCGTGGCGGGACCGCTGGATGACCGTACGCTGGCGATCCGGCTCTCCGATCTGGGGCGTGCTCCGGTCCGAATTGCCGTCGCTGTCGGTCGGGAAAAGGCGGCGGCCATCCGGGCCGCACTGCAAGGTCGCATCGTCAATCGGCTGGGGACGGACCGGGACACGGCCCGAGCGCTGCTCGGCGATGCCGGTTCAGGCTGACGATCGGCCGACGGTCAGAGCGACGTCAAGCCGCCCTCGGCCGGGCCGGCCGTTGTCCGTCCGCGCTGTCCGGCGAGCCCCGGTGACGGTCAGGCCGCGTCCGACGTGATGCCGCCGCGGCCGGCCGCCGTATAGAGCGCCCTCCAGGTCGCGCGGCCGACGATGCCGTCGACGTCCAGGGCTTCCGCCTTCTGGTAGCGGCGCACCGCGGCATCGGTCTGCGGGCCGAACACGCCGTCGGTCTCCAGCGGTGGGGACAGGTCCAGCGCCGCGTTCAGCAGACCCTGCAGCCGGCTGACCCAAGTGCCCCGGTTGCCGGTGCGCAAGACCGGCGGGTGATCGTCGGTGCCGGCCTCATCGGTCGCGACGCCGGCGTGTCGCGCATAGGAAGCGGCGAGCTTCTCGTCGTAGCGGTTCTGCTTGTAGCCGGGGCCGTTGTACTTCCGCGCGAACGATGCCCAGTCCTTGTCCCGCAGATCGCCGGCGATGCCGTTGGTCTTCAGGAACGTCACGAACGCGTCCAGTTGCTTGCCGCCGGACCGGCACATCGCGAAGACGAAATCGTCGACCGTCTCGTAGCCGGCGGCCTTGTAGTTCCGGCCGAGGATCTGGAACGCCCCCCAACTGGCCGAGCGCAGGGCGGCCTCCCGGGTGGTCGGCGGGTCGATCGCGATCGCCTCGTGCAGCCGGTCGTACTGATGGGCGCCGGCCGCCCCATAGGTCGACCGGTCCCATTTCGGCGTCGACAGGTTGGGGTAGGCGTGATCGTGTTTGCCGCCGGTATCGCGGGAGAACAGGTGGCTTTCGAACAGGATCGGCGGCCGGCAATCCGGGGCGGGCAGGAAGGCGCGGCCGCCGCCTTCGATCTCGATCACCGCCTTGACCGCGGCCACCTCGGCGCCGAGCCGCTCGGCGGCCACCTCGATATCGTGCGCGGAGATCTCCTCGCAGGTGCCGACGAACTCCCTGCGATCGGTGTCGCCGGTCGGATCGGATGGGGTTTCGTCATCACTCATGGGGTGTACTCTCCTTCGCTCGCCAAGGGGATGCCCTGGCATGGCATCAGGCCACCGCTCTAGGCCGCATTGGCCTGGCGGAACTTCTGCATCAGGTGCGCCCCCGACCGGGTGGGCGCATAGCGCGCCGGCCGTTCCGGATCGACGCAGCCGGGCAGCGGGACGATCTCCGCGTCCCAGTTGGGCTGATGGAAGAACGCGATGGACAACCGGCCGGGCACCGGCGGCGCCTCCGCCCGCACCCGGTGCAGGGTCGATCGCCAGCGATCATTGGTCCAGCACGCCATCAGGTCGCCGAGATTGACGACGAAGGTGTCCGGCTGGGCCGGCACCGATCGCCATCGGCCGTCGGCCGCCTGGATCTCCAGCCCCGACCGGTCCGCCTGGGGCAGCAGGATGGTCAGGCTGCCATAGTCGGTATGGGCGCCGGCCCGCCATTGATTGTCCAGGACGCCGCCGTCGATCGGCGGGTAGTGCAGCAGCCGCATCGCACTGACATGCCGATCGATGCAGCGGGCGAACCAGTCCGGAGCCAGGCCGAGCGCCATCGCCATCGCCCGCATGATCCGGGCGGCCAGACGCTCCATCTCGGCGTAATAGGCCAACAGGGCCGTCCGGAAGCCGGCCGGTCGATCCGGCCAGGGGGTGGGCTTGAGGCAGAAAGCGGCCGCCTCGGCATCGTCGGCGAGATCGGCGGCCGGCCGCGGCGGCCCCATCGAATAGGTTTCCTTGAGGTCGGGCGCGGTCGCGACTCCTTTGGACGCCGCCAGGCGTTCCTGCTGCAACCCGCCATAGCCGTAGGGATCGCCCGGCGGCATGGCGACGGCCTGCTTTTCGGCAGCGGGCAGGGCGAAGAAAGCGTCGGCCGCGTCCCAGACCGCGTCGATCACCGGGGCCGGCACACCATGGCCGGACACCAAGAAGAACCCCACTTCCCGGCAATGACGGTCGAGTGCCCCGGCCGCCGCCGCTACGATTGCGGCGTCGGCATCGAATTCGGTCAGATCGACCACGGGAAAGGACACGGACAAACGGGCTCCGTTTCCGGTTCGGTGGGCGGCTCCAGCATGCGAGACTACGCCCGACGACCGTCGGGAACGAGGGGAAATGTACCCAGACACTCTGCCGGGCAGCGTTGCGGACAGCGGGATGCCGAGCGGCGAATCCCCCCGCGACGCGGATCCCGCCGCCTCCGCCACGGTGCCGCGAGCCGTTTCGACCCTACGGACCGGTCACGCCGCCCAGCCCTACCCGTCCGCTGCGGTTCGCCGCGAACGGCTCAAGCGTCTGCGTCGCCTGGTGACCGGGAATGCCGACGCGCTGGCGACCACCATCGCACGGGACTTCGCCGGCGGCCGCAGCCCGGACGAAACCCGGCTGGCGGAGATCCTGGGCACGGTCAAGGCGATCGACCATGCCCGGGCGCGGCTGGGCGGCTGGATGCGCCGGCGGGGCAGGGCGGTGCCGCTGCACCTCCAGCCCGCGAGAGCGTGGCTGCAGCCGGTCCCCAAGGGGGTCGTCGGCATCCTCGCACCGTGGAACTACCCGGTCCTGCTGAGCTTGAGCCCGCTGGTCGCGGCGCTGGCCGCCGGTAACCGGGTCCTGGTCAAGCCGTCCGAGCGCACCCCCCGCACGGCCGACCTGCTGGCGAGCCTTCTCGGTGCCACCTTCGGCGCCGACGAGGTGGCGGTGGTCACGGGCGGGCCCGAGACCGGGCAGGCGGTCAGCCGGGCCGGGCTCGACCATCTGCTGTTCACCGGATCGACGGCGATCGGCCGGGCGGTCGCCCAGGCTGCGGCCGCGACCCTGACCCCCGTGACGCTGGAACTCGGCGGCAAGTCCCCCGCGATCGTGGCGCCGGATGCCGATGCCGAAGCCGCTGGTGCCACCGTCGCCCGCGGCAAGGCCTTCAACGCCGGGCAAACCTGCATCGCCCCGGACTACGTCCTGGTACCGGAGGGTGCGCTCGGCAGCTTCGCCCAGGGCTTCCGCCATCAGATCGCAGCCCAGTATCCCGATCTGATGGCCAATCCGGACTATACCGGCCTGATCGATGCCCGCCACCGCGACCGGCTGACAGCGATGGTGGCGGATGCGGCGGCCAAAGGCGTGGATGTCCTGTCGATCAACCCGGGCGACAGGCAGGCACCGGCCGAGGCGGTGACGATGCCGCCGATCCTGCTGCTCGATCCGCCAGACGACCTCGTCGCCCATCGAGAGGAGATCTTCGGTCCGGTTCTGCCGGTCCTGCCCTACGCGTCGCTCGACGGCGCTCTGGCACGGGCGCGGCGCGGCGCCGCACCGCTGGCACTCTATCTCTTCACCCAAGACCGGGCGGTCGCCCGCAAGGTGGTCGAGACGGTGCCGGCAGGGGCGGTGGTGGTCAACGACACCCTCGTCCACGCCGCGGTCGAGACCCTGCCCTTCGGCGGCATCGGGGCCAGCGGTCAGGGGGCCTATCACGGCCGGGCCGGGTTCGATACCTTCAGCCATCTCAAGCCGGTGTTCCGGCGCGGCCCGGTCAACCCTACCGGTCTGCTCGCCCCGCCCCATACCGGGATCAAGCGGTTCCTGCTGGGGCTGTTGACGCGGTGATCCGGCCGACCGATGTCACCCCTTCACCTTCTCGACATCCCGTCCAGACCCGCGTGAGACCGATGGCCGATCCGCCCATGCCCGCCACCGCCCTGCCGGAAGAATCGGTGTGGGACTATCCCCGCCCGCCGCGGCTGGAACGGTTCCCGTTCCGCCTGACGGTGCACCATGCCGGGATCACTCTGGCCGATAGCGTCGGCGGTTTCCGCGTGCTGGAGACCAGCCATCCGCCGACCTACTACATCCCCCAAGCCGATATCCGCATGGACCTGTTGCGCCGGAACGAACGGCGCAGCCTGTGCGAGTGGAAGGGGCAGGCCCGCTATTTCGATCTGGTCCTGGAAGGCCGGGAGACCGAAGCGATCGCCTGGACCTATCCCAAGCCTGTGGCCGATTTCGTCCCGCTGGCCGACATGCTGTGCTTCTACGCCTCCAAAGTCGACCGCTGCACCGTCGACGGCGTCGAGGTCAAGGCGCAAGCCGGTGATTTCTATGGCGGATGGCTGACCCCCAACCTCAAGGGGCCGTTCAAGGGCGCCGCCGGCACGTCGGGATGGTGAGACGGTTCGTGGAGCACGATGACATGACGGTGCCTCCCCCTCATGTCCCACTCTTGCTCTCCAAGGGGAGGGGCGGAGCGGGATGCAGACGTCATGCGCGATCGCCGGGCGATCGCACCGAACGCCATCCCGCTCTAGGTGCGCCGCAACAAACCCGCAGAATTCCTGGGGTTCCTGGTCGACCAAGGGTGTAGCAGCCGGCCGTCCGGGGGCGCTTGACACTGTCAAGGGGCGGTGGCTAGGTTCCGCCGCCTTTCGAGGCAGGGGTCCTCTACACCGTTTCAAGGATGTCCCCGTTCGTGCCCTCCGACCCGTCGGAGCGTCGGTCGGACACCGCCGCCGGCGCAACCCCCGAGCCCGATCCGGTCGATCCGGACCGGCTCGCTGCCTTGGACCACGAGCTTTCGGTCGCGATCGCCCGGCGACGGAAGGCCGATGACAAGGGTCCGCCGGATGGCGGACGGTCCGAAGGTCTGGGTGCCGGTATGCGGATCGCGGTCGAAATGGCCGCGGCGATCGGCATCGGTGTCGCGATCGGTGTGCTGCTTGACCGGTGGCTGGGGACCACCCCCTGGCTGTTGCTGCTGTTCTTCGTGATCGGCTTCGCAGCGGCCATCCTGAACGTCTACCGGACGGCCCAGGAACTCGACCGCAAGGCCAAGGCCCGCAAGGCCCGGGAGCGAGCGGACGAGACCGGATCCGACACGCGGTAGACGGCGGTTCATTCGGTTCGGAGAGTATGCCGGTGGCGACGAGTCCGCTCGATCAATTCGAAGTCACGCCGATCCTGCCGATCCAGGTGGGGGGGCTCGATCTGTCCTACACCAACTCCGCGCTGTTCATGACCCTGGCGGTCGCCGGCACCGTGGCCCTGCTGACCTTCGGCGTGCGCCGCCGCAGCCTGGTGCCGACCCGTCTGCAGTCGGTGGCGGAAATGCTGTACGAGGTCGTGGCCAACATGGTGCGCGACAATGTGGGTTCGGGCGGCCGACAGTACTTCCCGTTCATCTTCTCGCTGTTCATGTTCATCCTGTTCGGCAATCTGCTGGGCATGATCCCGGGCGGGTTCACCTTCACCAGCCACATCATCGTCACCTTCACGCTGGCGTTCTTCATCTTCGTCGCGGTGACGATCATCGGTTTCTGGAAGCATGGGCTGGGCTATTTCGGGATGTTCTTCCCGCATGGCGCGCCGGCGTGGACGGCGATCATCCTGGTGCCGATCGAGGTGGTGTCCTATCTGTCCCGGCCGGTCAGCCTGTCGGTCCGGCTGTTCGCCAACATGACCGTGGGCCACCTGATGCTGAAGGTGATCGGCGGCTTCATCCTGCCGATGGGCCTGATCGGCGGCCTGCTACCGCTCGGCGGGCTGGTTGCGATCACCGCGCTCGAATTCCTGATCGCGGTCATCCAGGCCTATGTCTTCACGATCCTTACGTGCATCTATCTCAACGATGCGCTCCACATGCACTAGGGCGCGGGCGCGGACGGTTCTCCGAGCCGCCCGCGATCGGTCGGTGCGATCTCGACACCCTTATCTCCGCTTGAGACCCTCCAGAAAGGACCAGGACGATGGAAGTTGATGCTGCCAAGGCGATCGGTGCCGGCCTCGCCGCGATCGGGATGATCGGTGCCGGTATCGGGGTCGGTAATGTGTGGGCCAGCTACTTCCAGGCGATCGCCCGGAACCCGGCCGCCAAGGACGATATCGGTGCCAGCGTGTTCATCGGCTTCGCCGTGACCGAGGCGATCGCGCTGTTCGCGCTGATCATCGGCCTGATGGTGATTTTCGTCCTGTAAGCCACGCGGGATCGTCGACCGATGTCCGGAGGGGCTCGGGGTGACGGGGGCGGATCGCGGCGGCCTGATGGGCGACGCCGGCCCGACCTCGCCACCGACCCCTCCTGATCCCGTTTCGGGAGCTTGCGATGCCCCAGTTCGACCCATCCAGTTTCGCCAGCCAGATCTTCTGGCTGATCGTCAGCTTCGGCGTGCTCTACTACCTCATGGCGCGGGTGGCCCTGCCGCGGATCGCCGAGGTGCTCGAGGAGCGCTCGGAGCGGATCGCCAACGACCTCGAAAAGGCCCAGGCCCTGCGCAAGGAGTCCGACGCCGTGATCGAGGCCTATGAGGAGGCTTTGGCCAAAGCCCGGGCCGATGCCGGGGCCGTGATCGCCGCCACCAAGGCCGAACTCGCCGATCTGACGGCCGCGCGGGAGAAGGACTTCGCCGACAAGGTCGCGCTGAAGACGGCCGAATCGGAAGCCCGCATCGCCGCCGTTCGGGCCGAGATGACCGAGCAGGTCAAGGCGATCGCCACCGCGACCGCCGGGGACATCACCCGGCAGATCGCCGGGCTCGACGTCGCCAACGATGCCGTCTCGACGGCCGTCGCCGAACGCGTGAAGGAGACCGCGGCATGAGTGCGGAGACCCCGGCACCGGCGGCCGCAGCCGGCGAAGCCGTGACGCTGGTGCCGACCGATAAGGTCGTCGTGGCCGAAGACGCCTATGGCGGTGGGCTCTACATCCCGACCGAGGTCTTTCTGCTCGTCGCCTTGGCGATCCTGTTCGGGATCGCCTGGAAGCCGGCCAAGAACGCCGTTCTTTCATCCCTCGACGGCCGGGCCGATCGTATCCGCAGCGAATTGGAGGAGGCGCAGCGGCTGCGTGAGGAGGCGCAGGCCGCCCTCGCCAGCATCCAGCGCCGCCAGCGGGAAGCGATGCAGGAGGCCGAAGAGATCATCTCCCACGCTCGGGTCGAGGCGACCCGATTGCGGGAGGAAGCGATCGCCGATCTGGAAGCGGCGATGCAGCGTCGGGAACGGCTGGCCGAACAGCGGATCGCCCAGGCCGAAGCCGCCGCCGTGGCCGAGGTGCGCAACACCGCCATCGACGTGGCGGTAGCGGCTGCCAGCCGGCTGATGGCCGACCGCATCGATGCCGCCCGGCATGGCAGCCTGATCGATCGGTCGATCGAGGACCTGGCCGGAAAGCTGCACTGAACGGCTGCCCGCCAGGCTCTCGACACCCGATGGGCGCTCCCGACCGAGCCGGGGGCGCCGGGATCACGCGGCAGACCGCCGGCGTTCTCGCGTCCGGCCTGGATCTGCGCCAGGTCCGCTATAGCTCGACCCAGGATACCAGGCCCTCGGCCTCGGCCAGCTCGACCGCCACCGAGGCGACGGCGAGGTCCTGCAGACCCACCCCGGTGCCGTCGAACAGGGTGATCTCGTCGGCGCTGCGGCGGCCGGGATGGGTGCCGTTGATCACCGCGCCGATCGGTATGATGGCGTCTGCGGCGATCATTCCCCGGGCGATGGCGTGCTGGGCCTCGCCGATGCCGACCGACTGGGCGACCTCGTCGGTGAACACCGTGGCGGCGGCGACCAGGGCTGGGTCGACCTCCTGCTTGCCCTTGGTGTCGGTGCCCATGCAGGCGATGTGGGTGCCGGGCCGGACCCGGTCCCGCATCAGCTGGGCTTCCCAGGAAGACGAGATGGTGATGATCACGTCGGCCTCCCGCCCCAGCCGCTCCCGCTCCACCGCCTCGAACGGCAGGCCCAGCTCGGCCGCCACGCTGGCCAGGCTCGGCAGCATGTCGGGATGGTAGTTCCAGGCGATCACCTTGTCGAAAGACCGCTGCTCGGCCGCGGCGCGGAGCTGGAACCCGGCCTGGTGGCCGGCGCCGAGCATGCCGAGCACCGTGGCGTCCGGCCGGGCGAGATGGGCGATCGATACCGCACTGGCTGCGGCCGTGCGCACGGCCGTCAGATAGTTGCCGCCGACCAGGGCCGCCGGCCGGCCGCTGTCGGGGTCGAACAGCACCACCGTCGACTGGTGGTTGGTCAGCCCCTTGGCCAGGTTGCCCGGCCAATAGCCGCCGGACTTCACCCCCAGCACGGCCCTCGACCGGTCGAAGCCGGACTTGAAGCCGTAGAGCGCGTCGGCATGGCCGATCGCCTCCCGCACGACGGGGAAGTTGACGGCATCCCCCTTGGCCATGGCGCCGAACACCTGCTCGACGGCGGTGAACGCGGCCGACCGGGTGACGATGCGCCGGCAAGTCGCTTCGGAAACGACCTTGATCGAGGTGCCGGCAGGGGCGGAGGCGGTCTCGGCGGCGGCTTTGAGAGGAGCGATCACGGTTCGGGCTCTGCGATGGGCGGTTGAAGGGGCTGGGTGACGGCCGAGCCGGGGTGCCGACCGGCCCGGCCGATCATCCGACCGTGCCCAGCCTTTCGCCAGCCTTGAATCGAATTTCCACCCTCAAGGAAACCCCATCAATGAATGTCTGAAGATCCCAGGTCGAACGCCGCGTCGAACAGGAACGGGTCGTCGAAGTGCCGCCGGCCGACAAAGGCGGTGGCATGGTGACCCCATTGCCGCATCGCGCCGGCGCTGGCGATCCCCATCGGCCAGAGATAGTAGCGTTCGAGCCGGTCGGAGCCGGCGACCAGGCCGTCCGGGCGGAACAGGCTCAACCGTCGCTGGGGCTCTCCCGGCACCGGCAAGCGGCGCAGTTCCGCGTCGGGCACCCCGTCGACGGGCAGCGCAAGCGGCCATTGCGCCGGCGTGGCGCCTTCGGGCACTTGGGTGCCGATCCGGTGCAGATAGTGAGTGCCGGCGTCGACCATCAGCACCATCCGCTGCCCCGGCTCCAGGACGGGGGCCGGCCGGGGGGTCAGCAGCGCCTCCTCACCGTCCGCGTCGGCCGGCACCGGCACCCGGGTCACCGGCGGCACCGGGAAGAACAGATGGTAGCACCCGCAGGCATGGATGCTGTCGTACAGAAGCGGACGGCCCCGGTCGTCGAGCGTCACCCGCCACATCAGGCCGTCGAGTGGCCCGGCATAGGGGTCGAACCGCCCCGCCGGCGTCCGGGCGTCGAACCACACCGTGTAGACGAGCTGCGGACGGGCCCGCCCGCCGAAACGGGTGATGGCGGGGCGGACGAACAGAACCAGCCGTCGGCGGTCGACCCCGGGGATGAAGGATCCGTCCGGCCTGCGCCGCCAGACCGGGTGGCCCGGCCGGTCGTCCTCGGTTGCGGTGTCGATCACCACGATGGGCGCATGGGCTCGGGCGAGCCGGTCCAGGACCGCGTCGGAGAAGACGGGCAGCCCCAACGCATCGCGTGGCAGCGGCGCCGTCTCCGTCGCCACGGCCGATGGACCGATGTCCCACGCGATCCACTCTCCGTCGGGCGGCACGGCTCCGATGGGCCGGTCGAACCGGGGCAAGACCGCCCGCTCCCACCGCCAGATACCGATCCCCACACCCGCCCCGGTGATCGGGTACAGCCCAACGGCCCTGGCCGAGGCGGAGTACCGATCCGGCACCGCGGCCGTTGCCGCCAAGCGATCCGGCAGGGAGGGATCGTCGGCATAGGCCCGGACGACCATCGTCCGGCACGCCGCCAGTTCGACCGCGATACCGTCTCCCAGTGCACGGCGAACGGCCGTCGGGAGTACGGCCAGTTCGCCCGCGCGGCCCTGCCGGTCGAGTTCCGCGGCCCGGTCGAGCCAAACGGCCAGCGCATCCCGGGAGGCGAGGCCGCTCCGGTAGCTCGCCAAGAGCCGGTCGACACGTAAGAAGGGAAGACCCGGTACCGGAGCCGCCTCGGTGTCCTGCACCCCATGGGTCTCGACCGCCCGCGCCACGGCCTGATCGAGCGCCATGCACTGCGCCACCCTGGGCTCGGGCGTCCCTGCTGCCGGCGACCAAGGCGCCGTGCTGCCGGCGGCGCACGCCGCCAGGAGCGTCGACAAAAGCGCGCCGCAGAGGATGCGGGCCGGCCCTTCGACCATCCGGCGGCTTGGGCCGCCATCGCGAGGCGGGTACACTATCGTCATGGGAAAGATCGGAAAGGCGCCCGAAAGGGCGGAGGTGGACGGCTTGGGGGCGATAGCGACCCCGGGCCTGCGCAGCGAGGAACGCCGGGCACGGATCATACGGCTGGCGCGGGAGCGTGGACTGGTCGGAGTCGACTGGCTGGCCGATCACTTTCACGTGACCCCTCAGACGATCCGGCGTGATATCGAGGCCTTGGCCGACAGCGGAGCGGTGCGTCGATACCGGGGCGGGGTCGCCCCGGTATCGAGCGTGGAGAACATCTCCTACGCCGAGCGGCGGATCCAGAACGCGGCCGCCAAGCAGGCGATCGCCCAAGCCACAGCGGCAGCCGTGCCCGAGGGCAGTTCCCTGTTCATCAACATCGGCACGACGATGGAGGCGGTGGCACAGGCACTTTGCCCGACCCCGGGCCTGCGGGTCGTCACCAACAGCCTCAACGTCGCGCGTATTCTGCACGAGGGAGGATCGGCCCGGATCGCCATCGCGGGCGGCGACGTGCGGCCCGGCGACGGCGGCATCGTCGGCGCCTCGACGGTCGATTTCATCAACCGTTACAAGGCCGATATCGGCATCATGGGGATCAGCGGCATCGACGGGGAAGGCGATCTCCTGGACTACGATTCCCGGGAGGTCCGGGTCAGCCAGGCCATCCTGGCGAACAGCCGCCGGGTCTTCCTGGCGATGGACGTCAGCAAGTTCGGCCGCAACGCCTTCGCCCGGGTCGGCCATTTGCGGGATGTCGACCGGCTGTTCCTGGACCAGCCGCCGGCATCGACCTGGGCGCAAGTGATCGCCGAATCCGGATGCGTGCTCGCACTCCCGGGGGAAGCGCTGCAAACGACCAAAGCGGTATGAACGGAGGATTACGCAGTTTCGGATTTGCGAGTATGGTGCTTTGTGTCGCTGCCCCGAATTGAGCTGTTTCCGGCATGGTAACTATTTTTAAAGAATTTTAACCTTTGATGCGGCGGTATTGGGGTATGCTGGCTGCTTGCGACGAGGATTTCGGATCCCAATGACCGACGCGACCATTCTGGTTCTCGAAGACGACCCGGATATCAGGGGAATCCTTACTCAACTGCTGCGTCGTCAGAACTACGTCGTGCATGTCGCGGCCTCGGTGCGGGAGTTCGACGGCGTGCGGGTGCCGTTGCAGCCGGACCTGTTCATCCTGGATGTCGGCTTGCCGGATGGCGACGGTTTCGACGTCTTGCGACGGCTGCGGGAGGAGGGCGACACGCCGGTCATCATGCTGACCGGCGCCGATACCGAGGTGGATCGTGTCCTGGGTCTGGAGTTCGGCGCCGACGACTATATCGGCAAACCCTTCAGCCATCGGGAGATGCTGGCCCGGGTCCGCAACATCCTGCGGCGCAGCCAGATGGTGCAGCGGGTGGCTCTGGCCGAAGGTCAGGACGAACGGATCGTGGTGTTCGGCCCCTTCACCCTGTTTCTCGAACAGCGCCGCTTGGCCCGCAACGGGTCCGAGGAAGTCGTCCTCACCTCCGGCGAATTCGCGCTGCTGTCCGCCCTGGCCAAATCCCTGAACCGCCCGCTGACCCGCGACCAGATCCTCGATGCGACGCAGAACCGGGAGTGGTCGCCGTTCGACCGATCGATCGACGTCTTGATCGGCCGGTTGCGCCGCAAGCTTGGCGACGACCCCCGGAATCCCAGACACCTCAAGACGGTCCGTGGGATTGGGTATGTTCTCACGTCCAGTGAGTAGTATTACTCCACCATCTGCAATAAGAATATCTCCGTAATGTAAACGGATCTCTGCATATATCTGTATTATCTGCAAAACATCCTGAATGTCTAGGCGTCTTCAACCACAGATTGCGGGGAGTTTTTACCGCCGAATGGCAGCATCCGACAGGCGGTACTTGAAACAGCCGGTCCAGAGACCATGTGGCCAACCATGGATTACTGGACTG
This sequence comes from Alphaproteobacteria bacterium, assembly GCA_028281265.1. Taxonomy (GTDB): domain Bacteria; phylum Pseudomonadota; class Alphaproteobacteria; order DSM-16000; family Inquilinaceae; genus JANQKE01. The sequence goes on along the minus strand of JANQKE010000220.1, from coordinate 7,327 downwards.
ACATGACAGAGGTCGGACACGCCGTGCTGGACCCCGCACGGGGAGCCGAGTCTGGCATGGCCGAACCGGACACCACGGTCTTGGCCTTCGACGCCCGGCAGACGGAACTGCCATTGGCCGATATCGCCGCGTTTCCGAACCTGGCAATCGCGTTGAAAGTGTGGGAGCAGACCGCCGAAGGCGGATTGCCCGATCGGCTCGACGTGGTGGATCTGCCGCGGCGGCTCCTGCCCTACGTCATGCTGCTGGACCTCGAAGAGGATGTCCTGAGGGTCCGGTTGGCTGGCACGCGGGTGTGCGACCTGCACGGCGGTGAGCTCGCGGGCAAGACGACCGACACGTTCTTCATGCCTGACCAGGCCAGGAGTGTGGTGGTCGGTGCGCAGGCGGTCGTCAGCACCGGTAGGCCGAGCCTGATGCGCCGCACCTATGTTGCACTCGACGGCCGATACTGGAGCTATGTGCGGCTGCTGCTGCCTCTAGCCCCGCGCCCTTCCGGTGTGCCGTCCCTGTTCAAGGCCGCCGAGCCGAACACCTTCAAGAGCATCGGTTCGACCGATTACCCGTTGAGACTGCAGTACGGCGGCCATTCATTGACGGCCTTTCGGTCTCGGCGTAGGGCATGACGGTCTGTCCTATCGGATTCCGTGGTTCCACCGCCGATGCCCGACACCTCGGTTCTCGCCCCTGTTGGCCCGGTTTCGGATCAGGAGGGTGAGCGCGCTCGGATCGTCCAATCCGGCCTGCGGGCCGTGCAGGCGGAGCGCGATGGCCTCGATGCCCTGCTGAAGGCCATGGCCAACGGGTTGAGGGACCCGTTCTGCCGCGCCGTCGACCGTCTGTTCGGCCTGTCCGGCCGGGTGATCGTCACCGGCATGGGCAAGTCCGGGCATATCGGCCGCAAAGTCGCGGCGACGCTGGCCTCGACCGGTACGCCCGCCTATTTCGTCCATCCCGGAGAAGCGAGCCACGGCGATCTCGGCATGATCTGCGAGACCGACGCGGTTCTCGCCTTGTCCTGGTCGGGTGAGACCAGCGAGTTGCACGACATCGTCGGCTACTGCGCCCGGCGGAGTGTGACCCTGCTGGCGATCACCGGCAGTGCCGGGTCCACGCTGGCGCGCCGGGCCGATATCGCGCTGGTGGTCCCGCGAATCGAGGAAGCCTGCCCCAACGGCCTGGCTCCGACCACCTCGACGACGGTCCAACTGGCGCTGGGGGATGCGCTGGCTGTCGCGCTGTTGGAGCGGCGCGGCTTTACGGCCCATGATTTCAAGGGCTTTCATCCTGGTGGCAAGCTGGGCGCCATGCTCAAGCGGGTCGGCGATCTGATGCATCGCGGGGATCGCATCCCGCTGGTCGCCCGCGGCACCGCCCTCGCCGAGGCCCTCGCCCTGCAGAGCAGCAAGGGGTTCGGCTGCGTCCTTGTGGTGGAGGGCGACGGCCGGCTGGCCGGGATCATCACCGACGGGGACGTCCGCCGCCACCTGCTGAACCGGCGGGAGGCGGGCACCGTGGACGACATCATGACCCCCGATCCGGTGACCGTGACGGCGGATGCGCTGATCGGCGCGGCGCTGGAGATGATGGAGAACCGGGCGATCTCCGTCTTGGCGGTCACCGAGGGTCAGCGCCCCGTTGGCCTCATCCACGTCCTCGACCTGCTCCACGCCGGCGCTGCATAGCCGCACGGTCAGCCGGAGGGGCGATAAGCGACCATCTTGCCGCGCAAGGCGTCCGGGATGGAGGCACTGCGGATCGTACCGTCCGGTCCGATGGTGGTGTAGGCGAGTGTCAGCGCTGCCGTCATCCGCACCTCCCCACCGCACGCCGCGACCTGGTCGAGGTGGATCGAACTGCGGCCGAGATCGCGGACGCTCAGGGTGAACGTGACCCGGTCGCCCAGCCGGCTCGGCCGCAGGAACCGGGTCTCGATCGTCACGGCGGGCACGCCGACGCCCTGCTCCAAATGCATCCGGCGGAACGACAGACCCAGAGCCTCGTCGAACCAATCCTCCACCACCGCATTCAGCATCTCGTAGTACCGGGGATAGAACACGATCCCGGCGGGGTCACAGTGCTGAAAGCGGATGGTGATGGTTTTGACGAAGCCGGTCACGCGTCCGCCGCCTGCTTTAGCCGGAACCGTTGCACCTTGCCGGTTTCGGTTCGGGGCAGGGTCTCCACGAAGCTGATCCGGCGCGGATACTTGAACGGCGCGATCTCCTGCTTGACGAAGTCCTGCAGCGCCTTGGTCAGCGCCGCTTGGTCGGTCACCGGCTCCCGCGGCACGACGAAGGCATGGACCACCGCCCCCCGCTCGGGATCCGGGCTGCCGACCACCGCGCACTCCTTGACCAGCGGGTGCGCCAGAAGGGCGGTCTCCACCTCCGGTCCGGCGATGTTGTAGCCGGAGGAGACGATCATGTCGTCGGTGCGGGCCTGGTAGTGGAAGTAGCCGTCCTCGTCCTCGACATAGGCGTCGCCGGTCAGGTTCCAGCCCTGCCGCACGTAGTCGGTCTGCCGCGGATCGGCGAGGTAGCGGCAGCCGGTCGGCCCGCGCACCGCCAGCTTGCCGACGGCGCCGCGGGGCACTTCGTCGAAATCCGCATCCACCACCTTGGCCTCGTATCCCGGTACCGGCTTGCCGGTCGCCCCGGGGCGAATAGCGCCGCCGCTGGCCGAGATGAAGATGTGCAGCAGCTCGGTCGCGCCGATCCCGTCGATGATCCCGATGCCGGTGGCCGCATGGAACGCCTCCCATGTCGGCTTGGGCAGCGTCTCCCCGGCCGACACGCATCTCTTCAGGCTGGCGATGTCGGCGTCCTCGAGCCGATCGAGCATCGCGCGATAGGCTGTGGGGGCGGTGAAGCACACCGTCGCCCGGTGCCGTGCGATGCCGTCGAGCAGCTCCTGCGGGCCCGCCCTCTCCAACAGCAGGCCCGCCGCGCGCACCCGCATCGGGAACAGCACCAGACCGCCCAGCCCGAAGGTGAACGCCAAGGGCGGGGAGCCGCAGAACACGTCGTCGCGCTCGGCCTTGAGCACATGGCGCGGGAAGCAGTCGCAGATCGCCAGCATGTCCCGGTGGAAATGCATCGTCCCCTTGGGCTTGCCGGTGGTGCCGGAGGTAAAGGCGATCAGGCAGGTCTCGTCGGCCGCACTGTCATAGGCTTCAAACACCGCCGGCTTGGTCGCCATGCGGGCTTCCAGCGTGTCCGGGCCCTCGGCGGCGACCGCGTCGCCCAGCCGGTCGCCGCGGAAGGCGACGATGGTATCCAAGACCGGGGAGCGTTCGGCCGTCGCCGCCATCTCCTCCATCAGCCGGGCGTCGCACAGGGCGAGCCGGATCTCCGCCTTGTCGGCGATCGCCGTCAGCTCCCTGGCCCGCAGCAGCGGCATGGTGGCGACGACGATGCCGCCGGCCTTCAGCACCGCGAAGTAGCAGGCCACCATCATCGGATTGTTGGCCGCCCGCAGCAGCACGCGGTTGCCGGGGATCATCCCCAGATCCTCCACCAGCACCCGGGCGATGCGGTTCACCACCACCTGCAACTCGGCATAGCTCCAGGTGCCGGCCGGACTGATCAGACAGGGCCGGTCGCCGTCGCCGTCCTCGACCGCGCGATCCAGCAGCTCGGCCGCGCAGTTCAGCCGCGCCGGATAGCGCAGCTCCGGCCGGTCGAACAGCAGGTCCGGCCACTGCTCCCGGGGCGGCAGGTTGTCGCGCGCGAACGTATCGATGGCGGCCGGCATGGCGGAACTACTCGAAGGCTTCGGGTCGGACACGGGGTCGAACGGACGCATGAGGGTTACGGGGCGGCTTCGGCCGGGGCATCCCGCTCGGCGGCGCGGGTGGCCTGGGTCTGGCGGGCGATGACGATCTTCTGCACTTCGGTCGCCCCTTCGTAGATGCGTAGCGCCCGGATCTCGCGATACAGCTTCTCGACCACCACCCCGGACCGCACGCCCAAGCCGCCGAAGAGCTGCACCGCATCGTCGATCACCGTCTGTGCGGCCTCCGTGGCGTGCATCTTGGCCATCGAGGCTTCGCGGGTGATGCGCGGCGCCCCCTGGTCCTTGGCCCAGGCAGCGCGGTAGATCAGCAGGGCCGACGCATCGATGGCGGTGGCTGCGTCGGCGATCTTGGCCTGGGTCATCTGCAGATCGGCCAGCCGCTCCCCCATGATCAGCCGGTCGGCCGAGCGGTCCAGCGCTTCATCCAGGGCGCGGCGGGCGAAGCCCAGCGCGGCCGCCCCGACCGAGGAGCGGAAGACGTCCAACGTCGCCATCGCCACCTTGAAGCCGCCGCCGGCCGGGCCGATGAGGTGCGACTTGGGCACCCGCACCCGGTCGAACCGCAAGGTTGCCAGCGGGTGCGGAGCGATGACCTCGATCCGGTCCTCCACGCTCAGCCCGGCGGCGTCCCCGGGCACCAGGAAGGCGCTGATGCCCTTGGCTCCGGGCGCCTCGCCGGTGCGGGCGAAGACGGTGTACTGGTCGGCGATGCCGCCGTTGGAGATCCAGGTCTTGCGGCCGTCGAGGACGTAAGCGTCGCCGTCGGCCGTCGCCGTCATGGCGATCCGGGAGGCGTCGGAGCCCGCTTCCGGTTCGGTCAGGGCAAAGGCGGCGATGTTCTCGCCTGCGACCACCGGCGGCAGCCAGCGTGCCTTGAGGTCGTCGCTGCCGAACAGGCTGATCGCCCCGGTACCCAGCCCCTGCATCGCAAAAGCGAAATCGGCCAGCCCGTCATGCCGACCCAGGATCTCCCGCGCCAGGCAGATCGTCCGCACATCCAGGCCGTGCCGCACGCCGCCATGGGCCTCCGGCGCGATCACGGCCAGCCAGCCGGCCGACCCCAGCGCGGTGACCAGCTTCCGACAGGTGCCGTCGACATCGTCATGATCGGCCACGAGCGTGGGGACGTGCGCAGCCGCCCAGGCGCCGAGCCGGCCGGCGAAGCGGCGGTGCCCGTCATCGAAGAACGGCCAGGTCAGGAAGCTGCGGTCGGCCATCGTCTCTCCCCCCACGCGCAACGGCCCGGCCGTGCCGCGGTCTTCAGGGGCGTTCGGCGGCGGCGAGCTGACTGCTCTTGCAGACAGTAGCGGCAACCAACCGTCTCGGCGAGGGGGATCGGTGCCGACCGCATGCCGGTTTGCGTTCAAGCGCCGCGCCAGCTTGCCTCGCAAAAGCTCGGTCGCGCCGTCGCGATGAGGCTTGCTCGTCGCGACGGGGTGTCAGCCGTCGGCGGCGACCTCGGTCAGCAACGCCAGGCCGTAGCGTTCGAGCTTGCGCTGGCCGAGCCCGGCGATGCCGGCGAGTTCCTCCAGCCGGCTCGGCCGGACCCGTGCGATCTCCTTGAGCGCCCGGTCATGCAGAATGACGTAGGGCGGCACCGACTGGGCGCGCGCGACGCTCAGCCGCCAGGCCCGCAGGCGGTCGAACAACGCCTGATCCCGACTCGAAAGATCGGCATCGGCCGGCGGCGTCCCGGCCCGCGCACCGCTCCGCCCGTATCGGTCTCGCCGCAGCGGATCGGCCGGATCCCGGCGCAGCATCAGGGTGCGTTCCCCCCGCAGGACGGGTCGACAGTCCTCCGTCAGGAACAACGAGCCGTGACCGGCCGCATCCACGCCCAAGAGGCCATGGGCGATCAGTTGCCGGATGACCGATCGCCACCCCTTGGTGTCGACATCCCGGCCCACGCCGAAGGTCGGCAAATGCTGGTGGCCGTTGGTCGTGACCTTGTCGGTCTGGTGTCCCCGCAAGACGTCGATGACGTGCCCGGCCCCGTAGCGCTGTCCGGTACGATAGACCGCCGACAGGGCCTTGCGGGCGAGGTCGGTTCCGTCGAAGGCCTCGGCCGGCTCCAGGCAGGTATCGCAATTGCCGCAAGGCTGGGCATCGGCCTCCCCGAAATAGCCCAGCAGCACTTGCCGGCGGCAGCGCACCGTCTCGCAGAAGCCGAGCAGGGCGGAGAGCTTGCGCTGTTCGATCTGCTTGATCGCCTCCGGTGCATCCGAGCCGGCGAGCATCTCCTGCACCTTGGCGGCATCCTGCAGGCCGTAGGTCATCCAGGCGACCGCCGGCTCACCATCGCGCCCGGCCCGGCCGGTTTCCTGATAATAGGCCTCCAGGCTCTTGGGCAGGTCGAGATGGGCGACGAAGCGGACGTCCGGCTTGTCGATGCCCATACCGAAGGCGATGGTGGCGACCATCACCACCCCCTCTTCCCGCAGGAACCGGGCCTGGTGCTCGGCACGCACCTTGCGGTCGAGCCCGGCATGATAGGGCAGGGCGGTATAGCCGGCGGTCTGCAGCGCCTGGGCGATGCGGTCGACCTTGGCCCGGGACAGGCAATACACGATGCCGGCATGCCGCCCTTGGGGACCGCCTTTGACCCGATCGAGGAAGCTCACAAGCTGGCGCGTGCCATCCTTCCGCAGGGTGACGCGATAGGTGATGTTGGGCCGGTCGAAGCCGCCGACGAAGGCCTTGGCATTGGGATTGCTCTCCGGGTCGAGGCCGAGCTGATCGAGGATGTCGGCCCGGGTCGGCCCGTCGGCGGTCGCGGTCAGGGCCAGCCGCGGCACGCCGGGGAAGCGGTCGAACGCGGCGACGAGCTGGCGGTATTCGGGCCGGAAGTCATGCCCCCATTGGGACACGCAATGCGCCTCGTCCACCGCGAACAGGGCGACCTGGGACCGTTGCAACCGGTCGAGCAGGCCGTTGGCCAAGAGCCGTTCCGGCGCGACGTAGAGAAGATCGAGGTCACCATGGTCGAGGGCGTATTCGACCTCGATCTGCTCGCCATAGCTCAGTCCGGAATTGAGCGCGCCGGCCCGCACGCCGAGCTGCCGCAAGGCCGCGACCTGGTCCTGCATGAGCGCGATCAACGGGCTGATGACCACCGCCACCCCGTCCCGGACCAGGGCGGGGATCTGATAGCACAGCGACTTGCCGCCCCCGGTCGGCATCACCACCAGACCGTCGCCGCCGGCGATCACATGCGGGATCACCTGTTCCTGCAAGCCACGAAAGCCGCCGAACCCGAACACCTCGCCCAGAACCTTGCGCGCCGCGGCCAGGTCGGAGGGTGCCGGCTGCAATCCGACGGTGGCGAGCATATCGGGCATAGGGTCCGGCGGCTGGGGCGGCATCGGGTCGACGAATCGCTCCCATAGTAGGACACCAGTGGACAGGACCCAAGATAAGGCCCCCTGCCGGCGGCTAGAGCATCCTGCGTCCGAACGGACGCAGATAAGATGCTCTAAATCTTTGAAATAGATCAACTTATCTGCGTTCAGATGAGTCCATCTGAACGCAG
>JANQKE010000119.1 GCA_028281265.1 Alphaproteobacteria bacterium | reverse complement strand
CCAGCCGGGCGATCGCCTCGCCCTGGTCGCGCAGGCCGTCGACCAGCCGCCGCCGGGTCTCGGCCGCGTCCTCCCGCACCTGGGTGACCGCCTGGCCGGTCTGGTCGAGCCGGCCCTCGATCCGGCCCAGGGCGCGATGCAGCTCGCCGAGGCTCGGCCCCTCGAGGCCCGGCCCGCTCATCGGCGATCCGCCGGCATCGACGCCCGCACCGTCACCGGACCAGGAACCCGTGATGGGGGCTGACCGGCGGGGGGATCACGATCGCGGGATCGACCGCCACCGCCAGATCGGCCGCCGTCGGACCCAGCAGCAGGTCCGCATGCCAGTCCCCCCGACGGCTCTCGATCACCTCGTCCACCCAAACTCCGCCGATCCGGCGCCGGCGGGTGTCCAGACCCGTCAGGTCCTCCCCGGGGGCGGCCGGCCGGGTCTCGGCGGCGATGGTCCCGGGCGGGATCAGCAGCAGCTGCCAGCCGCCGGCCGCATCGCCCGGCAGCGGGGCGCCGGTCTCCGGGCACAGGCAGGCTGCCGGCAGCCCGGCCGTCAGCGCCGCCAGATCCAGCGCGCGCAAATAGAGCGTCTGCATCCCGCTTACCTCCGTGTCAGGGCTTGCAACTCACCGTCACCGAGCCGCCGGGGCCGGTATTCGAGCCGCAACACCCGCCCATGGGCGGGAGCGACCGCCGCACCCCAGGGGGCGGCGCCCAGGATCAGCCGATCCATCTCGGCCGGCGGGGTGACGGTCGGGTCGGCCCCCACAGCACCGCCGTCCACACAGCCGGCCGCCCCGCCGGCCCCCCAGGCCAGGGCGATCGCGGCCGGGCCACCCGCATACGCACCCAGATCCAGCGACAGGCCGGTGGGCGCGTCGCTCTGCCCGGCGCGCAACCGGTCGTCGAGCCAGCGGGCGACGAACAGGCTCTGAGAGGACAGGCCGGCCCCCAACCCGGCCAGTACCCCGGTCGCCTCGACCGGGGCGGGGGCGTCCCCTTCGACCAGCAAGGTCCCTTCGGCAGGCACGTACCAATGGCCCGCATCCACCGCATCGAACGGGGTGAAGTCGGCACCCACGGTGGCTTGCGCGGCGGCGGTATAAAGCGTGCCGGTGCCGCCGGCATAGCCGATGCCGCTGCCGTCATGCAGGCGGATCGCACAGCGCGCGGTGGTGCTGTCCGGGTCGATCACCCCGCGCAGGCCGACCCGGAACCAGCCTCCGGGATAGCGCCGGAACAGGGTCCCGTGCAGCAGCGCCGCCCCGCCCTCCGAGGTTTCCACCAGGCCGGCGGCGGTGAAGTCGGCCGTCATCCTGTCGGTCCCGGCGGTGTCGCCCAGGCGCAGCCGCACCCGGGCCACCGTGTCGAACCGGACGAACGCCGTGAACGTCACCGCGTCCCCGCCGGCGATGGTGACGTCGGTGTCGATGCCATGCTCCCCGGCCGCCGCGGTGTCGGTCAGCCGGTCGGCGGTCTGTCCCAGCCCCAGCGGGGCCTCGGCGACGTCGCCGTCGACGGTGATCCCGGTACCGGTCCAGGCCCCGGGCGTGATCAGATTGGCACCCGGAGGTCCGGCCGGCCCGCCGGCATAGCCGTGGATCGGCACCCGCACATCCTCGGCCACCCGGGTCGCGGTCGCCGCCCCGGTCGGGATCGGCGAGGTGGCGAACGCC
>JANQKE010000065.1 GCA_028281265.1 Alphaproteobacteria bacterium | reverse complement strand
GGTGTCGGTGACGCAGACCGATGCGGCCGGCAACACCTCCGCCGCGGCGACGGAGACGATCAGCCTCGACAACCAGATCCCGGCAGCGCCGGTGATCACGACACCGATCGAGGGCGACGGCCGGGTCAACGCGGTCGAGGATGGCGACGTCCTGCTCGAAGGCACCGGGGAAGCCAACGCGACGATCGGCGTGTCGATCTCCGACGGTTCGAACCCGGCGGTGACCGCGCAGGTGACGGCCGACGGGTCGGGCAACTGGACGCTGGTCGGTGGGAACGAGCTCGACGTCTCCGCTCTCGACAACGGGTCGCTGACGGTGTCGGTGACGCAGACCGATGCGGCCGGCAACACCTCCGCCGCGGCGACGGAGACGATCACCCTCGACAATCAGGATCCGGTCGCCAATGACGATCCGACCCTGGCCGTCAATGCGACGGTGGGCGAAGACAGTGGTTCGACGGCGAGCCTGATCGATATCCACGACAACGATACCGACAACATCACCCTGGTCGGGGATCTGACGGCCGTACCGGTCACCAACCAAGCAGCCGGCGACAATGACGGGCTGTTCTCGATCGACGCGGCCGGCACCGTGTGGTTCGACACCAATGGCGATTTCGAGAACCTGGCGGTCGGCGACACCGATACCACCACCTACACCTTCACCGTCGCCGACGAGGCCGGCAACACCGACACCTCGATCCTGACCGTGACCGTCGAGGGCGCCAACGACGATCCGGTGGCGGTCGACGATACGGCCGCGGCCGTCGAGGCCGGTGGCGTGTCGAACGGTACGGCCGGCACCGACCCGACGGGCGACGTGACCGCCAACGACACCGATATCGATGACGGCACCATCCTGACCGTCGATTCCGTCCGCACCGGGGCGGTCGAAGGCGGGGGCGTGGCCGGCGCGGTGGGCGGCAACACCGTCGGTGCGTACGGCACGCTGGTGCTGCTCGGCGACGGCACCTACACCTATACGGTCGACAATGCGAACGCCGCGGTCGACGCGCTGGATACCGGCGACACGTTGACCGACAGCTTCAACTATACCGTCGATGACGGCGATGGGGGCCAGGACATCGGCGTGCTCGAGGTGACGATCACCGGCGTCAACGACAATCCGGTCGCCGTGGTCGATGTCGACACCGGGCCCAACGACGAGAACGACACCGTCACCATCGACGTTCTCGCCAACGACACGGATGTGGACGGCGACGATGCTCCGGCCAGCTTCACGCTCGAGAGCGTCAGTATCGTCTCCATGCTCGACCAGGGTGAAACGCCCGACGCCACGATCCCCGTCTCCACGGCGACGGCGTCGATCGTCGGCAACACGTTGGTGTTCGATCCGGGGACCGATCTCGACATCCTCGACGAAGGTGATGCCGGCCAGGTGGTGATCAGCTACACCATGGCCGACGACGAGGGGGCGACGGCGACCGCTTCGGTCACCATCGACGTCACCGGGTCGAACGACGATCCGGGGCCAGTCGACACGCAAGCGGAGATCACCCGCGGCAAGTCGACCGCCAATGTGCTGACGGTCGACGACCTGCTGTACGCCGATCCCGACCGGGACGACGTCGCCAACCAGATCACCTACACGATCAATGGCACGGTGGCGTTCGGCGTCCTCAAGCTGAACGGCGTTGAACTGGGCGTCGGCGACAGTTTCACCCAGCAGGACGTCATCGCCGGCGACGTCATCTTCGACCATAATGGCCAGGGCGCGGAGAGCCTGGATCTCGACATGTTCGTCGAGGATCAGTTGACCGGTCCGCAAGGCTTCCTGTGGACGATCTTCGCGCCGTTCGACGTCAAGCAGGACGGCGGTATCGGGGAAGACACCATCACCGCCCCGTCCGGCCAGTCCCTGCGGGCCAATGGCAGACAGGGCAACGACGTCCTCAACGGCGACAGCGAGTCCGACGCCCTGCTCGGCGGTGACGGGTCGGACATCCTCAACGGCCATGGCGGCCGTGATCAGTTGATGGGCCAGGACGGCAACGACATCATCAACGGCCATGACGGCAATGACCGCATCTTCGGCGGCGACGGGTTCGACATCCTTTCCGGCGGCGCCGGGGCCGACCGGATCGACGGCGGTGAAGGCAACAACGAGATCAACGGCGGCGCCGGTGCCGACACCATCATCGGCGGCAGCGGTTTCGATCTGATCAGCGGTGACGCCGGCAATGATGTCATCACCGCCGGTGCCGGCAACGATCAGGTCAGCGGCGGTCTCGGCAACGACGACATTGCCGGGCAGGCAGGCAGCGATTTCCTCTATGGCGACGATGGCAACGACACGCTGCGGGGCGGATCCGGCAACGACACGCTCGGCGGCGGCACCGGTGACGATACGATCTTTGGCGGCGGCGGTCAGGACATCATCAACGGTGATGCCGGGAACGACGAGCTGCGCGGCGGCGGCGGCGGCGATCAGATCTATGGCGGGGCGGACGACGACACCCTCATCGGTTGGACCGGCGATGACTTCCTGTACGGCCAGGCGGGTCAAGACACCCTCACCGGCGGGGACGGGTCGGACCATCTCTGGGGCGGCAGCGAGGTGGATGTGTTCGTCTTCACCCGGCAAGTGGGGCCGGACCTGGCCCTCGATACGATCTACGATTTCGAGGTCGGGGTCGATCGGCTGGATCTGACCGCCTTCAACGTCGCCAGCAAGACCGGGATCGACGGCAAGTACGACGTCTATGAAGACGGCACCAATACCCGTATCGACTTCGGCTTCGGTGACGAGTTGCTGCTGCTCAACGTTGCCTTCGACGATCTGACGGACGGCGACTTCCTGTTCGGCGGCCCGTAACCCCGGGGCATCTGCGGGCCGTCACCAGCGGTGCCGCGCCGGCGCCGCGGGGCGGAACGCCGCCCCTGACGGGTCAAGGCCTGTCATCCCGGCTGCCGGCGTAATCGACGCACCGTCGGCGTCGGCCTATCCTGTCTGCAGAGCGGTCTCCTTCACCCGCGATAGCGGGTGGCGTGAATGCTACCGTATCGGTCTATACAATCGTCGGCCGCGATCTTGAGCCGCGGCGGTACCGTAGAGGTTTGGTTTACTGTAATACCGGTACAATTCATCTTATATTGACAAGGGTCATAAAGGATCAGGACGGGGGGAAACCCATGACTCGACCGGCAGGGGCGATGGGGTGGTCGGCGGCCAATCAACCGGCCGGCCGGCCGGTAGGGCAGGCGACGGCCCCGGGGGCGACCGCGCCGGGCCGCAGCAGGGCGGGGGAGCATCCCCTGTGACCGCGACGCATCCATCGACAGCGGTCGATGACGGCTTCCAATCGCAAGTGGACACAACCCGCCATAGGGCCGTCGATACCGCTGCCGGCGAGCCCTTCATGGCGCGATCGCCGGTCATCGCCCTGGCGGTCTCCTGGTGGAACGGTCTCTGTCCGGATATCGGCATCACGCCGGAACGCCTCAAGGAGGGCATTCCGGGTGCGATCCGGGCCTCGGTCGTGCTGTTCGATGTTGTCGATGACGGTGCGGATTTCCGCGTCGCGCTGATCGGCGAGCGCATCAGCCAGTACACCCGGCTGGGAATGCTGGGCCGGTTGGTATCGGAACTGTTCGGCCGGGTCGGCGGTAGCGAGGTGGCCAGCGCTTTGTCGGTCGCCGTTCGCACCGGGAGGCCTCACCTGGTTCGGAGCGACTATATCGGTCCCCGTGCCGACATTGCCTACACGGCCAATCTGATTCTGCCCCTGGCAGGTGCGGACGGTCGTGTCCAGCAGGTTCTGTCGATTGTCGATTTCGTCGCCTATGATCGGCTTGGCACAGCGGAACAAAAGGGGTTCGGTATCGCGTCTTTCGTCCGCCGCTTGTCGAGGCGGGCTGGCATCGTCGCCGCTTTGCTCATCGCCTTTGCCATGGCTGCGGTCGCAGTCCATGGAGCGTTGAAATCCGTCCATGATGAACGGCTGGCCCGCCGAGTCACCCAACTGGAGCGTAACCTGTCCTTCACGCTGTTGGAGCTGGAGAGCAGTTTGGCGAGGCTTGGGGAGATCGTCGTCGACACCGGGCCGATCAGCCCCGACCGGTTCAACGACATTGCCGATGCGTTGTTGGGCAATCAGCCGGATACGGCCGCTGTGCGCTATGCCACTCTCAGCCCGGCCCTGCCGGCCGATGGCGGTCGTACCTTCGCCGATCTGGCGGCGCAGATGGTGCCGTTGACGGGTGAAGACGTTCTCCCATGGCCGGACACGATGCGGACGGTGCGCTATTCGGCACTACTGGTCTGGCCTGACCCGACCAATCGGCAGGTGCTGGGGTACGATTTTTGGACCGACGACAGCCGCAGGAAAGCCGCGCAGCGCAGCCTCGCCTCCGGTCGCCCGAGCGCCTCGGCACCGGTCGTGCGGACGGAGGACGGTGCCGTCGACATCGGCAGCCGCGCGGTGAGCACGCTCATGATCCAGAATGTTCCAGGCATCGTCACCCTTGTCGCGGATGACGGCGGTGACCGCGTTCCGGTCAACGCGGTGGTTGCGATCGGCATCACGCTCAGCCAGGCGATCGCCGACGGGCTGCTGGGCGACCTCGAAGGGCTGGAGGTTGTCGTCCTGGATGTCGGGCCGACCGCGCCGTCCGCCGATGATGCGGCCCCCAGCGCCAAGCCGCTGATGGTGCATCCGCCCACGGCCACCCTCGATCGCATCGGACCGCAGGACTGGACGACGCGGTTGACGTTCGCCGGCCGCTGGATCGAACTCCGGGCCCGCAACGCCGACGCCACCGACCGGAACTTGCCGCTCCAAGTAGCTGCGGCCCTGATGGTACTGGGGGCCGTATTGTCCGCAACGGTCGGTTTGTATCTTCGCCAGATCGAAAGCCACCGTTGGAAGCTCGAAGCCGAGGTCGCCGGCCGCACCAGGCAGATCCGCAGCCTCAACCAGGATCTGATCAACAAGGTCAATCACGCGGTGTCCGCCGATACGGCGAAGTCCCGGCTTCTGGCGAGCCTGTCGCACGAACTCAGGACGCCGCTCAACGGCATCATCGGCTTTACCGATCTGTTGCGCCAACGGTTCGATGCGTTGTCGGAGGATCGCCAGCGGCGCTATCTCGACCATGTCGCCGAGGCGGGCGACCATATGCGCCAGGTCGTCACGCGGTTCCTGGAGCTGTCGCAAGGCACGCCGCGCTTCGATGCGCTGTGCTTCGAGCGGGTGACCCTGGGGCCGTTCGGCGAGACGTTGCAGGCGATGGCCGAGCCCCTGGCCATGCGGTACGGGGTCGATCTGGTCATCGACCTCACGCTCGATCCGCCCGTGGCGGTGCGGGCCGATGCCGTTGCGTTGCGGCAATGCCTGCTCAACTTCATCGACAATGCCATCAAGTTCACGCCCGAGGGGGGACGGGTCGCCGTGACCGTCAGCCGGACCCAAGCGGGACTCCAGATCGCCGTCGCCGATACCGGGGTCGGCATGAACGATATCCAACTGGCCAATCTGGATGACTTCCGGACCGACGCTCGCGGTGTGCCGATCAATGGACCCCAGGGATTGGGCCTGGGATTGACGCTGTCCCGTGGCTTGCTGGCGATGATGGATTTCGAGATGGTGGTGCGGTCGGCCCGCGGGCAGGGCACGACGGTCGAGGTGACGGTGCCGGAGGCGGCGGTCTACCCGGTCGATCCACCCGTGCGCTGAGACCTCATGCCGGTTTGCGCTGAGGTGACCTCATCTCACGTCGTCCTCCACGTTCAAGTGCCCTGCAAGACTTGCCGCGCGCGCACTCGGGCGCTTGGGCGTGCCGGCCACGGCGCGATAAGGCTTGCTCATCCGCCCCTTTGTATCACCCTGTCCCGGTGTCGGAGCCTGCCGATCGCAGCGGCAAGCGGGCCCACTGCCGAAACGGGGCTCCATCCTGGTCCTGACGGAAGACGCTGATCGCATCGACCGGCCACGGGATGCCGCAGACCGGTTCGGTCGCCACGGCCAGGACCGGGTCGATCAGGGCCGCCTGTTCGGCCGTGAGCCGCTGCGTCAACGTCAGATGGAAGCGGAACTCGGCCAGACTGTAGGGATAGCCCACGGTATCGAGCAGCCGGCGCTGCCGATCGGTCAACCGCTCCGGCCGGCGGCGCGCCCGCTCCGGCTCGGTAAGCGGGGCCCGAAACGGCTCGAACGCCGTCACGCAGTCACGTTCGAGCGCGTTCATGGCCGCGCTCGGCGCCTCCAGGACCAAGGCACGGAAACCCTCGAGATCGCTTGAGACGAGGGGAGGAGCCGTGAAGGCGGACCGGCGGCGTGCGCACGCCTCTGCCGTCGCCAGCAGCGCCTCTTCCGACTGGTCGGGGGCGAGCCGGAACGGCGCCTTCAGGGTGGCGTGGAAGCCGTAGCGCCGCGGATCGCCGGTCAGTCGCGACAGCGTTTCCGGCGCCATGCCCGGTACCGGCGGCTGATCGAGGCCGGTGCCGGAGAGGGCGTCCCGGCCCAGCCAGCCGCTGCCGATCCGGTGCAGGGCGGTGTTGGCCGCCGGTGCGAAATAGATCGCGTACCGCGTCGTCATCCGGCGATCACCGGCCGCCCGTCCCGCCACACCGCGCGGACGACGGGGATGCCCTCCACCACGCGGAACTGTACGAGGTCTCCCCGCAGGCCCGGCTCCACACGCCCCCGGTCGGTCAAGCCGGCCTTGGCCGCCGGGGTCGAGGTGACCGTCGCGATCGCCGACGGCAGGTCGTAGGGATAGTCGTCGCCCTCGGCCAGCAGCCAGGCCCCGTGCAGGAGGCTGACGGGGACATAGTCCGACGACAGAATGTCCACGAGCCCGTCGGCGGCGAGTTCTCCGCACGAGATGTTGCCGGAATGGCTCTTGCCGCGCACCAGGTTGGGGGAGCCCATCAGGACCGCGATCCCGTTGTCGCGCGCCCCGCGGGCCGCCGTGCGGGTGGTCGGGAACTCCGAGATCGTCACCCCTTGCCCCACCGCCTCGGCGATATGGGCCTCGGTCTCGTCGTCATGGCTGGCCAGCGGCAGGGCCGCCGCCCGCGCGATCTCGCTCAGCCGGGCGGCGTGCTGCGGGCCGTAGGCCGCCTGGTCCGCCCGCCGCCTGGCG
>JANQKE010000057.1 GCA_028281265.1 Alphaproteobacteria bacterium | reverse complement strand
AAGGCAGTCTGTATGAAGCGCTCGGCTTTGCCATTGGTTTTCGGGGTGTAGGGCTTGGTACGCCTGTGTTTGAGTTTGAGCCTCCGGCAGGCCTTGGCGAAGTCTTTGGATTTGTAGCAGGAGCCGTTGTCGGTCATGACGCTTTCGACGGTGATGCCGAACTGCTGGTAATAGGCGACGGCGGCCTTGAGGAAGGCTGTGGCGCTGGTTTTCTTCTCGTCCGGCAGGATCTGAGAGAAGGCGATGCGCGAGCGGTCGTCGACGCAGACGTGGACATACTCCCAGCCGATACCACGGCTGTTGCTCTGGCCGGTCCGATTGCCGGTGACGCGGTGGCCCGGACGTTCGAAGCGACCGAGCTTCTTGATGTCGATGTGCAACAGCTCGCCTGGTTTGTCCCGTTGGTAGCGCCGTACCGGCTCGGCCGGTTCCAGGGCCTTCAAGCTGTTCAGACCGAGGCGGCGCAGGACCCGGCTGACGGTGGCCGGCGAGACGCCGAGTTCGGCGGCAATCTGCTGGCCGGTCCGCCGCTCGCGGCGCAAGGCCCCGATCTGCCTGACGATCGGCTCCGGGGTCGGCCGGTGCAGCCTGTGTGGTCTGGAGGAGCGATCCTGCAGGCCCTGCGGGCCTTCCGCCTGGAAGCGCTCGACCCATTTGCGGACAGTCTTGCAGCAGACCCCGAAGGCCGTGGCCACGGCCTTCGGGGTCTGCCCGTCCGCAAGCACGCGTCGCACCAACTCGGCTCGACTGTGCGGCGTCAGGCGTGCATTCTTATGGATGTCCATTCGGCTCTCCTTGGAAACGGATGTGTCAGCAACATCAGCTTCCTCGGTCCGGGCCGAATGGACAACCTATTGAGAGATCACATCTAGCGCGTTTTCAGGGGCGGCCTGAACCCCACAACGGCCCGGCGGGCCACGGACTCATGCCGGCGCGAAGCGCGGGCCGTAGATCGCCAGCAGCACCGACAGGGTGAACACCGACGCCACCGTCGACACCAGGATCACCGCCGATGTCCGCTGGACGTAGAGATCGTAGCGCTGGGCGATGACGAAGGTCAGCGCACCCGTCGGCAGCGCCGCCAGGATGACCGCGCTGGCCGTCCAGAACGGGTCCATGGGGAACAGCGTCATCGCCAGCCACCAGGTGATCAGCGGCTGCCAGATCAGCTTGATCACGGTGATCCAGCCGATCTCGGCCAGATCGGACGTCAGGCTCTGGGTCGCCATGAACAGCCCGATCGCGAACAGGGCACATGGGCTGGCCGCGGCACCCAGGAGATCGAACAGGGTTTCGGCCGCGATCGGGACATCGAGACCGAGGGCCGACCAGGCAACGCCGAGCGCCGGGGCGACCACCAGCGGGTTCCTGATCAGCGCCAGCCCGACATCGGCCAGCGCCCGCCCCACGCCGCGGCCGGTGCCGCCGAACAGTTCCAGCCCGATCACGGCGGTGCCGATACAGATGGCACTCATGGTGACGGTGGCGAGCAACGCCGGCGGCAGCCCGGCCGGCCCGAACGCCGCCACGAACAGGGGGATTCCCATATAGCCGGTGTTCGAGAAGGTGGCGTTCATGCCCTGCAGCATCATGATCGCCGCGTTCGCCCGGTGCAGCGCGGAGCCCAGCACCGCCGCCAGGGCCCACACCGCGTAGATCCCGCCCAGATAGGCCCCCATGAAGGACCAGTTGACGAGATCCTCGACCCCGCTGCGCGCCATCGCGACGAACAGCAGGGCCGGCAGAGCGATCCAGTAGACGAACGTATTCAGCGCGTCGGAGGATGCCGGGCCCAGCAGCCCGACCCGTCCCGACAGGAAGCCCAGCAGAATGACGGAGAACACCGGCAGGGCGACGTTGATGACCGCGGACATGGGCGGCGCCAGTGCCACGGGCCCGGCCCCCGGTCCATCCCGGCTGGCGGAAAGGCGGCCATGCCGACTTGACCGGCCTTACGGATCGGCGGCATGCCTCGCCATGCGGGCCCCCAACCGGGCCCGGCCCTCGCGCGGCGGCTCCCGAGAACCGGCCGCCGTCGCTCTCCAGCCGTGAAGGACGCTTCCGATGTTCGATCGCCCCGGCCTCGATCCCCAAGGTGCGCTGCTCTACCTGATGGTGATGGCCGCCGGCTCCGATGGGGAGGTCAAGGAAAGCGAGTACAGGGGGCTGGAACGGCTGATCCAGACCCTGCCGGTGTTCCGCGGGGTCGACGCCTCGAAATTCGACGAGGTGACCCAGGCCGTGGCCGGCATCCTCGACCAGGATGACGGGCTGACCCGGGCCCTGGAGGCCGCGCGCGATGCGATCCCCGACCATCTGCGGGAGACCGCCTACGCCCTGGCCTGCGACGTGGTGGCGGCCGACGGCCGGCGCAGCACCGAGGAGGCGCGGTTCCTGCAACTCCTGCGGCCCAAGCTGGGGGTCGACAAGCTGGCCGCCGCGGCGATCGAACGGGCGGCCCAGGCGCGTCACATGACCCTCTGATCGGGGAACGATAAGAACGGTCCTTCGATCAAGAAGGTTTAGCCAATATATCGGGTCTCAAAGATTGGACCATTGGCTTCATCGGTTTCGGCCTGAGGGACGCCCCGATGGTACGGCCCCTCGCGTGGTTCCGACCGTCCTTACGCGACATTCGAAGATACCTCCCCCGGGGCGGGGGCGACGGTCCTGGTGCACAACCCGCAGCTGTGGACCGGTGCAGGCCGCGGCCGCCGACGGCCTGGCCGCCGCCCCGCCGGACGTGATGGGGCGGCGGGGCGACGCCGTCTCCTGATGATGGTCAGCGCCACCCCAGCGGCGCAGCACCTCCTTGCCGGGCGAGGCCGGAGCCGGCGGGGCGGAACCCGGTCTGCCGACCGCCGCGACGCCCGGCACGATCTTGATCGATATCGGCACAACAGCGGTTTTCGATACAACGAAATTTGCCGGAACGGCCGATCCAAGAGGATTGCGCCGGCTCGACCCACCGGTCTCGGGCGGCCGGGTCGGGGCGATGGCCGCCTCGACCACAGCGCGCCATACCGGCTGTCCGGCGACGCCCGACGCCCGCGGGGCGGCGGTCGCCGCAGGTGGTCCCGGCGCGGCGCCGGGAGCTGTCGCCAACCCTGACCCGGTGCGCCGGCCGGATCAGAGCAACTTCGGGTTGGTTGACGCTTGGCCAAACGCACGCAGACTGTCGCTGCGGCAGGTGATCCGCCCGTGATCCCCCCTCCCGAGGCCGGGGCGGCACCGGCGATCGCCCCAGCCAGCGTCGATAACGGTCGGGGAGGCGGATGACATCTGCGGTTGACATGCTGATCGTCGGTGCGGGGACGGCGGGGCT
>JANQKE010000039.1 GCA_028281265.1 Alphaproteobacteria bacterium | reverse complement strand
GGGCCCATCCGCCCGGCCCTTCGGGTTGGCGTGTGCCGGCCGCCCGCTGCGTTGCGCCGCTTGCCCGATGGCACCGCATCGCGCGGCGCGACGCGCCTTGCGGATCGATCCGGCACACGTCAACAGATCGACCCGATAGTCCCTGAAAACGCTCTAGGCTTCGGGGCCCCGGTCCGTCCCGCCGATCGAACGACTGCACGGTTCCATGCCGCGACGCCGCTCAACACCGTCCCGATCTCGGTCACCGGCGCCTGTCCGGAAGCCTGCGGTCCGAGACCGATCGACGGCCAAGAAGGGATCGAAGTCCCGGGGCCGGCGGCCGGGGAAAGGCACGGTCGCGGCCCGGCCCACGCGCGTGGCGTCGATCGGCAGGCTGGCCGGGATAGGCCTGTTGGCGATCGTGACCGGCCTTGCGGTCGGGTTTCTGGCGCATCGGGCCGCCGTGCAGGATCCTGGGGATCAGGCGATCGTCGACAACGGGCCGGTCGCCGCCCCGCCCGGTTCGGGTGAGGCTCTACCTGTGCAGCCGGAAGCGTACGGGCTGTCCTACGCCTATGAAGAAGACCTCCCGGCTCGGCTGGCACCCCCGCTGCCGGTGCGGCGCCCGTCTTCCGGCGGCCCGGCGGTGGCTGAGGCGGACCGGACCGCCGCGGTGCAGCCCGGCGATGCGGTCGATCGGCCGTCGAGCCTGCCGGCCGGGCCGTCGGAGCCGATGGTAGCGCGGCCGCCGGTACCGCGGATCGCGATCGTGATCGACGATGTCGGGCTGGACCGGTCCAACAGTGCGGCCGTGATCGCCCTGCCGGCTCCGCTGACCTTGTCCTTTCTGCCCTACGCCCCGGATCTCGTGGTGCAGACCCGGGTCGCCGCGGCGCGGGGGCACGAGTTGATGGTCCATCTGCCCATGCAGCCCATGGCGGACGATATCGATCCCGGCCCCAACGCCCTGTTCGTCGACCTCGACGACGGGGAGATCGCCCGACGGGTCGACTGGGCCCTGACCCGCTTCGACGGCTATGCCGGTGTCAACAACCATATGGGCAGCCGCTTCACCGCGCGGGCGGAGGCGATGCGTCCGGTCCTGCTCGCCCTTCGGGGGCGTGGCCTGTTCTTTCTCGACAGCCGCACCAGTCCCGACAGTGTCGCCGGGACATTGGCGGACCAGCTCGGCCTGGCGCACGCGACCCGCGATGTCTTCCTCGATCACGACCGCGATCCGCAAGCGATCCGGGACGCCTTGGCGCAAGTCGAGGCACTGGCCCTGCTGCATGGCTCGGCCATCGCGATCGGCCACCCGTATCCGGAGACCTTGGCCGTCCTGGCCGAATGGTTGGCCGAGGCCGATGAGCGGGGGCTCGACCTCGTTCCGGTCAGTGCCCTTGTCACCCCGGGCAGGCCGGTCTGATGTTCCGCCGACCGGTACTCAAGGCCCCTATCCGGGACAACTGGGATCTAGATCAACCTGCGTTCAGATGGACTCATCTGAACGCAGATAAGTTGATCTATTTCAAAGATTTAGAGCATCTTATCTGCGTCCGTTCGGACGCAG
>JANQKE010000016.1 GCA_028281265.1 Alphaproteobacteria bacterium | reverse complement strand
ACGGTGCCGGCGTGCGGCGCGGCCTCGATGATGTCCGCAAGCGACTCGCTCGAGGCGCAGCCCGCCCCCACCTGACCGGCTCGGAGGAGTCGCTTGCAAAACGACGATCGCAGTGCAATAGTTTTTCTGATGGTGCTTCGATGCGGGTAGTGCATCGAGGATAATAGGGAACACGGTTTAAATCCGTGGCTGCCCCCGCAACTGTGAGCGGCGAGCCTGCTTCACCGACGCCACTGATCCTCGGATCATGATCTGATCCTCCGATCGGGAAGGCACGAAGACGGCGACGACCCGCGAGCCAGGAGACCTGCCATCGCGCGATCCATCTCGGCCCGCCGGGTGAGGCGGTGCAGGAGGACTATAATGATATCATTGTCAGAACTCCACCTCACGATCCGGACTAGGGATCGCGACCCGGCCTGATGCCGTCGTGCCGGCCTAGACGTGGCCAGGCGAGGTGCGGACGACCTGTTCCAACAGCCCGATCGTCTACGTCCGGTGGGCCACCTTGGCATACCGATGCCATGGCGCGGCGTTCAGCCGTGGGTCAATACGGCGGTGATCGATAGCTCGGCCTCATTGGCATCACCAGCGGCGCCTCTCGCAGAGGAGTCTCGCATGCGGGTCCTTTTGATGTATCGCGGCGATCTCTCGGGCTCTGTCGAGATCGCCGGAGAGCTGTCGGCGGCTCGGCACGCCTATCCGGAATCCGCCGAATGCGCCGTGATCCGATTGATCGACGCTGCCAATGACACGGTCCGCGACGACGAGCTGCGAGCTGAGCGCCGAGCAGACCGGTTCGGCGGTACCGACGAACGATACGAGGCATTTCAACGATCAGGCGACGGTAGCTCCGTGCCCCCCGAACCGCCCCGACCGACGCAAGGCGACGGCGGCTCCGTCGTCGAGGTCCCCCTTGCCCCCGGACCGTCGCGCGTCTGGTCGGGGCGGACGCCGGGCTCGCGCTGGCGTGCCGGCGCGCGTCGAAGCGTCGTGCCCAAGGGGCGTGACGCGACGTCTGCGGACGTTCCGTTGAAGGGATTGGGGCCGGCGATCTCGACCACATCACTGTGCAGGCGAATGCCAGGCTCGGGCGGACCGACATGGTGCTCGTCCCGAGCAAGGGCGCTGCGAAGGTCGAGCTTGTCCGGAACGGGCCACGGGCGGCCGATCGCAGGCACGGTCGGTGAAGCGCTACACGATCGCCCGTGCACGCGAGGAGAAGCATCGGATCGTCGATCCTTTGTTCACACGACAGCATTGCATTCCAGGTGGCAGACGCGAACTGCGCCATCTGATCCGGATTGCGAAGTCCTAGTGATGCGGCACCAACGCTTGGGCTCGTCTCATCGTGTTGGTGCCGCAGCACAAAGCATCGGATTAGCTAGTGTTCCGGGCTGACGGTCCGGGGGCGGACCGTCAGAGAAGGAAACACTGGATAAGGAGAACGGCTGGTTAGATGAGTGACGGTGAAGTGACATTTGCAGCGGACTTCCCGCGGCCGACACTGGACCAGTGGCGCGCCGTGGTAGACAAGACGCTCAAGGGCGTTCCCTTTGAGAAAAAGTTGGTTACCAAACTTTATGAGGGATTTTCGGTTCAGCCGCTCTACACGTCGAGTGACCGGGCAGCGTCGGGCGACCCATCGGGCCTTCCTGGATTCTCACCGTTCACGCGAGGCGGTTGTGCGAGCGGGGCTGGAACCGATGGCTGGGAGGTGTTGACTGAACACGCTCAGCCGGACGGCAGACAGGCGAATAAGGCGATTCTGACAGACCTGATGCGCGGCGCGACGGCGATCGATCTGCATTTCGATCGCCCGGATAAGCCCGGAATTGTCATCGACACGCTTGATGACCTGGACCTCGTTCTCAAAGACGTCCTTCCGGAATACGTCCCGCTGTCTCT
>JANQKE010000230.1 GCA_028281265.1 Alphaproteobacteria bacterium | reverse complement strand
GCTAGAGCATCCTGCGTCCTAACGGACGCAGATAAGATGCTCTAAATCTTTGAAATAGATCAACTTATCTGCGTTCAGATGAGTCCATCTGAACGCAGGCTGATCTAGCTGCCATGGACGGAACGGGCCTGGGCGTCGGGCGGAGGGGTGGGGACAGCCGGCGGCAGGCCGGCCCGCACCTGCAGCAGTTGCGCAGCGACGGCGACGGCGATCTCCTTGGGGTGCTTGCCCGGCACGCCGTCGATCCCGATCGGGCAGGTGAGGCCCGCCTCATCGAGCCCGCGCTTGGCGAGCCGGCGGACGAACTTGGCGCGCTTGGTGCGGGATCCGATCAGCCCGCAATAGCCCGCATCGCCCCGTTCCAGGACCGCTTCCACCAGCACCATGTCGAGGGCGTGGCTGTGGGTCATGATCAGGAACAGAGCCCCCGGCGGGGCGCTCCCGACCTCCGCCTCCACACCGTCGACACACCGCACCCGGACGTTCGGCGGGATGACGGCCGGAAACGCCTCGGCACGTTCGTCGATCCAGGTCACCCGGAACGGCAGATCCGTCAATACGCCCGCCAGAGCCTGGCCGACATGCCCGGCCCCGAACAGGAAGAGTGGGGTGCCGACCGGCGCCATCGGTTCGAACAGCACCGAGACATGGCCGCCGCAGCACTGTCCCAGCGCCGGACCCAGCGGGAATTCCCGGACCGACACCCGCGGTGCCGCTTCGGTCAGGAGGCCGCGCGCGATTTCCAGGGCCTTGTACTCCAGCGTGCCGCCGCCGATGGTGCCCGCCACCCGGTCTGGGAAGACGACCATCTTCGTTCCGGCTTCCCGCGGCGTGGATCCGGCGACATCGGCGACGGTCACCAGCACGCAAGGCTCGCCGGCGGTCCGGGCGGCCGTCACGACGTTCAGCCAGTCCTCGCCGCCGGGCAGCGGCCGGCCGCGCGGCACCCGATCGGGATTGCGATGCTCCATAACCATTGACCATAGACAACCGATCGGGGCTGGCCAAGCGGGGGCGGCTCGATCGCCGCGCCGGCGCTCGATGGGGGCAGACAGCCCGCACCGTTCATAATACGGTCCGAGCGACACGAAGAAATTCCCCGGGGGATGGCCATGTCCAAACCACTGATTCTCTACACCAATCCCATGTCCCGCGGCCGGATCGCCCGCTGGATGCTGGAGGAAGTGGGCGTGCCCTACGACGTGGAGTATGTGGAGTACGGCCCACCGATGAAGGGACCCCCCTATCGGGCGATCAACCCGATGGGCAAAGTCCCCGCCCTCAGGCATGGCGAGGCCATCGTCACGGAAGTGGCGGCGATCTGTGCCTATCTCGCGGATGCCGTTCCCGAGGCGGGGCTGGCCCCGCCGACCGACCAGCGGGCGGCCTATTATCGCTGGCTGTTCTTCGGCGCCGGCCCGCTGGAGGCGGCGGTGACGAACCGGGCATTGGGGGTCGAGGTGCCGCCCGACCGGCAGGGCATGGTCGGCTACGGCAGTTTCGAGCACGTCGTCGACACCCTCGAAGGGGCGCTCGATGGCCGCGACTACATCGCCGGTGACCGGTTCACCGCGGCGGATCTCTATCTCGGCGCCCAGATCGGCTGGGGACTGAGGTTCGGGACCATCGAGGCCCGGCCCGCCCTCTCCGCCTATGCCGAGCGCACGGCCGCCCGACCGGCCTACGCCCGGGCGATGGCGCTCGACGATGCCGCCATGCCGAAGGAGAAGCCGGCCTGAACGGTTTTCAGGGAACACCGGGCGGTATCCCCGGCCGCGCCTGGCCAAGCGGCGGCCCCTGCCGGGCCGATGCGATCGGACGCCTACGCCGCCATGCAGACGATACCATGACACCGGTATTGCCGTCCGACGACCGCCTGCACGGACGCAAGCCCGTACCCGCCCGTCTTTCCAGTTGGGGCGGAACGGTTGCACCGCATCCCGATGCCGGCCATCCTGCCGGAGAGACCCGGCGATTGCCGCACTGGTCCTCGACCCGCTAGACCGGCGGGCGTTGGCGAATCCCGGTGTCGCGCACCGGAGCCTATCCGCAGTCCGAAGAGGTGTTAGCCGATGCGTTCAGCGTCCCCTCCCCTGGCCATGGCGCTCTGGCCAAGCGACGACAAGACCGGCAGGCTGGTACGGGCGATCGTGCTGATCGCCGCCGGCTCGGTGCTGATGACGGTGTCCGCCAAGCTGACCGTGCCGTTCTGGCCCGTTCCGCTCAGCATGCAGACATTTGCCGCCCTGCTGATCGGTGCGGCCTATGGCTGGCGGCTGGGCGGCATCACGGTGTTCGCGTATCTGGCACAGGGTGCCATGGGCGTACCCGTGTTCGCCGGCGCCGGCGCCGGATTGCCGTACCTTCTCGGGCCGACCGGCGGCTACCTGCTGGGCTTTGCCATCGGGGCCGTGGTGGTAGGCTGGTTGGCCGAGCGCGGCTGGGACCGACGGGTCCTGACCACGCTGGCCGCCATGGTGATCGGCAATCTGGTGATCTACGCCCTGGGGGTGGGCTGGCTGACCACCATCGTCGGGTCGGTCGAACGGGCGTTCGCGCTGGGTCTGCTGCCGTTCCTGCTCGGCGACGCGCTGAAGATCGCCTTGGCGACGGCCCTGCTGCCCTACGCCTGGTCGCTGATCCAACGGCGCTAGAGAGCATCCTGCGTTCGGATGGACTTCATCTGAACGCAGATAAGTTGATCGACTTCAAAGAGTTAGAGCATCTTATCTGCATCCGCTCGGACGCAGATAAGATGCTCCAGAGGGAGCGGAGCATGCCGGCCAGTTGGGATGTGGCGATGCGGCCGGCACTCCCGTTGATGGAGTGATCACCCGTCGGCGGGGGCGGCGTCGTCGAGTCTGAACTGGGCGTCGGTACGGCCGTTCCAGCGGTTCGCCTTGACCGCACCGGCGAGGTGAAAGCTGCGGCCGATCCCCGCCAGCAGCGCCTGGCCGAGCGGTTCGTCCGCGCACCGGAAGGCGATCACCGGCAAGCGCCCGTTCCCACCCGGGCCGGTCACCAGGCACCGCACATGGTCGCCGCCCACCCGGTCGGCCCGCAGCAGCCGCGCATCGGCGATCGCAAAGCGAGGCTCCGCATTGCCGGGACCGAAGGGCGCCAGGCGCTCGACGGTCTCCGCCAACGGCACCGTCGCCCCGCCCACCGACAGCACCCCGTCCAGCGCGAGAGCAGCCGGCGGGGGGACCCTGGCGCCGATCGCGCGCTGGGCCGCGTCGGACAGGAATGCGCACAACGCCTCGAACGACGCGCGGTCCACGGTAAACCCGGCGGCCATCCGATGCCCGCCCCCGGCGCGCACCAGGCCGCGGGACCTGGCTTCCATCACCAGGGCCCCCAGGTCGACGCCGGGGATCGACCGGGCGGAGGCCTTGCCGATATCGCCGTCCCAGGCGATCACGCAGGCCGGGCGGTGGTAGCGATCCTTGAGCCGCCCGGCGACGATGCCGATCACGCCGGGATGCCAGCCCGCATCCCCGACGATCAGGACGGGCCCCGGATCGCTCACCCGGTCCACGGTCGCGATGGCCGCGTCCAGGGTCTCGCGCTCCAGCGCCCGCCGGTCGTCGTTGTGCAGATCGAGTTGAGCGGCCAGGCGCTCGGCCTCCAACCCGTCATCGGTGGCCAGCAACCGGGCGCCCAGATCGGCCTTGCCCACCCGCCCGGCGGCGTTGATCCGCGGGCCCAGAACGAAGCCCGCGTGATACGCATCCGGCACCCCGTCGATCCGGGCGATCCGCGCCAGGGCCGCCAGTCCCGGCCGGGCGAAGCCGCGCATCACCTTGAGCCCTTGCGCCACCAAGGCCCGGTTGAGGCCCGTCAGCGGCACCACGTCGCAGACCGTCCCCAGCGCGACCAGGTCGAGCAGCGCCATCAGGTCGGGGGCCGGACGATCGACGAACCAGCCATCCGCCCGCAAGCGGCGCAGCAGCGCCACCAGGGTCATGAAGACGACGCCGCAGGCGGCCAGATGGCCCAGACCGCTGTCGTCGTCCACACGGTTGGGGTTCACCAGCGCCACACAGGGCGGCAACACGGCTTCGACCGCATGGTGGTCGAGCACGATCACGTCGAGCCCGGCCCGGGCCGCGCTGGCCAGCGGTTCCACCGCCGTCGCCCCGCAATCGACGCAGATCACCAACCCGGCACCGTCGGCCTGGAGCCCAAGCAGTGCCGGCGTGTTGGGGCCGTAGCCTTCGGTCAGGCGATCGGGGACATGCAACCGCGTCGGCACGCCCAAGGCCTGCAGCACGCGCAGCAACAACGCGGCCGAACTGGCGCCGTCGACGTCGTAGTCGCCCAGGACACCGATCGTCTCTCGGCGCTTGACGGCGGCGACGATGCGATCGACCGCCCGGTCCATATCGGACAGGGTGGACGGATCGGGCAGCAGCGCCCGCAAGGTCGGGGTGAGGTAGGCGGCCCCCGCCTCCGCCCCGATTCCCCGGGCGGCCATCGCCCGCCCGATCACGTCCGGCACGCCCAGACGCTGGCTCAAGGCCAGGGCGGTGCGGTCGTCGGCCTCCCGCACCCGCCAATGACGACCGGTCAGGGACGCCGTCACCCCCAGCAACGGCTCACCGGGTGCTTCGATGGCCGGGCGGCCGTCGGCCAGGCCTGCCTCTGTCGGTCGGGCATGGTCGCTCACCGGTCGGTGGGCAGAAAGCCGGTCTTGCGGGTGAAGTTGTGCCGGGCCTCGACATAGCGGACCGTCCCGGACTTGGACCGCATGACCATCGAATGGGTCATGGCCCCCCGGGCGAAGCGTCGAACACCCCGCAGCATCGCGCCGGAGGTGACCGCGGTGGCGGCGAACATCACCTCGCCCGAGGCCATGTCCTCGAGACCGTAGACACGGTTGAGGTCCTCGATCCCGTGCTTCTTGGCGCGCGCCACTTCGTCGTCGTTGCGGAACACGAGACGGCCTTGCATCTGCCCGCCGATGCAGCGCAAGGCCGCGGCGGCGAGAACCCCCTCCGGAGCCCCGCCGGTGCCGATGTAGAGGTCGACGCCGCTTTCCGGTTCGGAGGTGGCGATGACGCCGGAGACGTCCCCGTCGGAGATCAGCATGATCCGCGCGCCGGCTTCGCGCACCTTGGCGATCAGCTCCTGATGCCGCGGCCGGTCGAGGATGCAGACTACCAGATCGGCGATCTCGACCTGCTTGGCGAGTGCCACGGCCTTCAGATTGTGGGCCGGGCTCGCATCGATGTCGATCAGGTCCTTGGGCAGACCGGTACCGACCGCGATCTTCTCCATATAGGTGTCGGGGGCCTTCAGAAACCCGCCCTTGTTGGCCATGGCGATCACCGCCAGGGCGTTGGGGCCGCCCTTGGCGGTGATGGTGGTGCCTTCCAGCGGATCGAGCGCGATGTCGATCTCCGGTCCGCGGCCGACCCCGACCTTCTCGCCGATGAACAGCATCGGGGCTTCGTCGCGCTCGCCCTCCCCGATCACCACCTCGCCGTCGATATGTAGACTGTTGAGCGCCTTGCGCATCGCGTCGACCGCCGCCTGATCGGCCTCCCGCTCGTCGCCGCGCCCCATCCACAGGGACGCCGACAAGGCCGCCGCTTCGGTCACCCGAACCACCTCGAGCGCGAGGTTGCGGTCCATCCTGATGTCGCTGTCGCTCATCGATCCCATGTCCTCGTTCGGCGCCGCGCCGCAGCGTCTGCTGCCATGGCACGCGGCTGTTGGACCCCGCCCTCCCCGGCGGGGCGGAGACGTCAGGCCGCCAGCGGCTCGATCCGGATCACCACCGGGTCATCCACAACCGTGGCCGAGCCGGCGATGGGGCCGAGCGCCCGGCGCAGGCTGGCCTCCGCACATTCGTGGGTCACCAGAATGACCGGCACGGTGCCGCCGACCGTCGCCCGGCCCTTCTGCAGGAAGCTCTCGATCGACACGCCCTCGTCCCGCATGGCCGCACCGATGTCCGCGATCACGCCGGGCCGGTCGATCACCCGCAACCGGACGTAATAGGCGCCGAACCGCTCGTCCATCGGGACCGGCGCCAGATCGGGCAGCGTGCCGGTCGGCATTCCCAAGGCCGGTGCCCGGAAGCCGCGGGCGACGTCGATCACGTCGGCGACGACGGCCGAAGCCGTGGGTCCGGCACCGGCGCCCCGGCCGACCATCATGATCTGATCAACCGGCCCTCCGGTCGCGACCACGGCATTGAAGACGCCTTCCACGGTCGCGATCGGCGTGTCCAGGGGGACCAGGCAGGGATGGACCCGCATCTCGACGCGGTTGCTGCCGGCGCTGCCCCGCCGGGCGATTCCGAGGAGCTTGATCCGATAGCCGAGTTC
Source organism: Alphaproteobacteria bacterium (assembly GCA_028281265.1). Taxonomy (GTDB): domain Bacteria; phylum Pseudomonadota; class Alphaproteobacteria; order DSM-16000; family Inquilinaceae; genus JANQKE01. Next base: position 8,732 of record JANQKE010000230.1, on the reverse strand, counting down.
CTCGGCATAGGCGATATCGACGGCGGCGATGGGACGGATGCCCTCGACATGGACGTCGTCGAAAGCGATCCGGCCGTTGAAGGACAGGCCCGCCAGGATGGCAAGCTTGTGCGCAGCGTCGATCCCGTCGACGTCGAAACGGGGATCGGCCTCGGCATATCCCAGGGCTTGCGCTTCGGCCAGGACCTCGGCGAACTCCCGCCCGCTCTCCCGCATCTCGGTCAGGATGTAGTTGCAGGTCCCGTTGAGGATGCCGAACACGGCCGTCAACGGGTTGGCTGCCAACCCGTCACGGATCCCCTTGATGGCGGGAATGCCGCCGGCCACGGCGGCCTCATAGGCCAGCGTGATCCCGGCCCGGTCGGCCGCGGCGGCGAGCGCCGGGCCATGGATCGCGAGCAGCGCCTTGTTGGCCGTCACGACGGGTTTGCCTTGGGCGATGGCGGTCTCCACCACCGTCTTGGCCACCCCGTCCGCGCCGCCGATCAACTCGAGCACCACATCGACATCGGCATCTCGGGCAAGCTGGACCGGATCGTCGAACCAGGCGGGCCCGGTCAGGTCCACGCCGCGGTCCTTGCTGCGGTCGCGGGCGCTGACGGCCGTGACGACGAGCCGGCGGCCGGCGCGCTGGCTGATCAGATCGGCGTGTTCGCCGACCAGCTTGAGCACGCCGGTCCCCACGGTGCCCAGGCCGGCGATGCCCAGTCTCAGCGTCTCGGCGGTCATGACACGGCAATCTCGGGCTTCGGCACGGGCGCTCCGTTGTGGTGGCGGGACAGGAAGGATCGGATACTGCGCAACGCCTGGCGGGTGCGGTGCTTGTTCTCGACCAGCGCGAGTCGGACATGACCGTCGCCATGCTCGCCGAAGCCGACGCCCGGGCTGACCGCCACCTTCGCCTCGGCCAGCAGAAGCTTGGAGAACGCCAAAGACCCCATCGCCCGGAACGGCTCGGGGATCGGCGCCCAGCAGAACATGCTGGCCGGCGGCAACGGGACCGGCCAGCCGGCGCTCACCAGCCCCTCCACCAGCACGTCGCGCCGCTCGCGATAGAGGTCCCGGACCGTCTGGACACAGTCCTGCGGTCCGTTGAGGGCGGCCGCCGCGGCGACCTGGATCGGGGTGAACGCGCCGTAGTCCACATAGGACTTCACCCGCGCCAGGGCCGCGATCAGCTTGGGATTGCCGGCGGCGAAGCCGATCCGCCAGCCGGGCATGGAATAGGTCTTGGACAGCGAGGAGAACTCGACGGCCACGTCCTTGGCGCCGGACACCTGGAGGATCGACGGCGGCGGCCGACCGTCGAAATAGATCTCCGCATAGGCGATGTCGGACAGCACGTAGATGCCGTTGTCGCGGCAGAACCCGACCACCTGTTCGTAGAAGCCGAGGTCGCAGACCTCCGCCGTCGGATTGGAGGGGAAGTTGATCACCACCGCGATCGGTCGCGGGACGCTGTGCCGGACGGCGCGCTCCAACGCGTCCAGGAAATCGCGGCCCGGGCTGGCCGGTACGCTGCGGATCGCAGCGCCGGCGATGATGAACCCGAACATATGGATCGGGTAGGACGGGTTCGGGGCCAGAATGATGTCCCCCGGGCTGGTGATCGCCTGGGCCAGGTTGGCGAGACCTTCCTTCGAGCCGATCGTCGCGACCACCTCGGTCTCCGGGTCGAGATCGACATCGAAACGGCGGCGATAGTAGCCCGCCAGGGCCCGGCGCAGACCCGGGATGCCGCGCGAGTTGGAGTAGCCGTGGGTGCGCGGGTTCTGGACGGTCTCGACCAGCTTGTCGACGATATGCTGCGGCGTGGGGCTGTCGGGGTTGCCCATGCCGAAATCGATGATGTCGTCTCCCCGCGCCCGGGCGGCCGCCTTCATCGCGTTGACTTCCGCAAACACGTATGGCGGCAGTCGCCGGATACGGTGGAATTCCTGCTCGATCACGGAAACGTGCCCCATCAAGGCCGTGCTGCGGTCGGCCGACGCGCCGACGCCCCGGTTACAGCATGGAATAGCCGGACAAGGGAACGCCTGCCAGCGGGCACCGGCGATACGGCAGGATCAGGCCGCCACCGACAGCGGCCCGGGGCGAAGCGGTCCGGCGCCGCGGCATCGCTGCCGGCGCTCAGAGATCCATCAGGATCTGCACCCGGCGGCTGGTGGCCGGCCGGCCGGCCGGCTGGGTGTCGCCCAGCGCCGTTACCTGGATCGCACCGGTCGGCACGCCCAGTCGCGCCAACGCTTCAGCTACCGTGTTCGCGCGCCGCAAGGAGACTTCGAAGTTCCGCCGCTGCAGCGTCGACGGGCCGGCCTCAGCCGCCGGTACGAGGGCGTGACCGATGATCCGCAGCGGCGCATTGCGGTCGCGCTGGGCCTGGGCGACCTGGCGCAGCACGGCGGCGTTCTGCTCGGTCAGCCCACTCTCGCCGGCTGCGAAGTACAGCACCGCCACCTGGAAGCCGGCCGGCGCTATCGCCCGCGGCGCCGTCACCGGCAGCGCGGCAAGCTCGCTCGCCCCCGTTGCGCCGGACTGGCTGAAGCGTTCCTGCATCGCCGCCCGGACCGGATCGGGTGCGGCCCCGCCCGGAGGCAGCGACGCCACCTGCCGGGCAGGGCTCGTCTCGGGCGGTGCGATCCGGCCGGCGGCGGTCGGCGTGGTCGCAAGTCCTGCTTCGGTACCGACGGCGCGCTGGGGCATGGGCGCGCGCGCGACGGCCGTTTCGGGCTGGGCGGCCGGCACGGCGGCCAGGGCGGGCAGCGCCGGCAGCGGCGTGGCCGGACGCCGGGGCGGCGGTCCGGCGTCCACCGGGGCGGCGGATGCCACGGCGGTCGCCCCCGCCGGTGCGGACGGCGCGGGCAACCGGGCCGGGCGGTCGACCAGGAACGGCCCGCGCGGCGGTTCGACCCCGCTGGGCTCCAGATTGGCCGCTTCCAGACCGGTGCGCAGGCCCGCCGTGCCGGTCGAAGCGGACGCGCTCGGCCGCGTCGGCTCCGGCGGGGCCTGGGCGTCGATAACCGGCGCGGCGGGCACGGGCGGCGGCGGTTGCTGGACGGATGCCGGCGCGGCGATAGGCCGCTGGCTGGTCGGGGCGCGACCGGCCTCCAGTTGCGCGCGGTCTTCCGCCAGCTGCGCCTGGATCCGCGCGGTCTCCCGCGCCTGGGGCAAGGGCGGTGTCGGCGGTACGCTCGACAGACGGGGATAGACCGCCGGTACGGCCGGACGGGGGGACAGGAACTGTTGCGGGTCCACAGCGGGCGGGGCCGTGGCGGGGGTGGCCTGGGCGATGGCCGCCGCCTGCCCCTGTCGCGGAGACGCCGAGACCGGTGCCGGTGGCTCGGGCGGCGGCGGGGCCAGGGCCAGTTGCGGCACGGCGGGCCGAACCGGCGCGGTGGCGGGCGCAGCCGGCCGCCGCTCCGCCGCCGTCCCGGCTTGGGTCTGCGCCGGGCTCGCAGCGGTCGGGCCGCCAAAGCTGAAGACAGGGCCGGGTGACGGTGCCGCTTCGGCCGTAACCTGTGGGCCCGGCGGCAGCGGGGACGAGGCGGCCGGCGGGGATGAAGCAGCCGGCGGGCCGGCATCGACGAGCAGCGGTTCCGCGGGTCGAGGAGGTGCACCTGTCTCCACAACGGGGCGTTCGGCCAGTTGCGGGGCGGGCCGCGCCAATGTCGGTTCGATATCGCCGGCATAGGGCGCCGAAGAGCGGAAACCGCCGCCGCCGCAGGCGGTGAAGAGGCCAGCCGTCGCCACCAGCAGGGCAGCGGCGCGCCAGGCCGGCAGATGTCGCCGGACGATGCCGGGCGCTACGGGAACAGAGGTCGTCGTGCCGCGCGTGGTCATCCGCTAACCCTTCGACCCGGGGGAACCGAGGCAGACGCGGCCTCGCGGTTCGGCGCAGGTCGATCCATGATCGGTATCGTCGTCCGCGCTATACACCATCGTGGGGGGTGATCTCAAACCTCCCCGACAGATCGGTCCGGACCAACGGCCGCTCCCGATAGACCATAGGTCTACCGGTGCGGTACTGGTCGGACCGCTCGACCATGGTGTACACCGCCACGAGCCTAGGGAATCCGCCGTTCGCCGGACATGCCGACGACGCCGGCGGCCTCCGCCTCGAACCTATTCGACCGGCGCCCGCGTCCCGCTTCGACCGGGTCCGCCAGCACTGCCGGATGCCAACCGCTGCGAGGACAACATGCCGAGCGAATCGTCCGACAAGGCCCCCTCGGCCGCGATCGATTTCGACAAGATCCCGCCGGTGGACACCGTCCGGATGACCGAAGCGATGGCCGATATCGCCGAGCGCAGTCAGCGGCTGGTAGCCGATTTCGTCGATCGGCAGATGGCCCAGGGCCCGCAACCGGTCGATCCGCTCAACATCGGCTCGGCCTTCCTGGAGATGACCGGCCGGATGATGACCGACCCGGCCAAGCTGTTCCAGGCGCAGATGGAGCTGTGGAACGACTATCTCGATCTCTGGCAGACCGCGGCGCGCCGGATGATGGGAGAGGAAGCCGACCCGGTAATCACACCGGAACGCGGCGACCGTCGCTTCAAGGACGCCTGCTGGGACGACAATGCCGTCTTCGACTACATCAAGCAGTCCTACCTGCTGACCGCACGCTGGATGCAGTCTCTGGTCAACGAAGTCGACGGCATGGACGACAAGACGGCCAACAAGGTCGATTTCTACACCAGGCAGTTCGTCGATGCGATGGCGCCCAGCAACTTCGTGATGACCAACCCGGAAGTATTGCGGGCGACGGTCGAGAGCGGCGGCGAGAACCTGGTCAAGGGCTTGGACAATCTGCTGACCGATCTGGAGAAGGGGCGCGGCACGCTGCAGATCAGCATGACCGACACGTCGGCCTTCACGGTCGGGGAGAACATCGCCGTCACCCCGGGCAAGGTCGTCTACCAGAACGATCTGATGCAACTGATCCAGTACACGCCGACCACCGATCAGGTGGCCCGGCGGCCGCTGCTGATCATCCCGCCATGGATCAACAAGTTCTATATCCTCGATCTGCGGCCCAAGAACAGCTTCATCAAATGGGCGGTCGACCAGGGTCATACGGTCTTCGTCATCTCCTGGGTCAACCCGGATGAGACGCTCGCGCGGAAGACCTTCGAGGACTACATGCTCGAAGGCCCGCTCGACGCCCTCGACCAGATCGAGACGGCGACCGGCGAACGGGAGGTCAACGCGATCGGCTATTGTCTGGGCGGCACGCTGCTCGCCTGCACGCTCGCCTACCTGACCGATCGGGCGGACGACCGGATCATCTCGGCCACCTTCTTCACCACCATGCTCGACTTTGCCAAGGCGGGCGAGCTCTCCGTCTTCATCGACGAAGAGCAGCTCAGCGCCCTGGAGGCGCGCATGAGCGCGCACGGCTACCTCGACGGTCAGGCCATGGCCATGACCTTCAACATGCTCAGAGCCAACGACCTGATCTGGTCGTTCGTCGTCAACAACTATCTTCTGGGCAAGGACCCGTTCCCGTTCGACCTGCTGTACTGGAACTCCGACAGCACGCGCATGCCCGCGGCCATGCACAGCTTCTACCTGCGCGCCATGTATCAGGAGAACCGGCTGGTGGAGCCCGGCGGGATCACGCTCAGGGGCGTGCCGATCGACCTGTCGACGATCAGGACGCCGGCCTTCTTCCTGTCGACCAAGGAAGACCATATCGCTCCCTGGGCCTCGACCTATGCCGGCGCCACCCGGCTTGGCGGCCCGACCCGGTTCGTCCTGTCGGGCTCGGGGCATATCGCCGGCGTCGTGAACCCGCCCGATGCCCGCAAATACTGCCACTGGACCAACACCCGGCTGGCCAAGTCGGCCGAGACCTGGCTGAACGGCGCCAAGGAAGCGCCCGGCTCCTGGTGGCCGGAATGGCAACGCTGGATCGCCCGGAAGAGCGGCGGCAAGGTCGATGCCCGGATCCCGGGCGACGGCGGCCTCCCGGTTGTGGAGGACGCACCCGGCAGCTATGTGGCGGTGAGGTCAACGGACGGTTGAGGATATGGGACCGGGTCCGGCCATGCCGTCGATCTCCGCCGGACCGGGCCTGCTGCGCCGCCTTCGCGGCGGCGCGTTGGCACTGGCGGCGCTGCTGGCTACCGGCATCGCGCACGCGCAGCCGGTGGTCATCGAGAGCGCCCGCCTGGCGCCGCCCGGGATCATCGGCGACGACGACCGCCGGATCCTGGACGCCACGGAATGGCCGTGGGCGGCGATCGGTCGCGTCAACCGGATGCCCGGCGCCGGTTTCTGCACCGGCGCGCTGATCGGCCCGCGCACCGTACTGACGGCGGCCCATTGTCTGTATGACGGGGAGGTCGGACGGTTCGCTTCGCCCGACGACATGCATTTTCTCGCCGGCTATCGCCGCGGGGAGTTCGCCGCCCACTCGGTCGCGACGGCCTTCACGATCCCCGACGGGTTCGAAGAACCGCAGGGCCGGCGCGGCAGCACGCCGGCCGATGACTGGGCGCTATTGCATCTGGCGGACCCGATCGACATGCCGACCCTGGGGTGGATCGGCCTCGGCGGCGACGAGTTGCTGGACCGGCTTCGGCGCGGCCGCCTGGTGCAGGCCGGCTACAGCCAGGACCGCGCCCATATCCTGTCGGTCCATGATGGCTGCGGGGCCGATGGTGTGGCGCTGAACGGCCGGGTGATCCTGCACGATTGCGACGCCACCCGGGGCGACTCCGGCTCGCCCTTGCTGCTGATCGAGGGCACCGGCGCCTCGATCGTCGGCGTCCATATCGGCTTCTCCGACAATGACGGCCGCCGGCGGGGTGCTGCGGTCAGCGCCGCCGCGTTCGGGCCGGCAGCCTTGCGCGCGTTCCTGGCCGCCAACTGATTGACCCGGCCCGCCGCTCCGGCTAGATCATCCGGTGTTTTGAGGGGCTCACTCAAAACACAAAAAGATAATCGATTCTAGGAAGTTAGAGCATCTTGTCCGCACCGTTTCCGGTGCAGGTCGCTCTTACCGCCCCGGTATGGCCCCATCCTCTCCCGATCCCGCCGCCTGGGGCTCCTACCCGGTCGCCGCCAGCCATCGCCGCCTGCTCACCGTGATCCGGCGTCAACCGCGGGCCGGTATCGGCAAACGGCTGGCCCACGCGCTGCGCCGGCTGTTCATCTGGACCCATCGCGACCCGGTCGATGCGGAGGTCGACGGGTTCCGGATGCGGGTGAGCCTGCATGGCAATGTCAGCGAGCGGCGCTACTTCTTCACGCCCCACTGGGTCGATCCAGTAGAGCGCGCGTTCGTCGAAGCGCGACTGCCGGCCGGCGGGCGGTTCGTCGATGTCGGTGCCAATGCCGGCATCTACAGCCTCTGGGCGGCCCGGGCCGTCGGTCCGTCCGGTCGGGTGCTGGCGATCGAGGCCAACCCGGTGATGGCCGATCGGCTGGCCTTCAACCTCACCGCCAGCGGGTTGGCGGATCGGGTGACGATCGCCCGGTCGGCCGTGGGCGAAACGACCGGGAAGGCGACCTTCACCCTCGATGCCCGCAATCTCGGCGGATCGAGCCTGCGTGCGGCCTCCGTCTCCGCCACCGGGGCCACGATCGCGGTGCCGGTGCAGCCGTTGGCCGACATCGTCCGAGAGGCCGGACTGACGGCGATCGACATCCTCAAGATCGATATCGAGGGGTGGGAACCGCAGGCGCTGCTGCCCTTCTTCGCCACCGCCGACCGCACGCGATGGCCGCGGCATCTGATCCTGGAGCACTCCCCCCAGCGATGGGGCCGGGATCTCGGCGCGGAACTCGCGACCCTGGGATATGCGGAGGTCGGCCGCGGGCGCGGCAATGTGGTGTTGAGCCTCCGGCCCGAGGGGGCCGGTCAGCCGGCCTGAAGAGCCGCCCGATACTCCGCCGCGAAACGGGCGTAGCGGTCCGCAGAAGCCCGGATGCCGGCAATCTCCGCCTCGGTCAGATCGCGCATGCAGCGGGCCGGCGAGCCGGCCCAAAGCTGGCCGGACGGCACCCGCTTGCCCGGGGTGACCAGGGCACCGGCGGCGATCATCGCATCACTCTCGACCACCGCCCCGTCCATCACGCAGGCCTGCATGCCGACAAAGGCACGGTCCTGCAGGGTGCAGGCGTGCAGGACGGCCGCATGGCCGATGGTCACGTCGTCGCCGATGAGCGTGGGGTCGCCGCCACCGGTCACATGGATGACGGTGCCGTCCTGCACATTGGTGCGGGCGCCGATGCGGATGACGTTCACGTCCCCCCGGACGACGACGTTGAACCAGATGCCGCTGTCCGGGCCGATCTCGGTATCGCCGATCACGGTGGCGTTCGGGGCGACGAAGGCGGTCTCGGCGATCGTCGGCGTAATGCCGTGATGCGGCAGGATCAGGGCGGACATGGACGGGCGGTTTCGGCCGGACGGAAGGGGGCTCTCCCGCCTGGAGAGCGGGGTGGCGTTAGGTGCGATCGCTCTCGCGATCTCGTACGTGACGTTTGAATCCCGCTCCCACACTCACCTTGGAGAGCAGGGCTCAGACATGAGGGTGCGTCACCCTCATGTCATCTCGCTCTACCGCAGCCCGGCCCGGATGGGAATGGCGACGGGGTCGGCATCGCCATTCCACCCGCCGCCGCTAGCCTGGAAATCTCAAAGGATTAGGTGCATTGGGGCTTGAGAACTGAGAAACTTGTTTTGTGAGAACGAGTTACCAGCGATCAAGGAGGTCCCCAA
>JANQKE010000215.1 GCA_028281265.1 Alphaproteobacteria bacterium | reverse complement strand
CCCGGCTCCCGGCTCCCGGCTCCCGGCTCCCGGCCCGGACGCCGAGCGGCGCCCGGCCGGGCGTCGGGATCAGCCGATCCGGGCCATCTTCACGGCCGTGTCCGCCATCCGGCAGGAGAAGCCCCACTCGTTGTCGTACCAGGTCATGATCCGGCAGAAGGTTCCGTCGAGAACCTTGGTCTCCTCGATCGCGAAGATCGACGAGCGGCTGTCATGGTTGAAGTCCATCGACACCAGCGGCTCGTCGTACCAGCCGAGCACGCCCTTGAGCGGGCCGTCCGCGGCGGCCGCCTTGATCGCCTCGCCGATCTCCTCGGCCGAGGTGGTGCGGGCCGCGTTGAACTTGAAGTCGACCAGGGAGACGTTGGGGGTCGGTACCCGGATCGCCACGCCGTCGAGCTTGCCGTTCAGATGCGGCAGCACCTTGCCGACCGCCCGGGCGGCACCGGTGGTGGTCGGGATGATGTTCAGGGCCGCCGCCCGGGCCCGGTGCAGGTCCTTGTGCATGGTGTCGACGATGCGCTGGTCGCCGGTATAGCTGTGGATCGTGGTCATGAAGCCGCGCTCGATGCCGACCAGCTTGTCGATCACATAAGCCGCCGGGGCCAGGCAGTTGGTGGTGCACGAGGCGTTGGAGACGATCTTGTGCTCGGTCGTCAGCGCATCGTCGTTGACGCCGTAGACGACCGTGATGTCCTCGTTCTTGCCGGGTGCCGAGATCAGGACCTTCCCGGCGCCGGCGTCGAGATGCCTGGCCGCCTTGTCCCGCTCGGTGAACCGGCCGGAGCATTCCATGGCGATGTCGATGCCCAGATCACCCCAGGGCAGACCGGCCGGATCGGGATTGGCGAACGCCTTGACCGCATGGCCGTTGATGACGATGGCGTCGTCCCGGGCCTCGATGGTGCCGGGGAAGCGGCCGTGCACGCTGTCGTATTTCAGCAGCATGGCGTTGGTCTTGACGTCGGCCAAGTCGTTGATGGCGACGACCTCGATATCGTCCCGGCCGGTTTCGTAGATGGCGCGCAGCACCAGACGGCCGATGCGGCCGAAGCCGTTGATCGCGACCTTCACAGCCATGGGTGGGGGTCCTCCAAGGATTGATGTCCGAAAAAGGGCCGGCCGTCCGGCCGTCCGGGTCGAAGAGGCGGGCCCAGGCCGGTGCCCGGGCCCGGTCACGGGGGTGTGCGCGCCGATCCGCCTTCGACCGGCCCGTCCGGTCGGCGGCCTGAGCGCCGGCCGATCATGCCGCCTGCCGAGCGCGCCGGGTGTGATCTATAGCAAGGCGCGGGCGGCCGAAACCACGGCAGCGGGCGTGATGCCGAAATGCTCGTACAACGCGGCATAGGGCCCGGACGCCCCGAAGCCTTCCATACCGATGAACGCGCCGCTTTCGCCGAGGTAGCGGTCCCAGCCATGGCGCACCGCGGCCTCGATCCCGATCCGCGGCCGGTCGCCCAGCACGGCCGCCCGGTAACCCGCATCCTGACGATCGAACAGGCGCCAGCACGGCATCGACACCACCCGCGTCCCCACACCCTCGGTCTCCAGGATCGCCCTGGCGGCGACCGCGATCTCCACTTCGGAGCCGGTGGCCAGCAGGGTGACGGCGTGCCCCGCCTCGGCCTCGGCCAGGATGTAGGCCCCCTTGGCCGACAGGTTCTCCCCGCTGGCGCGGCGCTGCGCGGCCAGACCCTGGCGCGTCAGGGCCAGGACCGACGGGCTGGTGTCGCTGTCGAGCGCCAGCTCCCAGGCTTCGGCCGTCTCGATCGCGTCGGCCGGGCGGAAGACGTTGAGATTGGGAATGGCCCTGAGCGCCGACAGATGCTCGACCGGCTGGTGGGTCGGCCCGTCTTCTCCCAGGCCGATGCTGTCATGGGTCATCACATGGATCACCCTGAGGCCCATCAGGGCGGCCAGCCGGATGGCCGGCCGGCTGTAGTCGGAGAAGGTCAGGAAGGTGCCGGCATAGGGAATGATCCCGCGATGCAGGGCGATCCCGTTCATGATCGCGGCCATGCCGTGCTCGCGCACGCCGTAATTGATGTAGCGTCCGGTGAAATCGTCCCGGGTGACGAACGTGCTGACGGCCGTCTTGGTGTTGTTGGAGCCGGTCAGGTCGGCCGAGCCGCCGATCAGGGTCGGGATCCCGGGTTTGATCGCGTCCAGGACCTTGCCGGAGGATTGGCGGGTGGCGAGCTTCGGGCCGGCGTCCGCCCATTCGGTCTTCAGGGCCTCGAGCGCATTCAGGGCCGGCTCGGGGACGGTGCCGTCCAGCGTCTCGTCGAAGGCATCGCGGACCACCGTCTCCGTGCCGGCGTAGCGGTCGTTCCAACGGGCGTAGGCGTCCGCGGCGCGCCGGCCGGCCTGCCGCCAGGCGCGGGCGATCGCCTCGGGGATCTCGAAGGGCGCATGCGGCCAGTTCAGGGCCTGGCGCGCGCCGGCGATTTCCTCCGCGCCCAAGGGGGCGCCGTGGGATTTGGCGCTGCCGGCCTTGGTCGGGGCGCCGTAGCCGATGGTCGTCTTGCAGCGGACCAGGGTCGGGCGGGCGGTGTCGCCTTGGGCTTCGGTGATGCAGGCGGTGATCGCCTCGCTGTCGTGGCCATTGCACAGCAGGACCTGCCAGCCATAGGAGTCGAAGCGCCGGCCGGTGTCCTCGGTGAAGGCGAGGTCGGTCGACCCGTCGATCGAGATGCCGTTGTCGTCGTAGAGCACGATCAGCTTGCCCAGGCCCAGATGGCCGGCCAGGGCGCACGATTCGTGACTAATCCCTTCCATCAGGTCGCCGTCGGAGGCGATGACGTAGGTGTAGTGGTCGACCAGCGCGTCACCGAAGCGGCTGGCCAGGAGCCGTTCCGCCAGCGCCATGCCGACCGCGTTGGAGATCCCCTGGCCGAGCGGGCCGGTCGTCGTCTCGATGCCGGCATCGACGTCGACCTCCGGATGGCCGGCGGTCAGCGAGCCCAACTGCCGGAACGCCTTGAGCTGGTCGAGGCTGACCTTCTCATAGCCGGTCAGGTGCAGCAGGCTGTACAGCAGCATCGACCCGTGCCCGGCGGACAGCACGAAGCGGTCGCGGTCCGGCCAGGCCGGGTGGGCCGGGTCGTGCTTCAGGAACCGGGTCCACAGCACCGTGGCGACGTCGGCCATGCCCATGGGCATGCCGGGATGCCCGCATGTGGCCCTTTCGACCGCATCCATGGACAGGGCGCGCAGGGCGTTGGCGAGATCGGAGAACGCGACGTCTGACATGGGCGTTTTCGGCTCGTGGGTGACGGGTCGCCGTGATGCGCGGGTGCCGTGACCGGGACGGGTCGGGATCGGATGCGGGCCGGCTGCCTGTCGGGGTGGTGCGGTCCCGTCAGGGTCGGCCGGTCGGAAGGACGGCGGCACAGTGCCGCCCGGCGCTGTCGACCGTCAACCGATCCCTAAGGCAGGGCAAGGTCGCGAAAGCCGGATGTGGGGAGGCCGCGTCCCGCCGCGGTGCCCGGACCGCGGTTCGGCGGATTTGCCTTGGTTGTGCGGCCACGATACGCTGATCCCCACGGCACTGCATTCCGCGGCGAGTCGGGGACGATGACGGAGCTTCGCACGCAATTGGACAGGCTTGAGCAGGCGGTTGACCGGCTGGACACAGCCGTGGCCGGCATGCTCGGCCGGACCGCGTCGACCCTGGCGGCGGTCGCGACCCAGGCGGCCGAGGCCGAACGGCGGCAGATCCTCGAGGATGCCCAGACCGTCATGCGGGAGGTGGACAGCACGATCTCGCAACTCGAGCTGGTGCTGCAGCAGGACGATCGGGTGCGCGCCTCGTGACCAATCCATCCGCGACCGAGTTCAGACGCCGCGTGACCAATCCCACGGTGATCGCATGCCGACGGTGGACGTGAAGCTCGGGGGCAGGGCCTATCCCCTGCAGGTCGAGGCCGGTCAGGAAGAACGGGCCCGGCGCGTCGGCAAGCTGGTTGAGGAACGCTGGCGGATGGTGGCGAAAACGGTCCCCAATGCGGGGGATGGTCACCAGTTGCTCCTGGTTGCGATGATGCTCGGCGATGCGCTGCTCGATGCCCATGACGCGCTGGAGGCCGCGCAGAGCGCCCGGGGGGCTTCCGCAGCGGACGATCCGGAGGTGGCGGCGGCGCTGGGGCGCGTCGCCGATCGCATTTCCGCCATTGCCGCCCGGCTGGAGGATGCCTAACTGTACGGCCTGGCGGGGCTGCGGGACGCGACAGGTCTTGTTTCTCCGTGGGCCGATAGTCTTTCTCGAGGGAGCTGTCCCTGCCCGGGTCCTGGTCCGGGTACTCACGGCGCCCACCTGCTGACGCAGGTCCATGAGGAGGGTGTCCGACCACCGGTCCGCGCGGCTCCGCCCCGCCGCTGTCGTCGCCGATCTGCGTCCGTACGGGCCCAGCACCCGGTGCCTGGGGACCCCGATGCCGTCACCTCCGGCCCCGGCCGATGCCAAGAGAGCGATGCGGGCCCGTGCCCGCGAAGCCCGTGCCGCGATCCCGGACGCCGAGCGGGCGGCGGCGGCGGATCGGCTCTGGCGGGCGCTGCTGCCGCTGCGTATCGATCGACCACCGGGGGCGGTCGCGGGTTTCCACCCGATCGGTTCGGAGATCGACGTCCTGCCGGTGCTGGCCGGTTTCGCTGGCGCGGGCTGGACCACCGCCCTGCCGGTGACCGACGGCCCGGCCCGGCCGTTGAGCTTCAGAGCTTGGCAGCCGGGCGGCCCGCTCGACCCGGGCCGGTACGGCGTCGCCTGTCCCCCGGCCGGCAGCCCCGCTGTCGTGCCCCAGCTGCTGCTCGTGCCGCTGCTGGCCTTCGACCGGCAGGGGTATCGCCTGGGATATGGCGGGGGCTATTACGACCGGACCCTGGCCGCGCTACGCAGGTCGTCGCCGGCCGTGCTGGCCGTCGGCGTCGCGTTCGCCGAGCAGGAGGTGGAAGCGGTGCCGGCCGACGACCGGGATCAGCGGCTCGATGCCATCGTCACCCCGCGTGCGCTCATCGTCGTCTGAGGGTGATCCGCCCGGCCCTTCGGGGTGGCGGGTGCCGGCCGCCGCTGCGCTACGCCGCCGGCCCGGTGACGCCGCATCGCGTGGTGCGGCGCGTCTTGCGGATCGATCCGGCACACGTCAACGGATCGATTCGGAAATCCCTGAAACCGCTCTAGGTGTGTGGTGGCGGGGTAGCGCTCCGGGTCCGGCTTTGCGGACCGCCCGGCATCGATTGCGAGTGGACATGCGACTGTTGTTCTTGGGGGATATCGTCGGACGCACCGGCCGGGTGGCGGTGATCGAACAATTGCCGATGCTGCGGCGCCGGTTGTCGTCGGATTTCGTGATCATCAATGCCGAGAACGCGGCCCATGGCTTCGGGCTGACCGGCAAGATCGCCGAGCAGCTCTACGAGGCCGGTGCCGATGTCATCACCACCGGCAACCATGTCTGGGACCAAAGGGAGATCCTGGCGCATATCGACCAGGACGATCGGCTGCTGCGCCCGATCAACTACCCCAAGGGAACGCCCGGGCGCGGCGCGGTGCTGATGGAAGGCCGCGGCGGTCACCGCGTCCTGGTCATCAACGTCATGGCGCGGTTGTTCATGGACCCGCTGGACGACCCGTTCGCCGCGGTGGATGCGGTGGTCGACCCGCTCGACCTGGGGCGGGACGTCGACGCCATCATCGTCGATTTTCACGGCGAGGCGACGTCGGAGAAGATGGCCATGGGCCATTACTGCGACGGGCGCGTCAGCCTTGTGGTCGGCACCCATACCCATGTCCCCACCGCCGATGCCCAGGTGCTGCCGGGAGGGACGGCATATCAGACCGACGCCGGCATGTGCGGCGACTATGACAGCGTCATCGGCATGAAGAAGCAGCCGGCGATCAACCGTTTCCTCAAGAAGCAGCCGGCCGAGCGGCTGACCCCGGCCGAGAGCCTGGCCACGATCAGCGGCGTCGTCGTGGATGTCGATCCGGCCAGCGGGCTGGCGACCGCGATCCACCCGCTTCGGCTGGGTGGCCGGCTCACCCCGGCCTGGCCGGCCCGCGTCGAAGGCTCGGCCGACGCGGCTTGAGAGAGCCGTCCGTAAAGGCCTGCGGCCGGCTTGATCCCGGTGGGCCGACCGCAGGGTCCGAAAGCACCCTACGCCACCATGTACCCGACCACGCTCGGCAGATCGAAGGCAGTCAGGGGCGCTGCGTTGACGTCGCACATCGGCCGGTTCTCGGGCAGGGTGACGGCGGCGATGACGGCCAGGCGCTCGGCCTCGGAGGCACCGATTCGCGGCCAATCGCCGAACCCGATCGTCTCCAGCACCCTGCCGAAGCGGTCCGGCAGTCCGTCACCCTGACCAAGGGCCGCCGCGGCCGCGGCATGGCCATCGGGCGCGGCAGCCGCATTCACGGGCAGGATGGCTGCCAGCGCGACCGCGACGGCGCGGCCATGCGGCACCTTCAGCACCGCGCCCAGCGCGTGACCCAGCGCGTGGGCCAGCGCGCAACCGGTCCGGTCGATCGCCAGGCCGGCCCGGTAGGCGGCTTCCAGCATGCCGGCGCGGGCTTCGAGATCGCCGCCATCGGCGACCGACCGCGCCAGATACCGCCCGCCCAGCGCCAGAGCGGCGCGGGCTTGCGCGTCCGCCTGCGCATCGTGGCGCCGGTTGGTCAGGCTCTCGATGGCGTGCACCAGCACATCCGCCCCGGTCATGGCCGTCAGGGTGGCGGGCAACCCCTCGGTCACCGTCGGATCGAGGAGGGTGGCGTCGAACCGCAGCGCTTCCCCCCATGCCCAGACCTTGGCGCCGGTCGCAAGCGTGTAGATCGCCGTCGCCGTCGCTTCCGAACCGGTCCCGGCGGTGGTCGGAACGGCGATCAGCGGTGCGGTCCGGGGCGGCAGCGGTGTCGCGCCGCACGCATAGGCCGGGCTCGGCAGGGGCCCCGATGCCACGGCCGCCGCCAGCTTGGTCGCATCCAGGACGGACCCGCCCCCGACCGCGACGATCGCCCGGGGCTTCCGGTCGCGCAGCCATGCGGCCAGCCGGTCCACTTCCGCAGCCGTCGGTTCGCCGGGCCGAAGCCGGAACGGTGCGGTTGCCCCCGGCAGGGCGCAGGCCAGCCGGTCCCCCAGCGGACCCTCGGCCAGGGCCGGATCGATCACGATCGCCGTCGATCGGGGGGCCGCCCCGTGCCCGCGCACGATCGTGCCGAGTTGGTCGATCAGGTTGGCGCCCAGCCAGGCGCGGCGGTCAAGACGACGGTGGTCGGGCATGGTGGGTGATCGAACCGGGCGCCGGAGGGAGGGCGATGGGTGGCACGGTCTCACGGCGGCTCGGGTCGATCCTCCTCGACGGACCGACCCGGGCCTGCCTGAAACGGCTCCAGGGTGGGCAGCCGGCCTGGTTCGGCTTGATCGCGTCCGGCCGGCGCTGTCCCGAATGCGACATGGGGCGTGGCACCAGAGTGCCCCCGGAAAGGATGGACCCGTAAGAGTGTCAGATCGGCTGGATGGAGCGTAGCGAAACCCGGCAGGATGCCCGGACCAAGCCGGGCTTCGCTACGCTCCCCCCCGTCTACGGACGCTCGGCGAACGAAGTATGACGCCGGCGCACCGCCCGCATCGGATCGGCCGGCAGCCATCCCGCTTGACGAGCGGCCTGCCGGTCCGTCGGAGTCCGGCCCTCGACGGAACCCCTTGCGATTCGGACACCGCCCATGACGATTGCCGCTATCGAGATCAGCCATCACGCAGTCGATCTCGACCCGCCGTTCCACGCGGCCTGGGACACCCGTCCCAGGACGGCCTTGAACGCCACCATCGTCCGGGTCCGGGACCGCGACGGGCGGCAGGGTGTGGGGTCGGGCGACCTGATGCTGGGCTTCGCCGGGCACGAGGACCTGTTCCTGGGGCGTGACGCGCGCGACCTCGCCCGGCACGGACGGGTGATCGATGCCCTGTCGTTTCACTATGGCCGGTGCTGGCCGCTGGAACTGGCCCTGTGGGATCTTGCCGGCCAGCAGACGGGCCAGCCGGTCTGGCGCATGGTGGGCGGTCTGGGCGACCGGGTCCGGCTGTACGCCTCGACCGGCGTGCTGCGCGCGCCCGAGGCGATGGCGGATCAGCTCCTGGCCCTGGCCGCGCGGGGCTTCCCGGCGGTCAAGCTGCGGTTCCATCGTCCGGACGTGGCCGACGACCTCAAGGCGCTGGAGACGATCCGCGCCCGCATCGGCGGTGACCTCGGGCTGATGGTCGACTGCAACCAGGCCTGGCGCATGCCCTGGGACACCGAGAGCCCGTGGACCTTCAAGACGGCGCTGGCGGTCGCCCGGGAGTTGGAACGGCTCGACGTGACCTGGATGGAGGAACCGCTGCATCGGGCCGACCTGGCGGGGCTCGCCGCGCTTCGGACCCAGACCGATATCCCGATCGCCGGCGGGGAGATGGCGCGGGAACTGCACGACCTGCGGGCGATGATCGATGCCGGCGCGCTCGATATCCTGCAGCCGGACGCCACGCTGGTCGGCGGGATCGGCGGGCTGGCCGATATCGCCAAAGCGGCCCGGGCGGCCGGTCTGGCGTTCACCCCGCACACCTGGGGCAACGGCATCGGCTTGATCGCCAATGCCCATCTGGCTGCCGGCATCGCCGAGGCGCCCTATCTCGAGTTTCCGTTCGACCCGCCGGACTGGTCGGCGGCCCGCCGCGACTTCATGCTCGGCGAGCCGATCGAGCCGCCTGACGGCGGTGTCTGGATCCTGCCCGACCGCCCGGGCCTGGGCCTGACCCTCGACGAGGACCGGCTGAGGGCGACCCGGTTGTAGGGCGCCGCGAAGGATGATCTGGCATCTCTTGCCGACCTCACACCGTCCAACCGATGCACCGGACCCCGATCAGGGATGCCGTGAGAGTTGATCCAGCCGACTGTTCCACTGCCGTCGGGCCGTCAGCAGCGCCGCTGCATCCCGGCGGCGCTGACTGCGCACCAGGATCCGAAGCGACAGCCCCAGGAACAGGGCCAGGATCCCGACTAACCCGGCGGTTCCACCGGCGACCGCGGTCGTCGTATAGGGCCACCCGTGCTCGATGAAGCCGGCAATCACGCGGTAGGCAAGGAGCGTAGAGCAAATCAGGGCAAGCCCCGAGATCAGGCCAAAAAACTGCATCGGTGAAAATGCTATCCAGTTGGTTACTGCGAAAAACAAGATGCGAATTCCATCTTGCACGGTCTTGAGTTTACTCTTCGATCCGGGCGGCCGTGCGGTGTATTGAATTGGATGTTCGACGACAGTGGCGCGGAGGTATGCGGCAATGACATTCAATTCCGTTTCGAGCTGGAAGCCCGTGCTTCGCACATCCAGGGCTCCGACAAATGGACTTGACATAACACGAAGTCCAGACATGACATCTACGTAATCTCGACCGGCCAGAGCCGAGACGATCCGACTTAATAGCCGGTTCCCGTGGTCGTGGCCGAATCTTCTGTTGTTGCGGCGAAGATCTCCACTGGAAACTCGATCGCCAACAATCATGTCGGCGCGGGTCGCCAGAAGTGACTCGTATAGTTTGCGGGCTTCGGATGCTGGATAGGTGCAGTCGCCGTCGGTCATGATGAACACATCCGCTTCCAACCGGCCCAGAGCCGCGCGGATCGCGTTACCTTTCCCTCGACGGGGTTCGGTCAGGAAGATATCATGATCGTGACGCAGGACCGCCAATGCTCTGTTGGCGGTATCATCAGTTGAGCCGTTGTCCACAACAACAATACGAGCTTCCGGAAACTCTGTCTGGTAGTCACGAATTGTAGGCTCGATTGAGGTACCTTCATCCAAGGCGGGGATCACAATTGCCGTGGCAACTGCGGAACAGCCTCCCGTCGCCGATGCGCTCCCTCGCTTAGGCATGTTTGGCATGGTTTCAACTGTGGGGGACTGGTGGTGCAAGTGGTGGACGGGTCAAGGGCGACCCGAGCCCCAGTGAAACCCGGACCCCTTGCGCGCGAGGCGTGTCTTGTTGGTCGATCGAGGCTCCCTCGTACAGTGCCAACTGAACCGTCGTCACTTCGATCGGCCTGTGAAATACGAGACGCGTTCCTTCCGGCATCTTCAGATACCGGTATGAGCTGATGGATCGCAAAGGCGTATTCCCGTTGATCACAACGTGCCCGCCTCGAGGGAAATAGACTTGTTGCCAACCGGCGTCGATGTCGGGCAACTCGATGAAGTCCACCATTGTCGGTTCGGGGAACTCGATCGCAACGGTGCGCTCATCGACGATCCGGAAGACTGCAGGCGTCAGCATGTACTGAGAAGTCAACGATAATGCGATCAGGCCGACAGCAAGCGCGCTGGCCATGCCGAACAGGCCATCGCGACGAGCGCTCCCTGTTCCGATTATCATTCGGCGACTGAACCAGAAGGCGATGGCCAATACGATAGGGGCACCCCACTTGAAGTAGTGAATATTGTAGTACCTGAATGTGCCAGTCGGCAGTGCATCAACAAATGAAAATACAATAATCATGTTTATAATGAAGGCGCAAGCTGCCACTCGAAAGATTATTGGGGATCGGAATAAGGCAACTGGCAAGAAGGCAAGACAGATAAGGAAGAGGGATATATTGCTTAGCCAATCTGCTCCCACCTCACCATAGAAGACATGAGAGGCGAGAAGGTGAGAGAACGCCTTCTCAAAAAAATCTGCTAACAATATACCACCACTACCTTCAATTCGGTCAAAGTAACCGCCGAATGGATCGCCGAATACCATCATGTTGAAGAGCAGATAACTCAGTACGGGTAAGCTGTAGAAAATTACACCGACGGCACCTGTGAGGATCTCTCGATGCCGAGTTTCCCGCGTTCCCTTAAAGAAGTCGACGGTGACAAATCCGGCATAGGTTAGTGCGATTGGGGAAGCGAAAATGAAGTCGCCCGGGCGTGTCGGCGCAAGAAGGCCTATGAGAAAACCGAAAAGTGCCGCATTGACAAGCCGCCCCCTCAACGACCAGTCGGTTCGATGCCGCCAGCGGAGATAGCGATCCAGAAAGTACAGCGCTGAAATCAGCCAGACTGCGGACGCTGTGCTTGTCCAAGGTACAGTCCATTGAATCGTCATCAACGGTGTTTGATACATACCGACCAGCAGGCAGCCGGCTGCTGCAAGATGCCCGATGTATCGCCCGAAAAGGAGGATGAAGATACTTGCGTATATTAGTATCAATCCAAAATTCACGGGAAAGAACGAATGGTATTTGGTTATAGGCTGTAGGATAGCGCCGAAGGCAGGATACAAGGGTGGGTAGAAATGGTTGCCAGGATCCAAATTGCCAGTCAGAATAGCCTGCGCCTGTCTAAGATAATGACCTTGATCGAACCAGCCGAACCAACCTAGAGGATGCTCGAGACTACGACCAGGCGATGGTGTGATAAAAAAGTATGTAAAGTAATAAACATTTGTAATCACAAAAAAGCAAATCAAGAATGCAATCAGCGTGCGGTTCTTATCGATGAATTGATGAGCGGAGATAATGGCTTCTCGGTTCAGCATGTAACACCTTGAACGCTCCGGCCAAATCACCCCGCATTGAATGCGTAGAGCTGCTACCCTAGGGTTCGTGTACAGAGTAATCAACCCGCCTTGCATGAAGTACCGAACGGTCGAAGACCACTTCGCAGTTCAGCGCTTGGTGATCCGCATAGCCTAAGACAGGCAAGTCAGGACTGCATTTCAGTCAGTCAACCTAAGTCCAACTCAGTGTCTAACGCGAAGCTCGGATCCGACAGACGGTTGATACTCCCGCAGTGCGCATCAGGCGGACATACGAAGACCTATCAAGCATGCTTGATCCCTGTCGTCCAGTGTCCGCCCTCGGCCCCACCGCACCGCATCGTACACAGGGGCGCCGGCGGCATGAGCGACCGGCCCGTCACCCGCGATCTTCTGATCGGTCTGATCGCCCGGGCGGTCTGTTTCCCGCAACAGAGAAGGAGATGCGCCGTGATAGACGTCTTTAGGAGCGCCGAAGCCTTGATGGGGCATGACCGATGCCGCCTGGGCGCACCATGCCAATCCGTAGAGCATCTATCCGCGTTTCGGCGGCGCGATCCCCGTCTCTTTCGCGCTGTGGAGCGCCTACCGGATCGGCCGGTGGTCGCTGACCCCCTTTGTCGCGGCCGGTGGCCGGGTCTGTTTCAATCCGCGCTTCTTCGCGCCGCCGGGAACGGTGGAAAGCGGGGCTGCGCGCGGCGTGCTCGGCGAGCGTGCCTCCCTCAACCGCAACCAGGTGCCGATCGTGCGCGAGCCTGTGGACGTCGCGTTTCCGATCGCGAACCTGCCGGGCCTGCTCATGGCGAATCGGCATCTGGGACTATGGACGCGGCGAGTTCCGGGCCGCCTTTGCGGGCTGGCACGCTCCGGTGGCCTGCAAGGCTTGATCTGTCGACCGCATGGCGTGGCTGTGGCAGGCGATGAAGGACCGCCACCCGGCCCAATGGCCGAGAGCGCAGGACTGGTCGAATGGACGTCTCGGCAAGACGATTGGCAGGGACAGATCTGGGTGGTGACCCATGGGCATCTGCATCGCTCGACCAAGGTGCAGGCCTTTGTGACAACGATGACGTGAGTCAGCATCTGATGCTGTATCAGCGCGCCTTGAATGCGCACACAACGATTCTGTCGGCGAACTTGCAACATACATCGTTCCTGCACCGTCCAGACCGGGAGCCCTCATCATGTCGCCATGACCGCCCGATCGCCGTCGCTACAGGCAAACAGTCGCTATCTTAGCCCATCGTTTTGTTGCGCGCGGCCACAAGGTCCGCCCGGCATGCCGGTTACCAGACCGTGACCCCGGTGACCCGAGCCCATTCCAAACCCCGGGGGCCCGCGTTTCGATCCATCGGTCGAGCATTTGAAGAACCTCAGAGGCATCGACGTGATCGACTTCGGCCGTACCGGGTTGCGGTTCGTCGGTGCACTGGCCACAGTCGCCGCCCGGAGGCGATCCCGACCGGCGGCGGGGAGAGACCGGGATGCGGCTGGGCAGATACGACACCGGCGTTGCGCATGAAGATCTGGGTGTGTTGCGCATCTGGATGTTCTGCAAGCTCTTGCGGCACTACTTCCCCCAACCGCGGCGCCTTGCGGATCTCGGCGCCGGGCCGTGCGCCTTCGCACGCTGGGCGGTCAAGCTGGGTCATCAGGTGACGGCGATCGATGCCCGGACGGACCGGAAGCCCGCCGACGAGGACATGGACGGGATCGATTTCCTGCAGGCCGACATCCGGGACGTCGAGTTGGCGCCCTACGACCTGATCGCCGCGCTGGGCGTGTACTATCATCTGGAGGCCGCAGACCAGCTCCGGTTGCTGCGGCGTTGCCGGCCGATGGCTCCGATCGTCTTCGACACCCAACTCGGCTGCCCCGATCTGTTGCAGAGCGACGCCGCCGGGGCAGGGTGGGCCCATGCGTTCACCGAGTTCGGCCCCTATGCCGGATATCTGTATGCGGAACGGGACACCGTGCAGGCGTCGGTCGGCAACAGCCACTCGTTCTTCCCGACGCCGGAAACCGTTGCCGCGATGGCGGCGGAGGCCGGCTACTCGGAACTGATCGAGGTCGACCCGCTGTTCCACACGCATATCGGGCCACGCCGATTCTACGTCTGTCTGTAGCGGGTCGGACACGCGGCACGATGCGCCTGTTCCCGTGGCCCCGGGTGTCGGGTACGGTAAAAGTCGAGCCGATACCGAGACCGCCGGGTGGACGTCGCCATACTTCCTCCCCCCCCGGGGCCCGGTCGCGCCCTCGAGACGATGGACATCTGCCCCCATGGACGCCACCAAGACCACCGACCATCCTACGATTTCCGAACCCCACAAAGACGCGCTCGGTCTTCTGGACCGGGTGATCGAGGCGGTCGACGAACCCATGGTCGGTGAAGTCGGGGTCGGCATCGGTGCGACGTCGCTCCCCATGGCGCGGAAGCTTGCCGGTCGCGGCCAGATTCATTTCTATGATTTCGCCGATCGGCTTGCCAGCCTTCAAGAAAAGCTTGATGCGGCCGAGATCAGCAACGCCAGTTATTTCCCCAACTCATCGATAACACTGGATAGCTACGTGTGGACGCTGCTGCATAATTGGCGCCGGCTTCAGCAAGGAGAGACCCGGTTCGTCTACGATTTTGTTTTCTTCGACGGCTCCCATC
Source organism: Alphaproteobacteria bacterium (assembly GCA_028281265.1). Classification (GTDB taxonomy): domain Bacteria; phylum Pseudomonadota; class Alphaproteobacteria; order DSM-16000; family Inquilinaceae; genus JANQKE01. Next base: position 2,584 of record JANQKE010000215.1, on the reverse strand, counting down.
TGATGCATCACGACGCCGCGGCCACCGTGCTCCTTAAACAGATGATCAAGCCGGGCGGCATCTTGCTGCTGGACGATTACTCATGGTCATTGGCCAAATCGCCGACCCATAACCCCGAGAAACGCCCGGATCTTCTCAAGCATTTCACCAAAGAACAGATCGAAGTCAGTCATGTGGCCATCATCTGTGAGATCATGCTGGATCAGGATGACGGTTTCGAGGTGATGGATATCGGATACAGACCGGGGCATGAGCGGTCGCGCGCCTATCGGCGGTTGAATTAGGACATATTCGGGAGAGACCGGATCGACCCGCCGAGGCGGATTGGTGCCGATACCAGGAGCGAGGAGGACGGACATGCCGGGCCCTGTTCGACGCCGAGCGATGCCGCAGCGGGGCCGATCCGCCCGGCCCGTCGGTTTGGTGTGTGCCGGATCGGCCCGGCATCTCGCCAAGACGCTTTGAAGCCGACAGGTCGCCCGATGCCGGATCTGTCCCCCGGTTCATCCTTCGGACGCCGCCTGGTCGAGCGCTGGCACGCCCCCGACCGGATTGCGATCGTCGACGTCGACGGTACCGGCTGGACCTTCGGCCGGCTGGCCGCGTCGATCACGGCGGCAGCGAGCGCCCTGCAAGAGCTGTCCGTGGCGCCGGGTGACCGGGTTGCCCTCGCGCGCGGCAAGGGTGCGGGGACCCTGGCGGTGTTCTTCGGGATCCTGGCCTGCGGGGCTGTTGCGGTGCCGATCTGGCCGGTCATGTCCACCTGACCGGACCGCGGCTGGTGATCGCCGCACCGTCGGCTGCCGGGCAGATCCGCACCGCCTTGCAGGCCCGGGGTAGTTCGGCGGCGGTCGTCGCCATCGACGGCACGGGTCGTTTTGGCGACGGGCCGGAGGCGGGGCACCGGCCGCGGCCGGTGCCGCCGGCCGAAGACCCGTCCGCACCGGCGGTTCTGCTCCGGACCTCCGGGACGACGGGGCCGGGCAAGCTGGTGCCCCTGACCCATCGCGGCCTGCTGCATCAGGCCGAGGCGTTGGCGGATATCTGGTCTCTGGGGCCGGCGGACACGGTGCTGCACGTGCTGCCCATGACCCACGCCCACGGGATGCTGGTGGCGGTCCTGCCGGTGCTCTGGTCGGGCGCGCGGCTGGTGCTCAGGCCACGGTTCGATACCCATGACGTCGTCGGTCGCCTGCCCGGGATCACCTGCTTCATGGCGGTGCCTGTCCACTATGCCGAGCTGGCCCGGCACCCGGCGCTGGATCGCCGGTGCGCTGCGTCGGTCCGGCTGTTCATCTGCGGGTCGGCCCCGCTGCCGCCGGCGGTCCGGACGGCGTTCGAGACCAAGACCGGTCACCGCATCCTGGAACGGTATGGGTTGAGCGAGACGCTTCTGCTGACCGCCGAGCGGCCCGGTTCGGACACCGCGGCGCCGTCGGTCGGCCCGCCGCTGCCGGGCGTCGAGTTGCGGCTCGCCGACCCCGTCACCGGCGTTCCCGGCGTCGACGGCTCGGTGGGCGAAGTGCAGGTCCGCGGTCCGAACGTTCTTGAGGCGTACTGGAACCAGCCGGAACGGACGGCCGCGGCGTTCACGTCGGACGGTTGGTTCCGGACCGGCGATGTGGGACGGCTGACGACCGACGGCCGGCTGGTGCTGTCCGGCCGGTGCAAGGACATCATCATCTATGCCGGGATGAACATCCATCCGCCGGATGTGGAGGCGCCGCTCGCCATGCTCCCCGGTGTCGCGGAGGTCTGTGTGTTCGGGGTCCCGCACCCGAGCTATGGCGAAGCGGTGGTGGCGGCGGTCGTCCCGCATCCGGGCAACCGGCCGTCCCCGGGCGCCCTGCGACAGGCCCTGGCCGGGTCGCTGCCGCCCCGAATGGTGCCGAAGCGTATCCTCCTGGTCGACGGGCTTCCGCGCAATCCGATGGGCAAGGTCGCAGCGGCCGAGTTGCGCAGACGCTACGCGGCCCTGTTCGCCGGCCCCCGGCAGTCCGATCGGCCGAGCGAGGCCGTCCCGGCCGGCGATGTCGACTAGTCCCGATGCGGCGGTCGGCGCGGCGGCGGGAACGCCGGCCGTCAGCGTGGTCGTCGTCTCCTACAATATGGGCAGGGAGCTGCCGCGGACGGTACGATCCCTGTCCCCGCCACTTCAGGCCCCGGTGTCGGGGGGCTGCGAGGTGATCGTGGTCGACAACGGGTCGAACCACTCCCCGTTGCCGGACGATTTCGGTCCGCTTGACCCGCCGTGCCGGATCCTCAGGGTTCCCGCACCGACACCCTCGCCGGTGGCGGCGGTCAATCTCGGCCTGTCATCGGCCCGGGGGGCGATCGTCGGCGTCCTGATCGACGGGGCCCGCATGGCCACGCCCGGGCTGGTGGCGGCGTGCCAGGCCGTCTGCGACCGCGTGCCCCGGGCGGTCGCCGCCACGCTGAACTACCACCTGGGTCATGCCCCGCAATACAGGCCCGAAGCGCGCGGCTATTCTCGTCGGGACGAGGACGCCCTGCTCGATTCCATCGGGTGGCCCGCCGACGGTTACCGGTTGTTCGAGATCGGCCGGCCGGCCGATCTGTCGGG
>JANQKE010000169.1 GCA_028281265.1 Alphaproteobacteria bacterium | reverse complement strand
CACCTGCCGCCAGGTCATGGCCTGCCAGATGCCGTGATCCTTCTCCCGGAGCGCGGTTTCGTCCGGCCAGGTCGCGGCGTTGCGGACCAGTAGCTTCGGCAGGGTGTCCGGGGTGGACGGATCACCGGTGGTGGGGGTCATGGGGTGCCTCCCGCACGGGCGATGATGTCATCGAGTTTCAGGCCGGCCGGCAGGGTGCCGTAGCTGATCCCGCCGCCGCCGCCCAGCCGGGTCGCCATGAACGCATCGGCCAGGGTGGGCGGCGCGTGCCGTGCCAGCAGGGCGCCCTGCAATGCCAGGGCGAGGCGTTCGGCGATCCGCCGGGCCCGGCGTTCCACCGCGTCGGGATCGGCGAGTTCGGCTTGCAGCGCGTCGACGGCGGCGGCCAGCCGCGGGTCGAGGCCGCGGGCGTCATCCAGCTCGGCCCGTACCGCGTCCAGGCTCTCGGGCTCGCGCCCCGCGGCCCGCAGGATGTCGAGCGCGATGACGTTGCCCGCCCCCTCCCAGATGCCGTTGAGCGGGGCTTCCCGGTACAGCCGCGGCAGGATCGATTCCTCGATGAAGCCGCCACCGCCCAGGCACTCCATCGCCTCGACCACATGGCCGGGGGCGCGCTTGTTGAGCCAGTACTTGGCCACCGCGACGGCGATGCGGGCGAAGGCGCGGGCCCGCGCGTCGCCGGCCGCACTGCCGTCGAACGCCCGGGCGACGCGCAGGATCAGCGCCAGCCCCGCCTCGACCTCGATCGTCAGATCGGCCAGCACGCTGCGCATCAGCGGCTGGTCGACCAGCCGCTTCTGAAACGCGGTGCGGTGGGTGGCGTGATGGACCGCCTGGGCCAGGGCCTGGCGCATCAGCCCGACCGGGGCGGCCGCGGTGTCGAGCCTGGTATGGTGCACCATGTCGATGATGGTGCGGATGCCGTGCCCTTCCTCCCCCACCATCTGCGCCCAGGCGCCGTGATACTCGATCTCCGAGGAGGCGTTGGCGCGATTGCCGAGCTTGTCCTTGAGCCGCAGGAAGACAAGGCCGGCATTGCGGTCCCCGTCGGGCGTCCAGCGCGGCACCAGAAAGCAGCTCAACCCCGTGTCGGTCCGGGCGAGGGTCAGAAACCCGTCCGACATCGGGGCCGAGCAGAACCATTTGTGCCCGGTCAGCCGATAGGCCCGGCCCGGCCCGGCCGCGCCGACCGGCACGGCCGTGGTGCTGTTGGCCCGGACGTCGGAGCCGCCCTGCTTTTCGGTCATCGCCATGCCGACGGTCAGGGCGGCCTTCTCCGCCGGCGGGATCGGCCGGGGATCATAGGCCTCCGCCACCAGCTTCGGCGTCCACGCCTCCGCCAGTTCGGGCTGGTGGGCCAGGGCCGGCACACCGGCATAGCTCATCGCCACCGGGCAGCACACGCCCTGTTCGACCTGGCTGAGCAGGTACACCATGGCGGTGTGGGCGACATGCCCGCCGGCGCGGCCCGCGGTCCAGCCGATTGCATGCGCGCCGGCCGCATAGGCCATGTCCATCAGCGCGTGGTAGGCGGGGTGAAAACTCACCTCGTCGATGCGGCGGCCGTAGCGGTCGAAGCGGTGCAGTTCCGGCACCTGGCGGTTGGCGGCGAACCCCCAGTCTATCGCCTCCGCACCGCCGCAGGCCGCCCCGAAGGCGCGCAGCCGATCGGTCGCCCAGCCCGCCCCTTCGCGGGCCACCCCCTCGACCAGCGCCGGATCGGTATCGAACAGGTTGGTGTCGACCAGTGGCGGCGGCTGGTTGGTGACGTCATGGGTCGCCAGCCGGTCGATCGGTGCGCGCGGGGTCCCGCCGCCAGCCGGCCGGACCGGGAGGACGGCCGCAGTCACTGCGCCGCCTCCGCCGGTGCGTCATCCTCGTCGGCTTCGCCGAGATAGGCCCGCTTGACCCGCTCGTCGGCCAGCACCGCCTCGGGGCTGCCGGAGATCAGCTTCTTGCCGAAGTCCAGCACCATGACCCGGTGGCTGATGTCCATCACCACGCCCATATCGTGCTCGATCATGATGACGGTCATGCCCCACTCCTCGTTCAGGTCGACGACGTAGCGGGCCATGTCCTCCTTCTCTTCGAGGTTCATGCCGGCCATCGGCTCGTCGAGCAGGAGCAGATCGGGCTTGAGCGCGATCGCGCGGGCGAGTTCGACCCGCTTGCGCAAGCCGTAGGGCAGGGTGCCGGCGACCGATTTCCGGACGTGCTGGATTTCGAGGAAGTCGATGATCTCCTCGACCTCGCGGCGGTGCGCCAGCTCCTCCGTCCGGGCCCCGGTGAACCAGTAGATCGACCCGGTGACGAAGTTGTTCTTCAGCAGATGGTGGCGGCCGACCATGATGTTGTCGAGCACCGTCATGTGCCCGAACAGCGCCAGGTTCTGGAAGGTCCGGCCGAGCCCCAGATCCGCCCGGACATTGGGCTTGAGCTTGGTGACGTCGCGGCCCTTGAAGGTGATCCGGCCCTCATTGGGGGCGTACCGGCCGGAGATGCAGTTCACCATCGAGGTCTTGCCGGCCCCGTTGGGGCCGATGATGGAGAACAGCTCGCCCTTCTTGACGTCGAAGCTCACCTCGGACAGCGCGCGCACGCCGCCGAACTGCAGGCTGACCATCCCCACATCGAGAATCGGCGCCCCCGGGGCGATGGCCCCGTCGACGGCACCGGCCCCGGCCGGCGATGTGGCCATGGGCTGTCCCTCCCCGTTCCCGTCCTTAGTCGTACCGCCTTCCTGGTGCGGTACCGGGCCGCCTTCTGCGGTGCGGCACGCCGCGGTCTCTCCCTTCCGCGACACGCCGATCGGAGCGGCTCCGAGCGCTGTTCTATCGGCTCCCGGGCGGTCTGACAACGGCCTTGGCTCCGGAGGCGGATCGCGCCAGCAACCTGACGGCAAATGACTTTTTCGGCGGGCCGGAGACCGGGCGGCAAGCCGGGGCGCAGGCGATCCCGATCCGTCAGGCGGGCGCGCGTTCGCCCAGCAGATCGGTGATGCGGGTCCGGATGCGGGCCCGCATCGCCTCCGGGAAGCGGTTGACCATCCGGTCGAGCACGGCGCGGGACCGCACCGTCGCGGCCAACTGCTCGGCCAGCGCGTCGCGCGCCCGGCCCGCAGGCAAGGGCTTGCCGGCGACGAGCTTGAGCACCTGGGTGATCCGGCGGCCCGGTTCGGGCATGCCGCGGATCAGGTCTTCGGCGACGATCTCGTAGAGCAAGCCGTCGACCCGCTGCTCGATCTGCCGCAGCGTGAACGGGTCGACCCCGGCCTCCTTGAGGTCGGCCAGCAGCGCTGCGATCGGCCCGATCCAGGACAGCCGGCTGCTGCCCCGCGGCATCCCGCGTGCCAGGGCGTCCGGGGTGAGGGTCTCGACCAGATAGTCGGCGAGCTTCCCGCGGTTCGCCGTCCCGGGCATCTTCGGGATCAGGTCGAGCAGCACGCGGGCGCGGTCGATGCCCGGCCGTTCCCCTTTGATCAGCTCGCGCACCTGCTCGGGGCCGAGCTGGCGGGTCGACCGTTCCCGCAGCCGGTCCAGCAGCGGTCGATCGACCGACAGGAGCCCGCGCGCGCCCATCGCGATGGTCAGCAGGTCGTTGACCGCCCCCAGCTCCACCCGCGGATCGGTCGCGGACATCAACGGCCCGCGCCGGTCGAGCAGCCGGATCAGACCGGCACGCAAGGCCGCCCGGGCACGCGGCAGGTGTCCGTCCTCGATCGCCGTCAACAGCGAGGGGATCTCCGGCAGTGGCGGGCCCGGCGGTGCGTCGGCCGGCCGGTCCGGCATCCGGCCCTCGTGTAGGTTGATCAGGGCCAGCGCCTGGACATAGCGGGAGGCCGGCACGTCCTCGGACGGCCCGGGCGCGAAGGCCTGGACCACCGGCATCAGGGTGAACAGGCCCGCGGCGACCCGGTCCAGCAGCGACCGGTCCGCAGGCTTCAGCGAGCCGCGCAGAAGACCGTCGACAAGCAGCAGCTTGTCGCGGGCGCTCGGCGCGGTCGCGAGATACCGGCTGATGGACGCCAGCGCCAACCGGGTCCGTTCGGCCGGGGCGTCGGGATGGCGCTCGTCGATCCTGGCCATCGCCCGGCGGAAACGGCCCTCGGCCAGCGCCGGCGGGTCGTCGCCCTTGGCCTCCGCCGCCAGCCGGTCGAGCAAGGCCTGCACCAACGCATACAGATGCTTGACCCGCGCCGGTACCTCCAGGTCGGGCATCGGCAGCGGCAGGGCCGCCTTCTTCACCGCATCCTGGACGAAGGTGCCGGTATCGAGCGCCACCGTCGCATGGGGGCTGTGGTGGGTCAGTTCGATCGCCGTCAGCTCCGCCCGTTGCAGATACGCATCCAGAAGCCGGGTGATCACCGCCAAGGCGGGCTCCGACCGCAGGCTTTCGGCCGTCCGGCAGGCGACCGGCGGCGGCTCGGGCGTGTCCTTCTCCCAATAGGCGCCGCGGGGCCGGGGGAAGCGGGCGATCTCGACCCGATCGACGAACCCCAGATCGGGAAAGCCGACCTCCCGCATCACGCGCACGGCCGGGCCGTCCGCCGTGTCGGGGCTTGCGCCCAGCGCCTCGGCCTTGGCTTCGGCGAGGTCGCAAGCGTCTTCCCGGCCGTCGAGGCGGGCCACGGTCTCCCACGGCCCGCCACCGCCGGCCGAGGCGAGCACGGTGTAGCAGCTTTCGGTGCGGGCCGGGGCCGTCACGGGTGGGTCATCGATCCGGTCTGAAGGACCCGGGCACGGTGCGGGGGCGGCGGTTAGCATCGGGTTAACCGGCGCTGCAGCGTCGACCCGCCCCCCCCGTGGCGCCGCACGGTGGCGTGGCCTATGGTAGGGGTACGATCCACTGCCTCCTTCTCCCACCGATTGTGCCCTGCCATGACCGAGCCCTACGACGCGCTGGAGACCCGCAGCCCCGACCAACGGGCCGCCGACCAGGGGGCTCAGCTGGCCCGACAGCTTGCCCATGCCAAGGCGCACGCACCCGCCTATGCCGGACTTCTGGCCGATGTCGATCCGGACGCGGTGACCGGGGCGGAGGCGCTGGCCCGGCTGCCGGTCACCCGCAAATCCGACCTGCCCGCGCGGCAGCGGGCCGATCCGCCGTTCGCCGGCTATACCGCCGTCGCGCCCGCGGGCTTGCGCCGCATCTTCGCCTCGCCCGGGCCGATCTACGACGCCGAGGGCGAGGGGCCGGACTATTGGGGCACGGCCCGGCCGCTATGGGCCTTGGGCCTGCGCTGCGGGCAGATCGTGCAGAACTGCTTCAGCTATCACTTCACCCCGGCCGGCGTGATGTTCGAGGAAGGGGCGCGGGCCCTGGGCTGCCCGGTGATCCCGGCCGGGGTCGGCAACACCGAGTTGCAGGCCCGGACCATCGCCGATATCCGGCCCGCGGCCTATGTCGGCACGCCCGACTTCCTCAAGCTGATCCTGGAGAAGGGCGACGCCCTCGGCCTCGACCTGGGATCGGTCACCCGGGCCCATGTCACCGGCGGGCCGCTGTTCCCCAGCCTGCGGGATTTCTACGCCGGGCGTGGGATCACGTGCCTGCAGAGCTACGGCACCGCCGATCTCGGCATCGTGGCCTATGAGAGCCTGGCCCGGGACGGGCTGATCCTCAACGAGACGGTGATCGTCGAGATCGTCCGCCCCGGCACCGGCGATCCGGTGCCCCAGGGCGAGGTCGGGGAAGTGGTGGTGACCAGCCTGTCGCCGGTCTACCCGCTGATCCGGTTTGCCACCGGTGATCTGTCGGCGATGCTGCCCGGCCAGAGCCCCTGCGGCCGCACCGCTCCCCGGATCAGGGGCTGGATGGGCCGGGCCGACCAGACCACCAAGGTCAAGGGGATGTTCGTGCATCCGCCGCAGATCGCCGACGTGCTGCGCCGCTACCCCGCCGCCCTCAAGGGCCGGTTGACGGTGCGGGAGGAAGCGGGTCTCGACGCGATGGAGCTGGCGGTCGAAAGCCACGACCGCGATCCCGGCCTGGCCGACGCCATCGCCCGGACCTTGCAGGACATCACCAAGCTGCGCGGCGCGGTCACGCTGGTGGCGCCGGGCAGCCTGCCCAATGACGGCAAGGTCATCGACGACGCCCGGGCGACGGCAGGGTGAGCGGGGTCCTTTCGGCTCGGCGGGCGGGGGCGGCCGCCCCCCGCGACGGCATGACCCGCTGCCGGGTCGGGAATCGGCCCTGATTTCGCCACCTTGTGGTGATCTGCTGGCAGGGTGGTCCCCTGACCATGGCTTGCGGTTGGGCTCCCGGTCGCAAGTGCCACGCTCCGGGCCGGAACACCGGCCTTTGCCACCTTGACAGGCCGTCCCCCGACCGGGCGACGGCCTTTTTTTGCTGCCGAGCGTCGCTGAAATGTGGAGGAGCGCTGGCCGTTTGCTATTCTGGATTTTGACGAATCCTGCACTCCCTACCACCGGCAACTTGCCGACCTGTGACCCATGCGGCTTCGAAGTAACAGGTCTTCAGCATCGCTGGAGACAAAGAGACTCCATGTTTTTTCTGATGAAGCAGGTTGCTTCACATTCAACAGATATGAGAGATCCAGTCGTTACTTTCTAATGTGCACGTTATCTCTAGAAGAATGCTCGATTGGTAATCGATTGTTGCAGCTTAAGAGAGATTTGATATGGGATGGTTTTCCAGTTAAAGAAGAATTGCATGCATCTGAAGATCGAAATGTTGTAAGGAAGGCTGTTTTCGATTTTCTTTCGAAAGAGGGTTTCCGAATCGACATAACGATTTTGGAAAAAAGCAAAGCTCATCCAGAGATAGTACAGAAAAAAGAACTATTCTACAAATATGCTTGGTATTATCATTTCAAGCGTGTGGGTCCATTAGTTCTGAAGGGCTTCAATGAAGTATCCATAACAGCAGCGGCTATAGGAACAAAGAGAGGGCAGGCCGTCTATACAGCAGCAGTTAACGACGTACTGCAAATGATAATAGAAAACAGAGATGGTCCACTTCATTTCCTCGGTCAATAGCGGATCCATGCCTCCAGATCGCTGACTATTGTGTTTGGGCTATACAAAGAAAGTGGGAGAGGTGCGATCACACATGGTATAGCTACATATCGTCGAAGATACACACAGAGTACGATCTATGGGCGTCTGGATCAGTACATTACTATTAGGCGCAACATTACTCGTCTTAATGAAAGGTAAACCCAGAATAGGAAAATAGGGGCGGCCCGCAATCTCAGCTATCCCGAAGGAAGCACCCGGGGGGTCTTGTCGCTGAGCAAGGGCCGCATAGTTTCTATACAACAGAATGAGACTTGACTCAAGCAAAAAGCAGACTCCGAATCGCTACTCTTCCGCCTTCCAAGGACGCTTGGATACGACACTCCGAAAGGCGTAGGTCGCGTCCAGGCGGCTCTTGAGATAGGCCGCCCCGGTGGTCGGAGAGTAGCGGGGCGGCCGCGCGTCCGTCACGCAGGTCGGCAGGCAGCGGATGTCGGCGTCCGGATCGGGGTCGTAGAAGAACGGGATGGAGTATCGGTCCCGCTCCCCGGTCGGGATCACCCGATGGGGGGTGGAGACGTAGACGTCGTTCGACCAGCGCATCAGGCAATCGCCGATATTGCACACGAACGCGCCCTCGATATGCGGGGCGGCCAGCCAGTCGCCGTCCCGGGCCTTGACCTGCAGGCCGCCGACGCCGTCGGTCAGCAGCAGGGTCAGGTTACCGTAATCGGTATGCGCGCCTGCACCGATCTGCCCGGGGCTGGCCGGCGGCGTCGGCGGATAGTGCAGCAGCCGCAAGGTCGCCAGCGGCCGGCGGAAGGCGGGGGCGAAGAAATCCGGCTCGAGACCCAGATCGACGGCGATCGCGCGGTGCAGCCGGTCGCAGATCGCCTTGGCCCGGTCGAAATAGTCCAGCATCGCCGCCCGCCACCCCTGCAGGCCTTCGGGCCATGCGTTCAGGCCCCGGAACGGCACGCCAGCCGCCAGTTCCGGATCGTCCGGCGCCAGCTCCAGGCCGATGTTGAAGCCTTCCTTCAGGTCCGGCGGCAGGGCCGGGTCCAGGCTCTCCCCCTCCATCCGGACATAGCCGCGATTGTGCGGCGAGCGTTCGATGCCGATGGCGTCCTTGGCGGCCTGCGGCAGGGCGAAGAAGCGGCGGGCCTGGTCGAACAGCCCGGCCCGCTCCTCGGGGGTGACCCCGTGACCGGTCAGATAGAAGAACCCCAGCCCGCGGCAGGCCCGGCCGATCTGCCCGGCCACCGGGGCCACGCCGGCCACCGGGTCGGCCACCAGCGGGCTCATGTCGACGATCGGGATCTCCTCGCGGGTCGCCTCACGGATCGGCATGACGGCACTCTCCTGTGCATCGAAGGCCCGTCCGGGCCCGGGAGCGCGACCGGTCTTGCGACGGCGCGCGGGTCCATGCCCGACACCGCATGGTCCGCCGGCCCGGGAGTGCGGCTACCGGTCCAGCCGGCCCATCGCGATCACCGCGTTGAGCCCGCCGAAGGCGAAGGAGTTCGACAGCGCCACCCCGATATCGGCCCGGCGGGCGGTGTTCGGCACGTAGTCGAGATCGCATTGCGGATCGGCGGCGTCGAGATTGGCGGTCGGGGGCACCACCCCGTCCTTGAGCGCCATCAGGGTCGCAGCGGCTTCCAACGCGCCTGCCGCGCCGAGCGGATGGCCGTGCATCGACTTGGTGGAGCTGACCATCAGCCGGTCGGCATGGGCGCCGAACACCTGGCGGATGGCCGCGGTCTCGGTGATGTCGTTGGCGCGGGTGCCGGTGCCGTGGGCGTTGACGTAGCCGACCGCCTCCGGCGCGAGGCCGCCATCGGCCAGCGCTCCACGGATCGCCCGGGCCGCGCCGTCCTGCGAGGGGGCGAGCAGGTCCGCCGCGTCGGCGGTCATGCCCAGGCCCAGCATCTCGGCATAGATCGTCGCCCCGCGGGCTTGCGCCTGCTCCAGGGTCTCCAGCACGAGCATCGCCGCCCCTTCCCCCAGGACCATGCCCTTGCGGTTGGCCGAGAACGGCCGGCAGGTGTCCGGCGCGGTGATCTTGAGCGCCGCCCAGGCCCGCAGCACGCCATAGGCGATCATCGCCTCGGCCCCGCCGGTGACCATGGCGTCGGTCATCCCGGAGCGGATCATCTGGAACGCCTGGCCGATCGCATGGGTGGCCGACGCGCACGCCGTGGCGATCGTGTAGTTCGGCCCCCGGCAGCCATGCACCATGGAGATGTTCGAGGACACCGCGTTGGGCATGATCTTGGGCACCGTCAGCGGATGGGCACGCCGTTTGCCCTCCTTGAAGATGCCGCGATAGGATTCCTCCAGCGCGATGTAGCCGCCATCGGCCCCGACGATGACACCCGACCGGTCGGCCAGCGCGGGCGCGCGGAAATCCAGGCCCGAATCGGTCACCGCTTCCTGGGCCGCGATCAGGCCCAGATGACCGAACCGGTCGACCGTGCCGAGCCGCTGCGGATCGAGATGCGCGGCCGGGTCGAGCCCTTCGACCCGCGCGCCGCAGGCGATCGGGGCCGGCAGATCGTCGATCGTGTCGAACGGCTTGATCCCCGACCGGCCGGCGGCCAGGGCCTCCCAGTATGCGGGGCGGGTATGGCCGTTGGGGGCGACCACCCCGAGACCCGTGACGACGACGCGACGCATGATTGCAAGTACCGCCTTGGGATTTCGGAGCCGGAACAGGGACGGGACGCGGATGTCGCCGGATCGACCGACGGTCAGGCGGTCTGTGCCGCACTGGACTTCAAGACGCCCTCGATCACATCGCCGACCGTCTTGACCGTCTCGCCGATATCGTTGGCGTTGACTTCCAGCTCTATGTCGAACGCCTCCTCGAGTTTGAAGATCAATTCGACGACCGCAAACGAATCGAGCTCCAGGCTGAGAAGCTCCATATCCTCGTTGATATCGTCGGGCTGTTTGCTCAGCTCCGACGCCAGCAATTCGAACACCTTGTCCTTGACTTCATCCCGAGACATGCCACTCACTCCTCGTCGCCCGATCCACCGCCGAGCCCGGATCTAGGACCCGATGCGGTCTTCCAACCGGCCCAGGCGCCGCCTGAGATCCCGGATCTGCGCATATGCCTCCCTGACCCGGAACAGGTACGGCAGGTTCCTGAACCATAGCGCCTTCGGAAATGCCGGCGAGCCCACCAGCACGCTGTTGTCCGGCACGTTCTGATGCAGGCCGGAGCCGCCGGCCACAACGGCGTTGTCGCCGATCCGGCAATGATCCGGAACCCCGGTCTTGCCGCCTAGCACCACACCCCGGCCCACGCGGACGCTGCCTGCGAGGGCCGAATGTCCGCAGATCGTCACCTCTTCGGCGATGACGCAGTTGTGCCCGATCTGGACCAGATTATCGATCTTGGTGTTCCAGCCGATCCGCGTGTCCCGGAAAGTGCCCCGGTCGATCGCGGTCAGCGCGCCGATCTCGACATCGTCGGCGATCGACAGCCCGCCGAGCGAATGCACCCGGCGGATGTCGCGCATCGGTTTGGTGATGGTATTGGCCGACTTGGCTTCCTCCGCCGCCCCGAGTTCGGGGGTGATGTAGCTGAACCCGTCGGCGCCGAGACTGGCGTTGAAATGCACGATCACCCGGTCGCCGATCCGGACGGTGTGGGCGACCCGGACACCTTGGTAAAGCAGGCAATCCGCCCCGATCTCGGCCCCTCGCGCCACCGTGATGCTGCCCAGCAGCCGGGTGCATGGGCCGATCCGGACGTCCGGGCCGATCTGGCAGAACGGGCCGATATGGGCGGTCGGGTCGATCACGGCGGTGGGATCGACGGCCGCCTGGGGGTGGATGCCGGGCGGGACCGACAGCCAGTCGTCGAACAGGCATGTCACCGCGGGGATCGCCGTGCGCGGCGTGCCGGTCCGGATCACGATCCGGGCGGTGTCCGGCGGGCGCACCCCGTCCGGCACCAACACCGTGACGGCGCGGCTGGAGGCCAGCGCCTTGATCGCATCGGGCATCAGGGCGACGGCCAGATCGGACGCGCCGTCGGCATCGTCCGGATGCACCGCCCGGTCGATGATCTGATCTGGATCCCCGATCGCCTCGGCCCCCAGGGCTTCGGCCACCGTGGCGGCGGTCACTCTCATCTGTGTTTACACATCGTCGATCGGGACATGCGGACGTTTCGCCGGGGTCATAGCACCGCCATTGCGCGGCTGACCAGTTCCGTCGCACGGGCTCATATTCACATACAGGGAAAGGGGTTTTTGTCAATTTTGCGTGAGAGCGTGGTGGTCTGCCGGCATCCCTGTAGGGTCGGTGTGCGACCGTCCTTCGCAACCGTTTCCTGGAGACGCCTGTCCGATGTTCCGTATGGCAACCCTGACCGCCGCTGCCGTGGTGTCCCTGTCGGCCGGCGCCGCCGCTGCGGAGACCTTCCGCTGGGCCGCCCAGACCGACCCGTCGACCCTGGACCCGCACGCAGCCAGCGTTGCCCCGGTCCTGGGCTTCCTCAACAACGTCTACGAAGGGTTGGTCCGCCGCGGTCCGGACATGAGCATCGAGCCGTCCCTGGCCACGGCGTGGGAGCCGATCGGCACCCAGGGATGGCGGTTCCACCTGCGTGAAGGGGTGCGCTTCCAGGGCGGCGAGAGCTTCGATGCCGACGACGTGCTGTTCTCCTACGAACGGGCGACCTCGGAGCAGTCGGACGTCACCTCCTGGTTCGCCCAAGTCACGGCCGTGGAGGTGGTCGACGCCCATACCGTCGATTTCTACACCTCTGTCCCCAACCCGCTGTTTCCCGGCTCCATCGCCAATTTCATGATCATGGACCGGGGCTGGACCGAGGCCGTGGGGGCGGCAACGCCGGCCCGGGACGAGGAGAAGGCGACCACGCTGAGGGCCAACGGTACCGGCCCGTTCCAGGTGGTCGAGCGCGCCCCGGACGTCCGCACCGTGCTGGCGCCGTTCGACGGCTGGTGGGGGGAGGCGACCCACGGTATCACAAGGGCCGAGTTCACGCCGGTCTCCGCCGCCGCCACCCGGGTCGCGGCCCTGCTGTCGGGCGAGCTCGACTTCATGGAGCCGGTGCCGCTCCAGGACGTGCCGCGGCTGGAGGCCGCCGACGGCGTCGACGTGGTCCGCGGGGTCGAGGCCCGGGTGCTGTTCTTCGGCTTCGAGCATCGGGCCGCGGCGCTGCGCTATGGCGACGACCGGTCGGCCGGTGCCAACCCGTTCCAGGATGTCCGCGTCCGGCAGGCGGTCTACCAGGCGATCAACGCCGACGCGATCGTCAGCCAGATCATGCGCGGCAACGCCCGGACGGTGGGTCTCCTGGTCGGCCCGGGCATGGGCGGCTACACGCCCGAACAGGACCAGCGGTTGGCCTACGACCCGGAGCGGGCCCGGGCGCTGCTGGCCGAAGCCGGCTATCCCGACGGCTTCCGGTTCGGCCTGCGCTGCCCGAACGACCGCTACATCAACGACGAGGCGATCTGCACCGCCGCGGCGGCCATGCTGGCGGCCATCGGCCTGGATGTCGAGCTGATCACCGTGCCGGTCAGCCTCTACTTCAACGAGCTGCGGGAGGGGCTGTTCGACATGTACCTGCTCGGCTGGTCGCCGGGGACCTTCGACGCCGAGCACCCGATCCGGTTCCTGATGCATACCAACGATCCAGAAGCCCGGCTGGGTAGCTGGAACTTCGGCCGGTACTCGAACCCCGAGGTCGACAGCCGGCTCGGCCCGATCCAGACCGAAATCGACCCCGCGGCCCGTCAGGCCCTGGTCGACGCGGTGCACACCGTCCTGCGGGAGGACGTGGT
>JANQKE010000061.1 GCA_028281265.1 Alphaproteobacteria bacterium | reverse complement strand
TCGCCACAGCCACCTGCGGCACTCTCAGGCTCGCTCTGCTCAAGATCGGTGCCCAGGTCACCAGATCCGTCCGACGGATCAAACTCGCCATGGCATCCGCCCATCCATGGCAGCACGAATGGGCTCTCGCCCACGCGCGACTTACCAACGCCGCGGCGTAAGCGGCTCACATCCGCCCGATCAGCAACAACAAAGGGAACCGCAGGGATCTGATCAGGCCGCACGCAGCGGCCCGATCATCCATGTCTCGAGCATCCCGAAAACCACCATCGCGTCGATCAACACGACAAACTGGGACCACACCCTCACAAACACACCACGCTGTGATCAATCCGGGCTAGACCATCCTGCGTCCGAACGGACGCAGATAAGAGGCTCCAACCGGCAGAACTGGCTCATATGGCTGACGATCCTGCGCACGGAGAAGATCATGCTCGCGGTGGAACCCCGCTGCATCGGCGTCCCGTTGACGTCGAGCCACAGGGCCAGTGCCCGCGGGTCGGCGGCCTCGTCGCGGGTCACCACCGGCGGGCCGATCCGGCGGCCCTCGGTCGGAACGACCGGCAAGGTGGAGAGGTCGGCGCCCGCCAACCGGTCGACCAGGCCGGCCGCGATCTGGGAGGGCCCGAAATCGGGGACGATCTCGGAGACGTCCCGAGGCCTGTCGGCCGCGTCGAGCACGCACGGGATCTCGCGTCCCGGTCGGCCGAGTCTGCACAGTTTCATGTGTGGGTTCCCTGTTCACGCTTGGTCCACCCTGTGCCTGCGGGCGGTGCGGTATATCCGGGCGATGGGCGGCCACGGCGGGCGCTGGCCGCGACCGCCCGCAGCACCACCATGGAGACCGCGACCGTGGCGGTGCCGCCGAGGGTCGCCTTCAGCGGGCTGGGATCGAGCGCCGGCAGGATATCGTCGATCATCCGCTGACCGCCGGCATCAGCGCCGGACAGGGCAGGGGTGATGGTCGAGGCGATGCCGGCTGGCGCCTTGCTCACCCCGAGGCCCAGGTCGACCACCAGGGCGGCGGCGCGATCGGCTTGCGTCATGGCGCCCCGTCCTCCGGAACGACCGTCAGCCAGACCTGACCCGACAGGCAAGCCCCGGGCGCCAGGCTGCGCATCGGCATCGTACCGGCGCGCGGCTTCGTCAGGTCGTTTGCGCCGGTGGTGTGGGTTTGCGGCTCCAGCGCCAGGCAGTCCCATCGGCGGGCACGAACAGCATCAGGTCGCCATAGATCGGCGACGCCGCCATACGGAGGTGGTAGCCGAGATCGGGCTGCCGGATCTCCGCCTGCCCGGCCCAGCCGGTATAGGCGTTGTTGCGCCAGGTGCCGTCGACCGGACGCCCGGCGCGGAAGTCCAACGGCTCGGGCCAGTCCGCGGGCGCGTCCGGTAGATGCCCGCCGCCTTCGGTCCAGACGTCGCGGGCCTGGAAGCGCAGCTCGGTCCGATCGGTTCGGGGGACGTAGGGGTGCAGCCCCATGCCCATCGGGCAAGCCGTCGCCGAGCGATTGGTGACCGATTGGCCGATCTCAAGCCGGTTGCCGGTAAGCTCGAAGGACAGCCTCGCGCTGAAGGCCGTGCCCGGTGCCGGGCCATCGCGGCCGCCAGCACCAGGACCAGCCGGTTCGGCGCGGTGCTTTCCACACGCCAAGCCTGCTGCCAGCCGGTTCCGTGCAGCGGCAACGGATCGTCGGTGTTGACCGGGACCTCGAAGATGGTGCCGTCCGCCCCGATCAGGCGGGCGCCGGGAAGGCGGTTGGCAAACGGCACCATCGGGACATCGCCGCGGCGCCGGCGCCATCCCGCGCCATCCCGTCGGCGCTGACCGACCCGAACAGCGGTACCGGCTGCGGCCGATGCGGGAGCCGGGCGGCAAAGGACACCACCGCCGCCCCCAGTTCAGGGCGCAGCTCGAGCGTCAGACGGTCGTTGGCGATCCGGATCATGCCCCGATCTCGTGCCGGAACCTCGGCCGGGGCAGACCGGGCACGCCGGCGTCGAAGCTCAGGAGCTGCCCGGACAAGGGGTGCCGGGCCAGATCCTCATCGCTCAGCCCGAACCGGGCGGAAGTGATGAACAGCCGCGTACCGACAAACGCGCAGGAGGTCGGCTGCGGCACCGGCAGCTCGACGATCCGGTCGGTGGTGCCGTCGGGGGTCAACCGGACCAGGCAGCCCCCGCCCCAACGGGCGTTCCACAGACAGCCCTCGGCATCCATGGCGGAGCCGTCGGGGACGCCGGGCAACGCCGGATCGGGGGCGAAGGCGGTCAGCCGGTCGCCCAAGTCTCCGCTCTGCGGATCGTAGCGATAGGCACCGAGATCGCCGCGGCCCGAATCGGCCGTGTACAGCACCCGGCCGTCGGGGCTGAAGGCGATCGTATTGGCGATGATGATGTCGGACTTCAGCACCGCGAGGTTCCCGCCGGGGTCGAGGGAGTAGAGGTGCCCGGTCGCGGCCTCGCCATCCTCGTTCATGGTACCGGCAAGGAACCGGCCCGCCGGGTCGGTCCCGGCGTCGTTGAAGCGGTTGGAGGCCAGATCCTGCTCGGGCCGGTGCAGCCAACGGTCGATCGTGCCGTGATCGTCGAACAGGGTGAGCCCGGATCGGAAGGCGCCGACATAGCCACCGCCCGTCGTCGCGGCGACCCCGGTCAGCGCCTCCTCCAGGATGATCGTTCGCACCGCCCCGGTCGACAGCGTCAGCGCGTGCCAGCGGGACTGCAGGATGTCGACCCACAGCAGGCGGCCGCCGTCGGCGTCGAACAGCGGCCCTTCCCCCAAGGCATCGCGGGTCCGGGCGACGACGTCCATCGGCGGCTTGAGGCGGGTAGGGAGCATGGGCGTTTCCGTGTCAATCACCGGTCTCGGTGAGCTTGGCGAGGTCGGCGGTGGCGATGTCGAGCAGCGACATCATCACCTGAACAGGCCGAAGGCGATGCCGGTGCCGGGCGAACCGGTGATCTCGATCGTCAGCGCCGTCGACACCGTGGTCAGCCCGACGATCGAGCCGACCGAGATGTCGAGCCCGCCGGAGACGATCACCGCGGTCTGGGAGATCGCCAGCACGCCCAGAATGGTGATGCCCATGGCGATGTTGAGCAGGTTGCGCGGGTGAAAGAACACATCGCTGCGCAAGGTGCCGAACAGCACCACCAGCACCGCCAGCGCCAGCAGCAGGCTCAGATTGTGGAGGCCGATCCTCTCGACCAGGCGGGAGACCCCGCCCTTGGTGATGACGCCCTTTTCCGTCACGTCCGTCATGCGACCGTCGCCTCCCCGACTGTCATGGGCCCGGCATGCGCCGCCAGGGGCATCGCCGCGGCGAGAATGCTGTCTTCGGTCATCTCGTCGGGGCCGAGTTCGCGGGTGATCACCCCGCCCGACAGGACGAGGAGGCGATCGGCCAGGCCGATCAGCTCCGGCATTTCCGAGGAGATCACGATCAGCCCCATGCCTTGCCGGGCGAGCCGGTCGATCACGTCGTAGATCTCGGCCTTGGCCCCGACATCGATGCCGCGGGTCGGCTCATCGAGGATCAGCACCTTGGGCCGCCGCGCCAGCCAGCGGGCGAGCACCACCTTCTGCTGGTTGCCGCCCGACAGGCTGGATACGAGGGTGTGGCTGCCCGGCGCCTTGATCGCCAGCCCGCGGGCCGCCTCCTGCATCACGGCTTCGGCCTTGCGGCGATCGAACAGACCGAAGCGGGAGACCCGATCCGGCACGCACAGCGCGATGTTGTCGAGGATCGACCGCATCAGCGTCGACTTGCCCGCGCCGTTCTCGCCCACCAGGGCGAGCACCTCGCCGGGATAGATCGAGAACGACATGCCGCTGAGGGCCTGGACCACGCCGAAGCGCTTGCTCACCCCGTCGAAGCCAAAGGCGGGCCTCGCGGCCTGCTGCTCACGTGTCATGCGGATCGGCTCCGAATGCCCGATCGTCACGATAGAGCATCCCGCGTCCGTTCAGACGCGGGATGCTCCAGGTCGCCGATGGCGTGCGGCCATCGGGATTCCCCGTCACGACACGGGCGTCATGTCGACGGATGCGGTAGCACTGGCGGCATGCCGTCCGTGCTCCGGCGCGATCGGTCACACGAATGGGATGGCGGTGGCTGCGATCGTGGGGCGATCGGGCGGACCGTCCGAAGCCCGCTGGTCAGGACAACGGCGACGCGCCGTTTGCCGATCGGCATCGTAGCCCGCTCCGTTCCGGCCCCCGGCCCGACCGCCCTCCCTCTTGCTCTCCAGGGTGAGAGTCAGAGCGGGATCGGTGATTGGCGATCCGATAGTGAGGTTGCGACCGCTGTCGGCCCGTTCGAGGCGATCCGGGCCGGTGGCGGGATCGGGGGGCGTTCACGGTTCCATGGCACCGGACGGACGCCCTGGAGCGCCTGGCCCTTCTCCCCGATGCGGAAGACCTCGCGCAGCTATGGGCTTGTCTGGCAGGAAAGCTTACGCGCGCTGCGCAGGGTGCCGGCGGGGGGGATCTGCTCGGCGCGGCGGTTCGGGAAGAACGGGCCTTGTTGACGCCGGAGCCCTGACCGCTCCGGAGGCCTTGGCCCTCCGCGCGGCCGGCGTCCGCAGGACGGGCGCGGTTTGCGGCCGTCAGGCGTCGCTGCCGATCTGAAAGAAGGTGAGGTACTTGTCGATCGCTCGGGTGATCGCCTCCTCGGGGTTTTCGGGGGCGGGCATGCGGTAGATGTGCTGCCGGATGCCGATATAGACGATGCCGCCATGCAGGTTCCAGATGTCCTCCATGGTGATGTCGGCCGCGTCGCCGGACAGCGCCTTGGTTTCGGCCAGCAGCGGGCGCAGGATCACTTCGCCGAGATGTTCCAG
The DNA here is from genome assembly GCA_028281265.1 of Alphaproteobacteria bacterium. Lineage (GTDB taxonomy): Bacteria > Pseudomonadota > Alphaproteobacteria > DSM-16000 > Inquilinaceae > JANQKE01. Next base: position 30,044 of record JANQKE010000061.1, on the reverse strand, counting down.
ATAGCGATGGTTGAGGGCCGCCCCGGCGAGCCCGGAGAACATGAAGATCCGCATCCAGTGCCGCTCGAAAATGAGCGAGCTGTACTCGGTATAAAAGTCGAGGAGCCGTTGCCGCAAAGGGATGGTCCGGTCGGTGAGTCGATCTGGCCAGTCGGGTGAAAGCCGATCGAGATAAACCCGGGCATAGACCGCTTCGATCAACGCCTCCTTAGTGTCGAAGTAGTTGAAAAGAAGCGATTGCGTGACGCCGAGCCGCTGGGCCAGTTCGCGCGTGTTCCCGTCCAACCCGACCTCGGCGAAGAAAGCAACCGCGCCCTCCACGATCTGCTCTCGCCGCTCCTTGGGCGGCAACCGCCGCCGCGGCACACCCGGATTCGCTCCGGGATCTCGCGGGCCGTCCTTCAGATCCATGTGTAGCCTCCGAAACCGTCCGTCTCACCACGATACCCAGAAACGTTTGACATTTGCAGATCATCTGCTCAATAGTAATGAGCAGATGATCAATAGCGCGTCCAAGCGCATCGCCGCGATCGAAGGGGAGGGTCGCAATGAAGGCCTCGGCGGGCGGATACGCCCGGGCGGAAAGCACGCGCCACGCGATCGAGCTCCTGGTGTCGGCCGACGGGCAGGGACGCGTGCTGGCCGGTGGGCAGAGCCTCGTCGCAGCGCTGAACATGCGGCTGTCCTCGGACGATCTTCTGGTTGATATCTCCCGGCTGTCGGAGCTTTCCGGCGTGCGCGATGCCGGGGGGACCTTGCGGATCGGCGCGTTGACCCGCCATGCCGAAATCGGGCGCTCACAGCTCGTGCGCACCCACGCACCGCTTCTGTCCGAGGCCGTCAGATACATCGCTCATGCCGCGATCCGGAACCGGGGAACGATCGGCGGCGCGCTCGCCCATGCCGATCCGGCGGCGGAGTTTCCGGCCTGCGCCCTGGCCCTGGGCGCGACGCTGCATGTCGAGGGGCCCAACGGCGCGCGCGCCATTGCGGCCGAGGATTTCTTCGAGAGTGTCTTCACCACCGCACTCGACGAGGACGAGATCCTCGTGGAGCTGTCATTGCCAAAGTGCGGGCCCGGCGACGCCCAGGTGATCGAAGAGGTCGCCCGGCGATCGGGCGACTACGCCCTGGCGGGGCTGTGCCTCGTCAAACGCCCCACCGCCTATCGCGTGGCCCTGTTTTCGGTCGCCGAAACACCGGTGCTCGCGCAGCGCTGCATGGCGGCTCTGGAGGCGGGCGATCCGGACGGTGCGGTGGAAGCGCTGCGGGCAGAGATCAGCCCCCCGAGCGACACCCAGGCCACCGCAGAGTATCGGCGGCACCTGGCGGGGATCCTGCTGCGTCGCGCTCTCGCCCGCCTTCAAGGAGATCGCTCGTGACCCCAGGCTTTGTCAGGAAAGCCGATGTCGCGCTGACCGTAAATGGCGAACCGGTCGAAGCGACCGTGCCGGTCGGACAGCATCTGGTCGACTTTCTGCGGCTCGAACTCGGCCTGACCGGTGCGCATGCATCCTGCGAGCATGGCGTCTGCGGTGCCTGTACGGTTCAAGTCGACGGCCAGGCCATCCGCGGCTGCCTGATGCTGGCGGTGCAGGCGGAGGGCACGGAGGTCTGGACCGTCGAAGGATTGACCGAGCAGGCTGCGATCACGGATCTGCAGGACGCCTTCGTCGCGCGCAACGCCCTACAATGCGGCTTCTGCACGCCGGGCTTCCTCGTCGCCGCCAAGGATCTTCTCGCGATGGGCGGCGTGCCGACGCGCGCCGAGACCCGAGAGCATCTGTCCGGCAACTACTGCCGCTGCACCGGCTATGAGGCCATCATCGACGCGGTCCGGTCCGTGGCACAGGCCCGCGCGGCGAAGGGGGCGGTATGAGTATCCGGTTCGGCAACCCCGACCGGCCCAATTCCTATATCGGGAAGACCGTGCCGCGGCCGAACGCCGCCAAGCTCGTCCAGGGGCGGGGACGCTATGTGGACGACATCGTGCTGCCCCGCATGGTGCATGTGGCCTTCGTGCGCTCGCCCTTTGCGCATGCGAGGATCGCCGGGATCGATGCCGAGGCCGCCAAAGGCGTGCGCGGCGTTCTACGCGTCTTCACCGGTGCGGACATCGCGGCGGTCTGCACCCCGTGGGTCGGCGTACTGAACCACCTCAAGGGGCTGAAGTCTCCGCCCGAGCACGCCCTGGCGGTGGACCGGGTCTGCTGGGTAGGCGAACCCGTGGTCGCGGTGGTGGCCGGCAGCCGCTCGGTGGCCGAAGACGGCGCGGCGCTGGTGGAGGTCGCGTACGATCCGCTGCCAGTGGTGACCGAGACGATGACGGCGCTCGACGCTGAAACGCCGGTCATCCATCCTGAACTCGGCGACAACCTCGCGTTCCGGCGGCTGCACGAGACCGGCGATGTCGATGCGGCCATGGCCGGGGCACACAAGGTTGTCACCGCCCGCTTTCGGACCGCGCGCCACACCGGTGTCACGTTGGAGCCGCGCTCGATCCTGGTGGACTGGAACCCCGCCGACGTCCGGATGACGGCCTATCACTCGACGCAAGCACCGCACATGATCCAAGCGGTGCTGGCCAAGCATCTCGACATTCCCGAATCTCGCGTGCGGGTGATCTGTGGCGATGTGGGCGGGTCCTACGGGATCAAGGTTCACGTCTATCCCGATGAAATCGCCACGGCCGCCATCGCCAAGATCATGGGTCGTCCGGTCAAATTCGTGGCCGACAGGCTGGAGAGCTTCAACAGCGACATCCATGCCCGCGATCACGAGATCGAGGCCAGGATCGCGGTCGATGCCCAGGGCGGGATCCTGGCTTTCGACGTGGATGACTGGACGGGTATCGGCCCGTACTCCGTCTACCCCCGCACCTCCGCGATCGAAGGAAACCAGGTCGTCAATCTCTGTGGCGGTCCCTATCGGTTCGAGAATTACCGTGCGCGGACGACCGTCGTTTTCCAGAACAAGGCGCCGACCTGTCAGTATCGCGCCGTCGGCCACCCGATCGCCGTGGCGGTCACCGAAGGGTTGGTGGACATGGCCGCCGCCGAACTGGGGCTCGATCCGATCGAGATCCGGCGCCGCAATCTCTACGCCGACGACGCCTATCCAGTGACGTCACCGGCCAACATGCGCTTCGAGGGGCTTTCGCACCATGCCTCGCTGAACAGACTGGTCGAGATGATGGGCTATGACGCGCTGCGGGCCGATCAGGCTGAGGCGCGCCGGCAGGGCAGATACCGCGGCATCGGGATCGCCAGTTTCATCGAACTGACCAACCCCTCGCCCTTCATGTACGGCATCGGCGGCGCACGCATCTCGTCCCAGGACGGCTGTACCGTGCGCATGGATCCCGACGGGTCCGTCGTGGCGCTCTCGGGTGTGACCGAGCAGGGCCAGGGAACCGAGGCGATGCTGGCCCAGATCGTTGCCGAGGGGGTGGGCGTCAAGCCTGGCCAGGTGCGTATCGTCACCGGAGATACCGAAATCACACCCTATGGCGGCGGGACCTGGGCGTCGCGGGGGGCCGGGATCGGTGGCGAGGCCGCGCTGCAGGCGGCACGCGCCCTGCGACGCGCCATCCTCGACGTTGCGAGCGTGCTGCTGCAGGACCGGGCCGATGCGCTCGATATCCGCGACGGGCAGGTGGTCGACGGCACCACCGGTGGGGCTCGCATGCCGCTCGAGGAACTCGGCCGCATCGTCTACTTCCGCGGCGACACCCTGCCAAAGGATCTGCCCCGAGAGCTGGTCCAGACGCGCCATTACACCACGAAGGAGTACCCGTTTGCCTTCACGAACGGGGTCCAGGCCTCCTATCTGGAGGTCGATACCGACACCGGGATCGTGACGCTGCTGAAGCATTGGTGCGTGGAGGACTGCGGCCGTGTCATCAACCCCCAACTGGTCGACGAGCAGATCCGCGGCGGGATCGTCCAGGGGCTGGGTGGCGCCCTCTTCGAGGAAATCCACTATGACGCCGAAGGTCAGCTTCTGAACGGCTCCATGGCCGATTACCTCGTACCGATGGCTGCCGAGATGCCGGACATGGTCATCGCCCATGTCGAGACACCCACGCAAGAGAGCGAGCTTGGCGCCAAGGGGGCCGGCGAGGCCGGCACGGCCGGCGCGCCGGCAGCCGTCATGAACGCGATCAACGACGCCCTGCGCCCGCTTGACGCTCGCCTGACCGAGATGCCGTTCACACCGGAAAGGATCTTGCGGGCTCTGGGCAAGATTGGCGACCTCACGTGAGGCGCGAAATAAAACCTAAACTTGGGAGGAGTACAATGAAACTCACACTCATCACCGCAGTCGGCGCTGTGGCGATCTTCGCCAGCAGTATCTCATATGCGCAGCAGAGGATCACGGTGAATATCGGTTCGTCGCATCCGGAGGCCAATATCTGGGTCTACGCGATGAAGAACACCTTTCAGCCCGAGGTGAACCGGGTCCTCGCCGAAGCGGGCAACGAATACCAGGTCAACTGGGTCGAGAATTACGCCGGCACACTGTATAGATTCACCGACACCCGCGAGGCGGTGATGGACGGGATCGTCGATATCGGCATGGTCGGCACGGTCTGGGAAGGCTCCAACATGCCGCTCCAGAACGTGACGTACTTCACCCCCTTCGCCACCGAAGACCACCGGATGATCATCGAGATCTTCGACGAGCTTTCGGTGACGCTCCCCGAGCTGAAGGACAGTTGGGCGGATAACGGCATGGTGCACCTGTCGTCGCTGATCACCGACAGCTACGACATCTATGCCACCTTCCCGGTCACCTCGATGGAGGACCTGCAGAACCGCCGGCTGAACGCGCCGGGAACCTCGGCCAACTGGCTGCAGGGAACGGGCGCGACCCCCGTCGATGGCGCCCTGACCACCTATTACACCAATATCCAGACCGGCGTGACCGAAGGCACCTTGTCCTTTGCATCGGGGATCCTGCCGACACGGGTCTACGAAGTCGCCCCCGAACTGACCCGCGTCGGTATCGGCTCCATGTATTTCGGCGGCCTCGCGGCCAACAAGGACTTCTTCGAGCGGCTCCCCGCCCCGGTGCAGGACGCGATGATGCAAGCCGCGCGGGCGACCTCGATCGCCCATGGCGATTACGTCGCCGAACTCGCGGAGCGGGCGTTGGAGGAGATGCAGGCCGCCGGGCTCACCATCCATGAGCTACCCGCGGACGAGAAGGCGGCATGGGTGAACGGCCTGCCCAATATCGTCGAGCCTTGGCTCGATCAGACGGGCGAGGCCGGCAGGACCGTTCTCCAGGCGTACTTCGATGCCTTGCGCGCCCGTGGGGTGACGCCGCTGCGCAACTGGGACGAAGGGCTCTGAGCCCATCGACCTGACAGCCGCCCGGGCCGGTTCCGTACCGGACCGGCGGCTTTGCCGCAGCAGGAGAGGCCGATGAAAAGCGAAGGCGCAGTCGAGCCCGATGACGGCTTCGTCCCGCCGTTCTCCGAGGCGCCCTACGGGGCCGTTCTGGGCGGTGTGGCAGCGGCGATGTCGGCCATCGGCACGGCGGCGATTGGTGGCTTGATGCTGCTCATCGTGGCCGATGTGATCGGGCGCAACTTTCTCAACCATCCGATTACCGGTGTGGCCGAAGTCGCGGCGCGGGCCGTGGTGGCGATCGTCTTTCTCCAGGCTGCGGCGGCGGTTCTGCAACGGCGGCTGACCCGTGCCGATTTCCTCGTGCGCAGGATGGAACGGGTCTCACCGCGCGGCGTCTGCGCCATCGAGGCGGTCTTCTGTGTCTGCGGTGCGGTGGTGTTCGGGCTGATCCTGTGGGCCTCCCTGCCCAAGCTGGCGGAAGCCTGGACCGGGGCAGAATTCTTTGGCGTCCAAGGCGTCTGGACCATTCCCACCTGGCCGTTCCGCGGCATTACCGTGTTGGGTGCTGCGGTCGCGATGCTCGCCGCGCTCTACCGGGCCGGGGTCGAACTCCGCCGCTTCAGGACGTTGCCATGACCGCTCTCGCCATGGGCTTTCTGCTGATCGCCCTGCTCATCATGCTGGTGCTGCTCGGCATGCAGATTGCCTATGCGCTGCTCGGTGTGGCGTTTCTCGGCATCTGGCTCATCCGGGACAACATCGATCTGGCGTTCCGCATGCTGGAGCTGACGACCTATTCCGGGATCGCCGACTATCTGTTCGCGACCATTCCTCTGTTTGTGCTGATGGGCCTGTTGGTCAGCGCTTCCAATGTGGGCCGGGACACATTCGAGGTCGCCGAGGAGTTGTTGCGCCGGATGATCTGCGGGCTGGGCGTCGCTACGGTTGCCGCGAATACGGTGTTCGCTGCGGTAACGGGCGTGTCCATCGCCTCGGCGGCCGTGTTCACCCGGATCGCGGTCCCGGAGATGTCCCGCCACGGCTATCGTCCGGCCTTCGCCGCGGGGACGGTGGCGGGGTCCTCGGTTCTTGGCATGATGATCCCGCCAAGCCTTCTGCTCATCGTCTATGGCGTTCTGGCGGAGGTCTCCGTCGGCGGGATGTTCATCGCCGGGATCGTGCCGGGCCTGATGCTTGCGGGCGGCTTCATGGTGATGCTGATCATGATCACCCTGCTGTTTCCACGCTTCGTGCTGACGGATCCCGAAAGGGCCGGGATCCGGCGGCTGGATCGTGACCATCGCCGGATGAGCCTTGGGCAGATGCTGGCGAAACTGACACCGATCGTCGCTCTGGTGATCCTCGTCCTGGGTGGCCTGTACACCGGGTTCTTCACCCCGACCGAGGCCGGTGGTGTGGGCGCGTTCGGTGCGCTTCTGCTCGCCCTGTCCCGCCGAACGCTTGACCGGAAGAAACTCTGGCAGGTCATGAAGCAGACCGGCGTGATCTCGGTCTCGATCCTGCTGTTGCTGCTGGCGGCGTCGTTCTACTCCCGGATGCTCGCCATCGCCGGACTGCCCAATGCGATCGCGCTGCTGGTGTCCGAATCGGGGTTCGGGCCGCTCGGCTTCATGTTCTTTTATGCCGGGATCATCCTGATGATGGGCATGATCCTCGACAGCACTTCCATTCTGCTGATCATGGTGCCGATCGCGGCGCCGATCGCCCAGAGCATGGGTATCGACCTGATACATTTCGGCATCGTCACGGTGATTGCGGTGGAGATCGGATTGTTGACGCCCCCCTTCGGGATCTCCGTCTTCACGGTACAGAACACGTTGAATGATCCGTCCGTCTCGGTGGAGCAGATCTTTGCCGCGATCCTGCCCTTCATCGCGGTGATGGTGCTGGTGCTGGTGACCGTCGTGCTCGTGCCTGCGACGGTCACGGTTTTTCTATGAGCCTGTGGCCCGAGCCATGAGCATTCGTGACGGTGCCCAGGTCGAGTGGCCGACACCTCAAGCTGCGGTTCCGGGACGAGGCTCCGCGCCGGCGACAAGGGCCGGATCCGTCGTCGCTGGTGGACCAGGGGTGAGCGAGCGACCGCCGGCCGGCGGGTGATATCGCCGTCCGCGATCTCTCCGACGCCGTGGCGCCCGAACGAAAAAGGGGCGGGCGAGAAGTCCGTGGTAGTCTGCGACCGTTCGCGGTTTGTCGGTCTTCTCGCATTCTTCGAGGAACGGGACCTTGGCGTCGTCGAGCAGTGTGTGTGACCGGATCCATCGGCCGGTCGTTCCGGTCACACCCGGCGTTCGATCATCATCTTCTTGATCTCGGCGATGGCCTTGGCCGGGTTCAGGCCCTTGGGACAGGCCTTGGTGCAGTTCATGATGGTGTGGCAGCGGTACAGACGGAACGGATCCTCCAACTCGTCCAGGCGTTCGCCCTTGGCCTCGTCGCGACTGTCGGCAAGCCAGCGATAGGCCTGCAACAGGATCGCCGGGCCGAGATACTTGTCGCCGTTCCACCAATAGCTCGGACAGGAGGTGGTGCAGCAGAAGCACAGGATGCACTCATAGAGCCCGTCGAGCTTGGCCCGTTCGTCCGGGCTCTGCAGCCGCTCCCGGTCCGGCGGGGTCGGGCTTTCGGTGTGCAGCCACGGCCGGATCGACTGGTACTGCGCGTAGACATGGGTCAGATCCGGCACCAGATCCTTGACCACAGGCATGTGCGGCAGGGGATAGATCCGGACGTCACCGTCGACATCGTCGATCGCCTTGGTGCAGGCCAGGGTGTTGGAGCCGTCGATGTTCATCGCGCACGACCCGCAGATCCCTTCCCGGCAGGAGCGGCGGAAGGTCAAGGTCGTATCGACCTGATCCTTGATGTGGATGAGCGCATCCAGGACCATCGGCCCGCAGCCGCTCAGATCGATGGTGTAGCTGTCGATCCGTGGGTTGGTGCCGTCGTCCGGGTTCCAGCGGTAGATCTGGAACGTCTTAGTCTTGGTCGCCCCGTTCGGGGCGGGGAAGGACTTGCCTTTCCCGATCTTGGAGTTCGCGGGCAGCGTGAACTGAGCCATTATTCTTCGTTCCTGTCGTCCAGCATGTCGTTGATCGCTGGTGCGAGATCGTTGTTTTCCTCAATCCTGAGCATTCGAATGTCGCGTAAGGACGGTCCGAACCACGGATACTTCGACGCGAGTTTCTGAACCGCGCGGACACAATCGACAGCCGTGACGTCGTCGTTGCCAAAATAGACACGGCCCTGGCGCCACTCGAAACCACGCTTGCCCAGAAAGCTCCGGACGTCGCTGTAGGCATTGCGCCAGTTCGGGCTCGGATAGAGTTGTTCGAGGAGTGTGGCGTCGAAGTCGAACGCGATCGCATACATCGACCCGGGTCCCCGGTTGTGACCGATCCGCGCCACGGCAACCGGCACCGCGATCAGTACACTCGCGCCTTGGGCGGGAAGGACTGGACCTCGTTGGTCAACGGGGTCAGCACGACGGGGCGATAGCCGATCTCGGTCTCGCCGTCGTCCCCGATCCAGATGACCGAGTGCTTGAGCCAGTTCTCGTCGTCCCGGTCGGGGTGATCCTCGCGGGCGTGGGCGCCGCGGCTCTCGGTCCGGTTGACGGCGGAATGCATGGTGGCAACCGCGTTGATCATCAGGTTCTCGAGCTCAAGCGTCTCAACCAGGTCCGAGTTCCAGATCAGCGACCTGTCGTCGACGCCCAGCCCCGGCTGCTTCTTCCAGGCCTCGCCGATCGCGGCCTTGCCTTGGTCCAGCACCTCGCCCGTCCGGAACACCGCGGCGTTGTTCTGCATCACTTTCTGCATCTCCAGACGCAGGTCGGCGGTCCGCACCTCGCGCTTGGCGTTGCGCACCCGATCGAGCCGGGCGACGGCGTTGTCGCCGGCCTCGGCCGGTAGCGGCTTGTGCGCCTCGTCCGGATCGACCACGTCCGCCGCCCGGTTGGCCGCGGCCCGGCCGAACACCACCAGGTCGAGCAGGGAGTTCGAGCCCAGGCGGTTGGCACCGTGCACCGACACGCAGGCCGCTTCGCCGATCGCCATCAGGCCCGGCACGACGCGGTGGGGATCGGCCTCCGAGGGGTTCAGCACCTCGCACCTGTAGTTGGTCGGGATGCCGCCCATGTTGTAGTGCACGGTCGGCAGCACCGGGATCGGCTCCTTGGTGACGTCGACGCCGGCGAACACCTTGGCGGTCTCCGCGATTCCCGGCAGGCGCGAATGGATGATGTCGTCGTCCAGGTGTTCGAGGTGCAGGTAGATGTGGTCGCTGCCGGCCCCGACGCCGCGGCCCTCCCGGATCTCGATGGTCATGGACCGGCTGACGACGTCCCGACTCGCCAGGTCCTTGGCGGTGGGGGCGTAGCGCTCCATGAACCGCTCGCCCTCGGCGTTGGTCAGGTACCCGCCTTCGCCGCGGACCCCTTCGGTGATCAGGCAGCCGGCGCCGTAGATGCCGGTGGGGTGGAACTGCACGAACTCCATATCCTGCAGCGGCAGCCCGGCCCGGGCGACCATGCCGTTCCCGTCCCCGGTGCAGGTATGGGCCGAGGTGCAGGAGAAGTAGGAGCGGCCGTAGCCGCCGGTCGCCAGGACCACCATCTTCGCGCGGAAGCGGTGGATCGTCCCGTCGTCGAGGTTCCAGGCCATCACCCCGCGGCACGCGCCGTCCTCGTCCATGATCAGGTCGAGGGCGAAGTACTCGATGTAGAACTCCGCGTCGTGCTTGAGCGATTGCTGGTACAGGGTGTGCAGCATCGCGTGCCCGGTCCGGTCGGCCGCGGCACAGGTGCGGTAGGCGCGGCCCTTGCCGTAATGGGTGGACATGCCGCCGAAGGCACGTTGGTAGATCTTGCCCTCGGCCGTGCGGCTGAAGGGCATGCCGTAATGCTCGAGTTCGATGATCGCCGGGATCGCCTCCCGGCACATGTACTCGATGGCGTCCTGGTCGCCCAGCCAGTCCGACCCCTTGATGGTGTCGTACATGTGCCAGCGCCAGTCGTCCTCGCCCATGTTCCCCAGCGCCGCCGACACCCCGCCCTGGGCGGCGACGGTGTGGCTGCGGGTGGGGAAGACCTTGGAGATGCAGGCGGTCTTCAGGCCTTTCTCGGCCATGCCGAAGGTCGCACGCAGGCCGGCGCCACCGGCGCCGACGACGACGACGTCGTAGCTGTGATCGACGATGCTGTAGGCGGGGGAGGCCGAAGCAGCCATGGGTATCCTACCCTCCGAAGGCGATCTTGAGGACGGCGAAGATGGCGGCGACCGCCAGGCCGAAGCAGGCGAACTTGGTGGCCAGATCGACGGTCAACCGCAGCCAATGGGTACCGATATAGTCCTCGTAGACGACCTGCATGCCCAGTTGGGCGTGGTAGAAGGTCGCGATGATGGTCAGCACCATCAGCACGGCGACCAGGGGATGGCTCAGGACGGTGGTGGCCTCCGTGTAGTCCGCACCGGCGAGCGCGACGATCGTGGCGATGAACCACAGGCCCAGCGGGATCAGGGCCAGGGCGGTCACCCGCTGCATCCACCAATGGTGGGCGCCTTCCTTGGCGCTGCCCAGACCGCGGGCGCGGCCCAGTTTGGTGCGGAGGCCGGGAGTCTGCGTGGTCATGACGTATCCTGGTTCCTCACATCATCGCGTAGCCGATGATCCAGGCGAGGATCGTCAGCGCCACCGAGCCGAACACCACGATCTGCGAGCCCAGCTCGGCCTGCTTGATCTCGAAGGCGAAGCCGGCATCCCAGACCAGGTGCCGGGCTCCGTTCAGCAGGTGGTAGAACAGGGCCCACGACCAGCCGAACAGCAGCAGGAGCCCGAACACGCTGCCGATCACCGCTTGCGCGGTGGCGAACGCCGCCGGCCCCGCCGCCGCGGCCAGCAGCCAATAGACCAGCAACACCGTCCCCGCGCTCAGCGCCACACCGGTCGCCCGGTGCATGATCGACGTCAGGGCTGTGATCGGAAGCTTGTAGACTTGAAGGTGCGGCGACAGCGGCCGCTCTTGCATCGCCATCTTGTCGACCCGTCGGGTATGTGGCGTGGAAGCGCCCGGCGTCATCGAAATCCAGGCCAGGCGGTGAGAGCCCCAGGGCTTTACGGTTCGAACAATCGAGCTGTCAACGGGCCGCCTGTCGCACGGCGACCAAGGTCTGACGGCTGCGCCGAGCTCCATAGGGCGTGATCACGCTTGGGTGCCGGTCGCCGCGATCGCCTCGGCCAGGGCGACGAGGCGGCTGGCCTGGGCGACGTGCAGCGCCTCCACCAGTTTGCCGTCGACCAGCACCACCGCACGCCCTTCGGCCTCCGCCGCCCGATGCGCGGCGATGATGCGCCGCGCTTCCTGAAGGGCGGCGGCCGAAGGGGCGAAGGCCGCATTGGCGGCGGCGATGGTACGCGGATGGATCAGCGTCTTGCCATCGAAGCCGCGGTCCACGGCTTCCCGGCAGGCCTCGGCGAAGCCGGCGTCGTCATGGACGTCGCGGTGCACCCCATCGAGGATCGCGAGCCCGTAGGCCCGGGCCACCAGCACGCACAGGGAGCAGGCGGTCAGCATCGGCAGCCCCAGCGGCGTGTGGGCGACCTGCAGGTCCTTGGCGAGGTCGTTGGTGCCCATCAGCATGCCGGCGAGGCGGGGGGTGGCCGCTGCGATCTCCTCGGCCCGCAGGATGCCGCGCGGCGTCTCCATCATGACCCACAGCCCCAGGGTCGGCGGCGCGCCGGCGTCGGTCAGGATCCGGTCGGCCCTGCGGACCGTGTCGCCGCTCTCCACCTTGGGCAGAACGATGCCGTCGGCGCCGGCACCGGCCGCGGCGATCAGATCCTCGCGTCCCCAGGGGGTGGTGAGATCGTTGACCCGGATCAGCACCTCGCGCGGCCCGTAGCCCCCATTGCGGACCGCGGCGGCGGCGGCCAATCGGGCTTCGGCCTTGGCGGCCGGCGCGACCGCGTCCTCGAGATCGAGGATCAGCCCGTCGGCGGGCAGGCTGCGGCCCTTGTCCAGCGCCCGGGCATTGCTGCCGGGCATGTACAGGAACGACCGGCGGGGGCGGGCGGCGGGCTGCGTCGGCATGGTCGGCCTTGTCGGGTATCAGTCGTCCGGAGCGTCGTAGACGGTCCGCCCGTCCACGACGGTGCGCAACACCCGACCCATGACCGGTCGGCCGTCATACAGCGAGTTCTTCGATTTCGAGTGGAACCGGTCGACCGCGATCCGGCCCGGCCGGTCGGGGTCGAGGAGCAGCAGATCCGCGGCCGACTGGGGGCGCAATGTGCCGGCGGGCACGTTCAGGATCGACGCCGGCCGATCGGTCAGAGCCGCGATCAGCCGCGGCAGGGAAAGGTGGCCCCGATGCACCAGGTCCAGGCTCAGGACCAGCAGCGTCTCCAGTCCCACCATCCCGGGTTCGGCCTGGGTGAAGGGCAAGCGTTTGGAGTCGACATCCTGGGGCCTGTGGTCGGACGTCAGGGCATCGATCGTGCCGTCGGCCAGGCCCGCGATCACCGCCGCCCGGTCGTCGTCGGTGCGCAAAGGGGGAGAGAGCTTGGCGAACGTGCGATAATCGCCGACGTCGGTCTCGGTCAGGGTGACGTAGAACGGGGCCGTGTCCGCCGTCACCGCCACACCCCGGGCCTTGGCGGCGCGGATCGCCTCGACCCCCTCCCGGGTGGTGACCGGGCCGAGATGCAGCCTCCCCTTGGCCATGGTGACCAGCCGCAGGTCGCGTTCGATCTGGATCACTTCGGCCTCCCGCGGGATGCCGGGCAATCCGAGCCGGGTGGCGAGTTCGCCGGCATGCATCTGCCCGGCCCCCGCCAGCCGCGGCTCTTGGGGGTGCTGCAGGACCGGTCGGTCGTGGGCGGCCGCATAGGCCAGGGCGCGTGCCATCATCACGGGGTCGGCCACCGCCCGGTCGCCGTCACTGAACCCGACCGCCCCGGCTTCGGCGAGCAGGCCCATTTCGGCCAGATCGGCTCCCCGCCGGCCGCGGGTGACGCAAGCATGGGCGAAGACCTTGGGGCCTTTGCGGCCCCGGGCCCGGCGGGCGATGAACTCCAGCGCTTCGACGGTGTCGACCGGCGGATCGGTGCTCGGCAGGCAGGCGAAGGTCGTCACCCCGCCGGCCGCCGCCGCCGCCGCCGCGGTGGCGATGGTCTCCTTGTGCTCCTCTCCCGGCTCGCCGGTGGTGACCCTGAGGTCGACCAGCCCCGGTACCAGGCAGGCACCCCGGCAGTCGACGATCACGGCGCCGGCCGTGCGCGCCAGTTCGGCGGTCACGTGCGGACCGGTCTCGACGATCCGGCCGCTGGCGGTCAGGATACCGCCGCGGGTGTCGAGGCTCTGGCTCGGGTCGATCAGCCGGGCCCCGATATAGGCGCGGGGGGGCTGGGGCAGGGCGGTCATCGGTCGGTCCGTCCTGCCGCCCGGTCGTAGCGGAGCCGGTCGACAAGCAGGTCCAGGCAGGCCATGCGGACCGCGACCCCGAGTTCGACCTGGTCCAGAATGACCGAGCGTTGGATGTCGTCGGCCACGGTGCTGTCGATCTCCACCCCCCGGTTCATCGGGCCCGGATGCATGATCAGCGCGTCGGGCTTGGCTGCCCGCAGCTTGTCCTGATCCAGGCCGTAGAAGCGAAAATACTCCCTGACCGAGGGGACGTAGGCGCCTTGCATGCGCTCCCGCTGCAGCCGCAGCATCATGACGATGTCGGCTCCGGCGAGACCCGCCCGCATCTCGGTGTGGGCGGACACCCCCAACCGTTCCACGCTGCTTGGCAGCAGGGTCGGCGGGGCCACCACCCGCACCTGCGCCCCCAACGTGGTCAGCAGGTGGATGTTGGAGCGGGCGACCCGGCTGTGCCGCACGTCGCCACAGATCGCCACCGTCAGCCCCTCGATCCCCCCCCGGCGGCGGCGGATGGTCAGGGCGTCCAGCAGCGCCTGGGTCGGGTGTTCATGGCTGCCGTCGCCGGCATTGAGCACGGCGCAATGGACCTTCTGCGACAACAGCGACACCGCTCCCGACTCCGGATGCCGCACCACCAGGACGTCGGGATGCATGGCGTTGAGGGTCAGCGCGGTGTCGATCAGCGTCTCCCCCTTCTTGATGGAGGAGGTGGCGACCGACATGTTGACCGTGTCGGCTCCGAGTCGCTTGGCCGCGAGGTCGAACGACGTCCGGGTGCGGGTCGAGCTTTCGAAGAACAGGTTCATGACCGTCACCCCGGCCAGGGTCGTCCCCTTGCCCGTGGTCGCCCGGTTGGCCGCCACATAGCCGTCGGCGGTGTCGAGCAGCAGGCCGATGTCGTCGGCCGACAGCTCCGATATGGCGAGCAGATGGCGGTGCCGGAACCGGGGGAGGTCCGGGCGGGGGGCGGAAGCGGGCCGGGGCGGGATCATGGCGAGCACCGACGATAGCGGATTCGGTCTCTGGCCGTCACGGTCCCGATGCCGCGGCCCTCAAGCCGGAACGACCGGAAACAGGTCGGCCAGGACGACCATCAGCAGCGGCAGGGAGATCGCCGCGACGGCCGTCTGGATCGTGGTGATGCCGGCCATCAGCGGGGCGTGGCCGCCGAGTTGACGGGCCAGGATGTACGCGCTGGTGGCGGTCGGCAGGCCATTGAACATGACGGCGACGATGGCGGTTATGCCGTCCAGGCCGATCCAGAGGCACAAGGCCGCCGTCAGCGCCGGCAGGGCGGCGAGCTTGAGCCCGGTGGTCACGACGATGCGGCCGGCGAACTGCCGGACCTCGCCGAAATCGAGCGCTGCGCCGACCGCCAGCAGGCCGAGGGTCAAAGCCGCCCGGCCGAGGATCTCGAGCGTCGGGCCGACCACCGGCGGCAGGCCGAGGCCCGAGGCGTTGAGGCCCATCCCGATCACGCAAGCCAGGATCAGCGGGTTGGTGGCGAGTTGGCGCGCCAGGGCCGCCGGCTTCACATCCGTCCCGTGGGCGAGGACGGAGATCACGTTGACCACCGGCACGATGACCCCGATGGCGATCGCCGCCGCCGTGATGCCCTCGGCCCCGAACAGGGCGCCGGCGACCGCCAGGCCGATATAGGTGTTCATCCGCACCGACCCTTGGACGGTGCTGGCGAACACGTCGACCGCCTCCCGGCTGACCCGGCGGATGAGCGTCAGCAGGGCCGTCATCAGCCCGATCGCGCCGGCCAAGGCGATCGCGGCCTCGGCCACGCGCGCGACGGACAGCTCGGCGGTAGCGAGGGTGCCGACGATCAGCGGCGGAAACAGGATGAAATAGGTGATCTTCTCCGCCGGGGCCCAGAAGCTCTCCGTCACGAAGCGGGTGCGGGCGAGCAGGAGGCCCAGGACGATCAACAGGAAGACCGGCAGGATTGCATAGACGACGGCACTCAGCGCCATGGCGCGTCCTCATCCGCCGCATCGTCGGCATCGCCTTGACCGGCCAACCGTGCCCGGGCGGTGCGGGTGCCCAGATAGTCGAGCGCGCCCTGCAGGATGTAGGCGGCCGCGGCGGTGTCGACCTTCTGCTTGCGCTTCCTGCGGGAGAGGTCGGCGTCGATCATGGCGCGTTCGACCGCCACGGTCGACCAGCGTTCGTCCCACAGCGCCATCGGCAGAGCGCGATAGCCGAGCAGGTTCCGGGCGAACTGCCGGACGGATTGGCAGCGGGGGCCTTCGCTGCCGTCCATGTTGACCGGCAACCCCAAGACCAGCCCGCCCACCCGGTGCCGGTCGAACGCCGCCAACAGCGCGGATGCGTCGGTGCGGAACGTGCCGGTGCGGCGGATCGTGCCGACTGGGCTCGCCAGCATCAGAGCCCCGTCGGCGATCGCCATGCCGACGGTCCTGTCGCCGACGTCCAGCCCCATCAGCCGGGTCCCCGCTGCGCAGCGGTCAGGCAACTCGTCGATATTGCTCAGCAGCATGGCGGGTGATACCGTCCATCGCGTTCCGACGGTACGTTCCTTGTGCAAGGAACCGGTTCTCGGCCGGCATCCGGTTCAGCCGTCGCCGACATCTCGGTCCGGCAGCGGCCGGGCAAGTCCACCGCAAAGCGGAGTGGTTGAGTAGCATGGCGTTGGATCAGGCCACCGTCGCGAAGATCGCGCATCTGGCCCGCATCAAGCTGCCCGAAGAGGCCGTGCCCGGCATGCAGCAGGAGCTGTCGAGCATTCTGACCTGGGTGGAGCAGCTTGAGACGGTCGACACGGACGGGGTCGAGCCGATGACCTCGGTCGCGCATCAGGGCCTGCGGCGTCGGGACGACTCGGTCGCCGATGGCGGCTACCCGGAACGGGTGCTGGCCAACGCGCCCGACAGCCAGGCCGGCTTCTATGCCGTACCGAAGGTGGTGGAGTAGCGTCGTCCCGCCGCTTCCGACGACGTGCACCCGTTCCTAATGCCTTGGCGCCAATGACCGCTCTGACCGATTTGACTCTGGCCGAAGCCCGCACAGGCCTGGCCCGCGGCGATTTCACCGCCGTGGAGCTGACCGAGGCGCACCTCGCCGCGATCGAGAAGGCCCGCACCCTCAACGCCTTCATCAGCGAAACGCCCGACCGCGCGATGGCGATGGCCAGGGCCGCCGACGCGCGCCGGGCGGCGGGCGATACACGCCCGCTGGACGGGCTGCCGGTCGCCGTGAAGGACCTGTTCTGCACCGAAGGGGTACGGACCACCGCCGGCAGCCACATCCTGGACGGCTTCGTGCCGACCTACGAGAGCGCGGTGACCGCGAATCTGTGGCGTGACGGGGCGGTGCTTCTGGGCAAGGCCAATCTCGATGAGTTCGCCATGGGCTCGTCGAACACGACATCGTATTTCGGCCCGGTGACGAACCCGTGGCGACGCCGGGACGCGCCGGAGGCGGATCTGGTGCCCGGCGGCTCCTCCGGTGGCTCGGCGGCGGCGGTCGCGGGCCGGCTGGCCCTGGCCGCGACGGGTACGGATACGGGCGGCTCGATCCGTCAGCCCGCCAGCTTCTGCGGCATCGTCGGCTTCAAGCCGACCTACGGCCGGTGCAGCCGCTGGGGCATCGTGGCGTTCGCCTCCTCCCTCGACCAGGCCGGGCCGATGACCCGGACGGTACGGGACGCGGCGATCATGCTGGGCTCGATGGCCGGCTTCGATCCGAAGGATTCGACCAGTGTGGATCGGCCGGTGCCGGCCTACGAGGCGGCGCTCACCGGTGACATCCGCGGTCTTAGGATCGGCGTGCCGAAGGAATATCGGGTCGACGGCATGCCGGCGGCGATCGATGCCCTGTGGCGGCAAGGCATCGACTGGCTGAAACAGGCCGGTGCCGAGATCGTCGATGTCAGCCTGCCGAACACGCACCACGCGCTGCCGACCTACTACATCGTCGCCCCGGCGGAGGCGTCCTCCAATCTGGCGCGGTACGACGGGGTCCGCTACGGCCTGCGGGTGCCGGGCAAGAACCTGGTCGAGATGTACGAGAACACCCGGGCGGAGGGCTTCGGCCGGGAGGTGCAGCGGCGGGTGATGATCGGCACCTATGTGCTGTCGGCCGGCTACTACGACGCCTATTACCTCAAGGCCCAGAAGGTCCGCAGCCTGATCGCGCGGGACTTCACGCACGCGTTCGAAACCGTCGATGCGGTGCTGACGCCCACCGCGCCCTCCACCGCCTTCGGGCTGCAGGACAAGCAGGACGACCCGATCGCGATGTATCTCAACGACGTCTTCACGGTGCCGGCGAGTCTGGCCGGTCTGCCCGGTGTCAGCGTGCCTGCGGGGCTGGGGGATGACGGGCTGCCGTTGGGCCTGCAACTCATCGGCCGGCCCTTCGACGAAGAAACGGTGCTGCGCGTCGCCGATGTGCTGGAAACGGCGGCCGACTTTACGGCGCGGCCTTGAACTCCAGCTACGGCACTGTGGCAAGATTACAGGATAACTATCTGTTCTAAAACAGATCTCTGACCCGGTTCTGGATTCCGGTGGAAACGGTGGCGGGCGCCTTCAGGCGCCGCCATTGCCGTCATAGCGCCTGCCGGCTTCCAGCATCTCGCTCGTACCGACGATCTCAACCAGTTCCCCGAACTGGAACATGCGGTTCCGGAACGGGGCGGTCGTGCCGTGAGCGTGCAGGCTCTCGTAATAGGCCTGGGCGGTACGGGCCATCGCGCGCACGATGCCGCCCGGGAAGATCACCAGCGAGAAACCGAGATCCTGCAGGGCGGGCGCGTCCATCAGCGGCGTGTCGCCGCCCTCGACCATGTTCGCCATCAGCGGCACACCGCGACCGCCGAACTTCGCGGTGACGATCCCCAGTTGCTCTTGCGTCCGCGGGGCTTCGACGAACAGCACATCCGCACCGGCCTCGACATACAGGGCCGCCCGGTCCAGAGCCGCGTCGAACCCCTCCACCGCGATCGCGTCGGTGCGGGCGATGATCAGGGTTTCGTCACTGGCCCGGGCGTCGGTGGCGGCCTTGATCTTGCCCGCCATCTCCTGCGGGGCGATCAGGCTCTTGTCCTTCAGATGCCCGCAGCGCTTCGGGTAGGTCTGATCCTCCAACTGGATCGCGTTGGCGCCGGCGCGTTCGTACACCCGCACCGTGCGCTGGGCGTTGAGCGCGTTGCCGAAGCCGGTGTCCCCGTCGATCACGATCGGGATGCCGATCCGGTCGCGGATCAACGCACAGGTATCCGCCATTTCGGTCGCGGTGGTCAGGCCGATATCGGGCCGCCCCAGGCGGGTGTAGGCCACGGCCGCCCCCGACAGGTAGACGGCTTCGAAGCCGGCCGCTTCGGCCAGACTGGCCGTCAGCCCATCATAGACCCCCGGCGATACTAGGATTTGCGGCCGATGCAGCCGCGTTCTCAAGGAAGGAAGAGGAGAAACCACGTTGGATACCGTGCTGGCGGTGCCGGCGCCCCGACAGGGCCATGGGGCGGCGAGGGAATGATGCTCAATGCATTCGGACGCTTCCGATGGGCTTTCATAGCATCACGATGTACCGTTGAGGATCACAAGTATTTGGGTTCGGGTCTGATCCGGGGTGAAGGGGGCGTTCCTTTGAGGA
The DNA here is from genome assembly GCA_028281265.1 of Alphaproteobacteria bacterium. Taxonomy (GTDB): domain Bacteria; phylum Pseudomonadota; class Alphaproteobacteria; order DSM-16000; family Inquilinaceae; genus JANQKE01. Next base: position 10,613 of record JANQKE010000061.1, on the reverse strand, counting down.
ACGGATCGGTCCGGGGTGGCTTACGACCGAGGGCTCAATCCGATCCGAGCGGCTGGGGGGTCGCCAGAGTCGGCGCCCAGTGGCGATCCTCCGCTCCTCCGCGGCGCGCCAAGGTCATCTGCAGCCTGTAGCGGTCGGGCCGGTAGAAGGCCGTCAGATGTTCGATCCCGTAGCCATCGGGATCGAACACCGTTCGGGTTAGCGCCAAGAGCGGCGAACCGACGGAGATGCTGAGCGCGTCGGCCGTCGTCGGCGTGGCGAGCGCGGCACCGACGGTCTGGGTGGCATGGTCGGCCTTGACGCCGGACCGCTCCAGCAGGGTCAGCAGCGGTGTGGACGCCAGATCGCTTTCCGAATAGGTGACGCCGATCGCTTCGGGGACGTGCGTCAAGAGGTAGGAAAACGGCTCCCCGTCGATCAGCCGGACCCGAATCGACCGCTGGGTCCGTTCGCCGTCCGGCAGCCGCAGTGCCCGCTGCACGTCCGCCGGCGGCATGCCGAAACCGAACTGCAACAGCCGGACGCCGGTGTTGCGGCCCATCTCCACCAACGCACCGAGCACGTTGGCGAAGTCGGCCACCATCTCCCCGCTGGGCACCTGGCGCGGCTTGACCATCGTGCCTGCGCCCGGGCGCCGCTCGATCAGCCCGGCCCGGTCCAGTTCCGCCAACGCCTTGCGGACGGTCACCCGGGACACGCCGTAGATATCCCCCAGCTTCGGCTCGCCGGGCAGATAGCTGCCGGGAGCGAAGTCCCCGTTGGTGATCGCGTCGCGCAGCAGCAGAAAGACACGCTGCGCCTTTGTCGGCTCCAGGCTTTCCGTTGTTGCGGGCGGGGGCACGGCAGCGGCGCTCCTGATGGTGTGGTCACGCAACTGTCTTTTCTAGTAGACAGCTCATGCGTCCCTGAAACATACAGGCCACCGTTGGACGCGCAACGGGAAATGTTCCGAAAGCCACAAACGGTGCCGATGATAACCGCATCAATCCGGGGGATCTCCCGATGACCAAGACACTGGATCCCGTCACTCTGGCCGTGCTCGCCGGTCGGATGGAGCAGATCGCCGACGAGATGGATGCCACACTGTTCCGCAGCGCGTTCAATCCGATCATCGCCGAGGCACATGACGCCAGCCATGGCCTCTATCACGCCGACACCGGCGCGACCCTGGTGCAGGGAAAGTCCGGCCTGCCGATCTTCGTCGGTGTGATGGCGTTCGCGGTCAAGGCGGTGATCGACAAGGCCGCCCGGGACGGCGATCTGACCGACGGCGATGTCTACGTCTTCAACGAGGCGTACGAGGGCGGCACCCATTTCTCGGACATGCGACTGGTCCGGCCTTACTTCCACGAAGGCGCCGTGTTCTGCCACCTGGCCTCGGTCGGGCATTGGCACGATGTCGGGGGCAACGTGCCCGGCAACTACAATCCGGTGGCCACCGAAGCGTTTCAGGAGGCGGTGGTGATCCCGCCGGTCAAGCTGGTCCGCGGCGGGGCCTTGCAGCAGGACATCGTCGACATCCTGCTGACCAACAGCCGCCAGCCGCAATCGGCCTTCGGTGACCTCAACGGCCAGCTCAATGCGCTCGACCTCGGCGCCAGGCGGCTGGACGCCTTGTTGGCCGAGTATGGGGCGGAGACGGTGCGGTCGGCCCTGGACGCCCTGTCCGACCGGGCCGAAGCGCTGATGCGTTCGGAGCTCGCGGCGCTGCCGGACGGGACCTGGGCGGCCGAGGACATCCTCGACAACGACGGCATCGACGACGTGCCGCTACCGATCAGGCTGACCCTCACCATCCAGGGTGACCGTCTGACGCTCGACTTCACCGACTCCGCCCCGCCGGTGGCCGGCCCGATCAACATCAGCCGGTCGACGTCGATCGCCTGCTGCTACGTGGCGATGAAGCACATCTTTCCGGAATTGCCGGCCAATGCCGGGGTGATGCGGCCGATCGACTTCGTGATCCCCGAACCGTCCATGCTGGCGGCGACCTTTCCGAAGCCCGTCGGCGGCTACACCGAGACCATCTTGCGGATGATCGACGTCGTGTTCGCCGCCTTCGCTCAGATCGCGCCGGAACGGGTCAACGGCAACGCCTATGGTACGATCAACGCGCTTTCCCTGGCCGGGCACCGGACGGACGGCCGCCGCTGGGTGATGTTCAGCTTCTACGGCGGCGGGCTGGGCGGCAACCCGGAGGGGGACGGCCTCAACCACGGCAACGCCCCGATCTCCACCGCCACGATCCCGCCGGTCGAGATCCTGGAGGCGGCCTATCCGGTGATCTTCACCCAATGGGCCCTGCGACCCGATAGCGGCGGACCGGGCCGGCACCGGGGCGGTCTGGGCGCGGTCTACGAGATCGAGCTGTTGGAGGAGGAAGGCCAGGCGTTCCTGTTCGGCGAACGCGGCAAGGCCCCGCCCCAGGGCGTGATCGGCGGCGCGCCCGCGGCGCTCAACCGCTTCTCCTATCAGACCGAGGCCGGATGGCACCGACCGCCGATGGTCTCGAAGATGGTCGGCATCCCCCTTGAGCGGGGCCGGCGCATCCGGCTCGAGACCCCGGGCGGCGGCGGATACGGACCGGTGGCGGAGCGCGACCCCGCGGCGATCGCGCGGGATCTGCGCCTGGGCTATGTATCGCCCCAGGCGGCGGTGCGGGATTACGGTTTCAAAGGGAATGGCGCATGACCGCCGAAACGACGCGGCTGTCGCACCGCGCTGAAACGGGCCTGATCATCGGGGTCGACGTCGGCGGCACGTTTACGGACGTCTTCTTCCTCAACGAGGACACCAACACCGCCGGTGTCGCGAAAGTCCCGACCAGTCGGCCCGATCAGTCGGTGGGGTTCCTGGCGGGGATCGGCCAGCAGGCCTCCGACAAGCAGACCATCGCGACCGTCGTCCATGGAACCACCGCCGGTACCAACGCGTTGCTGGAGCGCAAAGGCGCCCGCATCGGCGTGATCACCACCGAGGGCTTCCGCGACGTGTTGGAGATGCGGCGTCGGGATCGGCCCAGGACCTGGGGCCTGTGGGGCCGGTTCGAGCCGATCGTCCCACGCGACCTGCGGCTCGAAGTTCCGGAACGCATCCTGGCTGACGGCACGATGCACGTGCCCGTGGACATCGCGGCGGTCGAGCGCGCCGCCCGGGCGCTGATCGATGCGGGTTGCCAGGCGGTCGCCGTCCTGTTCGTCAACGCCTATGCCAACCCGACCAACGAGCGGGCGGCCGCGGCGGCGGTCCGGGCGCTGTGGCCCAACGACCATGTCACCGCCAGCAGCGAGATCCTGCCGGAGATCCGGGAGTTCGAGCGGTTCTCGACCACCGCGCTGAACGCCTATCTGCAGCCCGAGATCGGCGGCTATCTCGGCCGGCTCGAATCGGCGCTGAAGGGCGACGGTTTCGGCGGCGAGTTCCTGATCGTCCAGTCCAACGGCGGGGTGATGTCGGTCGACACCGCCAAGCGGCTGCCCGTCCGCACCGCTCTCAGCGGCCCTGCGGCCGGGGTGATGGCCGCCGGGTACATCGCCCAGGCGGCGGGGTTCGCCAACGTCATCACCGGCGATATGGGCGGGACCAGCTTCGACGTCTCCCTGATCGCCGACGGCCGGACGGTGCTGAGCCCGCAGACCAGCATCGATTACGGCATGGTCGTGCGCACGCCGATGATCGAGATCACCACGATCGGCGCCGGCGGCGGTTCGATCGCCTCGGTCGACAAGGGCGGGATGCTCAACATCGGTCCCGAGAGCGCGGGCTCGACCCCGGGCCCGGTGTGCTACGGCAAGGGCAACGATCGCCCCACGGTGACCGATGCCAATGTCGTGCTGGGGCGGATCAATGCCGAGCAGCCGATCGGCGGCGGGCTCGACAAGCTCGACCGGCGGGCGGCGATCCAGGCGATCAAGACCCATGTCGGCGATCCGCTCGGTCTCGATGCGCTGGCGGCGGCCGAAGCGATCATCCTGGTCGCCAATGCCCGGATGGCCGGGGCCATCCGCCTGGTGTCGATCGAGCGTGGCTACGATCCCAAGCGTTTCGCGCTGATGCCGTTCGGCGGCGGCGGGGCCCTGCATGTCGGCGCGCTGATGGAGGAGGTCGGCCTCGGCCAGGCGCTGGTGCCACGCTATCCGGGCGTGACCAGTGCCTTGGGCTGCGTGATCGCGGATATGCGGCATGATTTCGTGCAGACCATCAACGCCACCGTCCCGACGGTCGACATCGAGACCCTGGCCCAGGCGATCGACGCCCAGTCGACCGAGGGCCGGGGCTTGCTGGCCGATGCCGGCGTGGCGCTGGAGCGGCTCGACACCATCGTCGAATTAGACATGGCCTATGTCGGCCAGACCCACACGGTGATCGTTCCGTTCGCCAAAGCGGTGAGCGCGGATGGCGACGTCCGGCCTTTCGACCGGGCGGCGATCGCCGAGGCGTTCGATACGGCCTACCGGTCGGTCTATGGCCGCCTGCTGGCCGGCGGCGTGCCGCGGTTGCTCAACGTCCGCACCGCGGTGGTCGGGCGGCGGCCGAAATTCGACCTTACGGTCCTGGCACCCAAGGCCGGCGGCACCGTCGGCCAGGCGCAGCGGGGCAGCCGACCCGTCTACGCCGGCGGCGGGTGGCACGACACGGCCGTCTATGACCGGTTGACCCTGCCGGTCGGTGCGCAGATCGGCGGCCCGGCGATCCTGGAGCAGCCGGATACGACCATCTTCATTGATCCCGGGCTGATCGGACAGGTCGATCGGTTCGGCAATCTGATCATCACCCGGGTGGGGGAGGACATCTGAGCCATGGCCGACTTGACCGCATTCGATCCGGCCCGGGCCGGGTTGCTCATCGTCGACCTGCAGAACGACTTCCTGCACCCCGACGGTGCTTACGGGCGGTCCGGCACCACGGCACCGGCGATCGCCGCCTTGCCGGACCGGGTCAAGCCGGTGGCCGAGGCGATGCGGTCGGCCGGCGGGGCCGTCATTTCCACCCAGTTCACTCTGGTGCCCGGTCGCGGCGGCGAGCCGATGATCGCCGATCACCTCAAGCGGCTCCGCCCGTTTCTGGCGAAGGGCGATTTCTGCCCCGGCGCCTGGGGGCACCGGCTCGTCGACACGCTGCAGCCGGCGGATTTCGTGGTCGAGAAGGTGGCTTACTCCGCCTTCTACCAGACCCGGATGGAGTTCGTGCTGGCCCGCGCCGGGATCGTCTGGCTGATGGTGTGTGGTATCGTCACCAATGGCGGGGTCGCGAGCACCTTGCGGGATGCCCATGTCCGCAACCTCGACACCATCCTGCTGACCGACGGGTGTGCCGCCTTCAAGGACGACCTGCATGACGCCTCGGTGCGGGTGCTCGGCTCGATCAGCCCGACCATGACCTGTGCCGAGGCGGTTGCGTTCCTCCAGGCGCGGAGCACCAAGGCACCGGCATGAACGACGGCCCCCTCAGCAACATCCGGGTCCTGGATCTCAGCCGCATTCTGGCGGGCCCCTGGGCCAGCCAGATCCTCGGCGACTTGGGCGCGGAGGTCATCAAGATCGAACGGCCCGGTCAGGGTGACGACACCCGCGGTTGGGGTCCGCCGTTCCATCACGGGCCGGCCGGCACCGACGCCCAGGAGAGCGCATACTTCCTCGCCGCCAACCGCAACAAGCGGTCGGCGACCATCGACATCACCACCGCGGACGGTGCGGCGCTGGTGCGGGACTTGGCGGCGAAGTCCGACATCCTCTTGGAAAACTTCAAGGTCGGCGGGCTGGCCAAGTACGGCCTCGACTACAGGAGCCTGGCGACGGTCAACCCGAGCCTGATCTACTGCGCGATCACCGGCTTCGGGCAGTCCGGTCCCTATGCCGCCCGGGCCGGCTACGACTTCATGATCCAGGCGATGGGCGGGCTGATGTCGGTGACCGGGGAGCCCGATGACCGGCCCGGCGGCGGGCCGGTCAAGGTCGGCGTCGCCCTGGCCGACGTCATGACGGGCCTGTACGCCACGATCGGCGTGCTTGCGGCGCTTGCGCACCGGCAGCGGACCGGACGGGGCCAGTTCATCGATCTCGCCCTGATGGACGTGCAGGTCGCCACCCTGGCGAACCAGGCGCTGAACTATCTGGTCGGCGGCAAGCCGCCGGGCCGGCTCGGCAACGCCCATCCCAACATCGTCCCCTATCAGGCGTTCGCCACCCTGGACGGCCACATCGTGCTGGCGGTCGGCAATGACGAGCAGTTCCGCCGGTTCGCGAGCGAGGCGGGCCATCCCGAATGGGCGTCGGACAACCGGTTCGCCACCAACCGCGCCCGGGTCGCCAACCGGGCCGCCTTGATCCCGCTGGTGGCCGGTGTCGTCGCGGCGCGCACGACCGACGCCTGGATTGCGGTGCTCGAGGCGGTGGGCGTGCCGTGCGGGCCGATCAACCCGCTCGACCGGGTGTTCGCCGACCCGCATGTGGTCGACCATGGGCTCAAGCTCGATCTGCCGGACGACCGGCTGGGCTGCGTGCCTTCCGTCGCCAACCCGCTCAACCTGTCCGAAACGCCCGTCAGCTATCGGCGTGCGCCCCCGAGCCTGGGAGCCGACACCGACGCGGTCCTGACCGATGTGCTGGGCCTGGGGGCGGACGCGATCGCGGCTCTCCGGGCGAAGGGGGGGATCGGATGACCGAACCGCCACGCACCCTGCTGGACAAGATCTGGGACCGCCATGTCGTGCATCGGCATTCCGGCGGCATGGATCTGCTCTATATCGACCGGCACTTCACCCATGAGGGCAGCCACCATGCCTATGGCAAGCTCAAGGCGCTTGGCCGGGCCGTCCGCCGGCCGGATCTGACGTTCGGCATCGCCGATCACTATGTGCCGACGACCGGCCGGGACCGCCCGATCGCCGATCCCGCGATCGCCGCGATGGTCGAGCGGCTGCGGGCCAACACCGCCGCCAATCATGTCAGGCTGTTCGATCTGGGCGACCCCCATCAAGGGATCGTCCATGTCGTCGGGCCGGAGCTCGGCATCACCCTGCCGGGACTGACCATCGTCTGCGGCGATAGCCATACCGCTACCCACGGTGCGTTCGGGGCCCTGGCCTTCGGGATCGGCGCGTCGGAGGTGGCGCATGTGCTGGCGACCCAGACCCTGTGGCAGGCCCGGCCGAAGACGCTGCGGATCACCGTCGACGGTGCGTTGCAGCCGGCGGTGACCGCCAAGGATCTGATCCTCAACCTGGTCGGAACCATCGGTACCGCCGGTGCCACCGGCCATGTGATCGAGTATGCCGGGACGGCCATCCGGTCCCTGTCCGCGGAGGGTCGGATGACGATCTGCAACATGTCGATCGAGGCCGGGGCCCGCGCGGGAATGGTCGCCCCGGACGAAACCACGATCGCCTATGTTCGGGGCCGGCCCATGGCGCCGGAAGGAGCCGCCTTCGAACGGGCCGCCGAGGACTGGCTCGACCTCGCCAGCGACCGCGATGCCGTGTTCGACCGGGAGGTGAGCCTGGAGGCGGCGATGGTCGCCCCGTCCGTCACCTGGGGTACGAGCCCCCAGGAGGTGGTTCCGATCACCGGTGCCGTGCCGCAGGCGGCTGACCGGAAGACGCTCGACTATATGGGGCTTTCGCCCGGCCAGCGGCTGGAAGGTCTGCCGGTCGACCGGGTGTTCCTGGGCTCCTGCACCAATGCGCGGATCGAGGATCTGCGCGCCGCCGCCGCCATCGTCGCGGGCCGGCGCGTCGCGGTGCCGATGCTGATCTCGCCGGGGTCGACCGCGGTCAAGCGTCAGGCCGAGCGGGAGGGTCTGGCCCGTCTGTTCACCGCGGCGGGGGCCGAGTGGCGGGAAAGCGGCTGCTCCTTGTGCGTCGGCATGAACGGCGACCTGGTGCCGGCGGGGGACCGCTGTGCCTCGACCACCAACCGCAACTTCCGCGGCCGCCAGGGCCCCGGGGCGCGGACCCATCTGATGAGCCCGGCCATGGCCCCCGCCGCGGCCGTGACCGGCCGGTTGACGGATGTCCGGACGCTGCCGCTGTCGCCCCTGCCCGACGGCATGGTGGCCTGATCATGCGGGAGCCTCTGACCACTCACACCGGCCGGGCTGTCGGTCTGCCGATCGCGAACATCGATACCGATCAGTTGATTCCGGCCCGGTTCATGAGCACCCCGCGCGAGGAAGGCTATGCCCGGTTCCTCCTCCACGACATGCGGCGGGGGGAGGGCGGTGACCTGCGCGAGGACTTTCCGCTCAACCAGCCGGCGGCCCGGGGTGCGGATACCCTCGTGACCGCCGATAATCTGGGCTGCGGCTCATCGCGGGAGGCAGCCGTCTACGCGTTGGCCGACAGCGGCTTCCGGGTCCTGATCGCACCCAGCTTCGGCGATATCTTCTATGCGAACGCGCTGAAGAACGGCGTGCTGCCGATCCGCTTGCCCGAGGCCGTCGTCACGACGCTTCTCGACCGTCTCGCCCGCGCGCCCGGCCAGACGGTCACCGTCGACGTGCCGGATCAGACGGTGCGGCTGCCCGGCGGTGCGGTGCATCGCTTCGAGATCGACGGTTTCCGCAAGGCGATGCTGGTGGCCGGTCAGGATGAGTTGAGCCTGACCCTGAGCCTGGAGGCCGATATCAGCGCGTTCGAGGCCGCGAACCGGCCCCGGCCGGACGGCGCCGTCCGCCGATAGGCCGGCGGCGCCGGGAGCTCCCCGGTCCCGATCGCGGCCGGGGCGGTCCTTCTACCGGTGCCAGACCCGTTCCAGCGGGACCAGGCGGTTGACCAGGGCGAGAACGGCGATGGTGGCGAGGATCAGCAGGGTGGAGACGACGTTGACCGTCGGCAGGACGTCGAACTGTATGTCGGCATAGATCCGTACCGGCAGGGTCTGAAGTCTTGCGGTGGTCAGGAACGCGGTCACCGTCACCTCGCCGAAAGAGATCAGAAAGGCGATGATGCCGGCCGCCGTCAGCCCCGGGGCGAGGCCGGGCAGGGTGACCAAGGCAAAGGTCCGGACGGGGCCGGCGCCGAGACCCTGAGCCGCTTCTTCCTGGGCGAGGTCGAGATTGAGGACGGCCGTCCGCAGCATCGCCAGGGTGAACGGGCTGATCAGCACGACGTGTACCATCACCAGCCCCCAGAACGGCGGGATGGCGACGAAGATCTGCAAGAGCTTGAGAATGCCCAGCGCGAACGCGATGCCCGGCAAGGCCAGCGGCAGTATGTAGACCGACGCCAGCAGGTCGGGGTCGGCCGGACTGTGCCGCACCAGGGCGAAGGCGGCCGGGACCGACAGAGCGAGCGCGATCACCGCGGCGGTCACGGCCAGCCGGGCGGAGATGACGGCGCTGTCGATATAGGCGCTGCCTTCGAGCAGCACCATCGCGTACCAGCGGGTCGTGAAGCCTTGCCACGTCCCTGCGGTCGCTTGCGGGACGTCGTTGACCGAGTTGATCACCACCAGCAGCAGCGGGAAGGTCAACAACGCCAGCCCGGCCAGGAACAGCGCCCGGCCGACCCAAGGGCCCAGGAACTCCAGTGCCTGCGCTGCGCTGTCCGGAAGCGGCTCGGCCCGGGGCAGCGTGCGGGGGCGGTTCACGAGCCACGGCAGAAACAGCCCGAACCCCCGGTTGATCAGCACCGTGGCCACGACGCAGCACAGCATCAGCACCACCGCCACCGCACTGGCGCCGGGGTAGTTGAGGATCTGCAGCGCTTCCTCGTAGACCACCATGCCGGCCACCCAGACCTGCTTGCCGCCCAGCAGGGTCGCGGAGACGTAGGCCGTTGTCGCCAGAAGGAAGACGATCGTAGCACCGGCGCGCAAGCCCGGCAGGGCGAGGGGCAGGGTGACGGTCCAGAATCGGGCGATCGGCGGCGCGCCGAGGCTTTCCGCCGCTTCATCCACCCGGCGGTCGATCCCGGTCAGACCGTCATAGACCGCCATGATCAGGAACGGGCAGAACACCTGCACCAGGGCGACGATCACGGTAAAATCGGTGAACAGAAGGTTCACCCGATCCTGCCCGGTCAGCAGCGCCAGCAACGCCGGCAGCGGCGCGTCGGGGGCGAGTGCCTGCAACAGTCCGAGACTGCGGACCACCACATTGGTCAGCAGCGGGATCAGCACGATCGCCACGGCCATCGACCGCCATTTCGGCGGCACCCGTGACAGCCACAGCGCGATGGGGACGCCCAGAAGCGCCGACCACAGCGTGACCTGAGCGCCGATCCACAGGGTCTGGGCGAGGATCTCCAGATAGTAGGGGTCCGTCAGCACCGCCCCCAGGTGCCGCACGGTCAGATCCAGCGACAGCGGTGCGAAGATGGACGTGTCGGCCTGCAGGCTCAGCAGCCCGACCGTACCCATCGGCACGGCGAACGTGGTGGCGAGCCAGAGGCTCAACGGAGCGAGCAGAACCAGGCCGAGCCGGCTCGATCGCTGGTCGGACGCGATCATCAAGACCTCTAGAGCGTTTTCAGGGACTATCGGGTCGATCTGTTGGCGTGTGCCGGATCGATCCGTGGAGGCGGGTCGCGCCGCGCGATGGGGTGCCATCGGGCAAGCGGCGCAACGCAGCGGGCGGCCGGCACACGCCAACCCGATGCGACCCGTGGGCAACTG
>JANQKE010000017.1 GCA_028281265.1 Alphaproteobacteria bacterium | reverse complement strand
GGACACCTGCACCGGTTCCGCCGCCTAGATCAACCTGCGTTCAAATGGACTCATCTGAACGCAGATAAGTTGATCTATTTCAAAGATTTAGAGCATCCTATCTGCGTCCGTTAGGACGCAGGATGCTCTAGCGGGTCGGCACCGGGGTTTCGCCGGAATAGTCGTAGAAACCGCGGCCGACCTTGCGGCCCAGCCACCCGGCCTCGACGTATTTCACCAGGAGCGGACAGGGCCGGTACTTGCTGTCCGCCAGGCCGTCATAGAGCACGTTCATGATCGACAGGCACGTGTCCAGGCCGATGAAGTCCGCCAGCTCCAGCGGGCCCATCGGGTGGTTGGCGCCGAGCTTCATCGCCGTGTCGATCGCCGTGACCGAGCCCACACCTTCATACAGGGTGTAGACCGCCTCGTTGATCATCGGCAGCAGGATGCGGTTGACGATGAAGGCGGGGAAGTCCTCCGACACCGCGGTGGTCTTCCCCAGCCGCTCGGCCAGGTCCCTGACGGCCGCATAGGTCTCGTCGCTGGTGGCGATGCCGCGGATGATCTCGACCAGCTTCATCACCGGCACCGGGTTCATGAAATGCATGCCGATGAACCGCTCGGGCCGGTCGGTGATCGCGGCCAGCCGGGTGATCGAGATCGAGGAGGTGTTGGTGGCGACCAGCGTCCGCTCCCCCAGATAGGGGGTGAGCTGCTTGAAGATCGCGCGCTTGACGTCCTCGTTCTCGGTCGCCGCCTCGACCACCAGATCGCAGCCGCCGAACACCGCGTAGTCGGTGCCGGTATGGACCCGGCCCAGGATCCGCCCCTTGTCGTCCTCGCCGATCCGGCCTTTCCTGATCTGCCGATCGAGCTGCTTGCCGAGACCGGCCCGGGCTTTGGCGAGGAGATCGTCAGAGACATCGAGGAGGTGGACCGTCAACCCGGCCTGCGCACTGACCTGTGCGATGCCGCCGCCCATCTGGCCGGCACCGATGACCCCGATCGTCTCGATCATAACCCGACTGCCCCTTCTATCGTTGCGCCCGGTAGCGCGGGGTCGGGCCGATCCCGCCCCGCCCGCCGGCTCCCGTTCCGGCGGAATGATGCACCGCAGCATGCCGCGACCTTAGGCATGCGCCTTGCTTCAAGTCAACGTGACCCTGTGCCGGGCGGCGACAGGAAACCACCCGTCCGGGCTCGCAGGCGATCGGATCGTGCGCTGCAGATCCGACCCGCGGTCCGGGCCAAGGCGATTGCGGCCCCCGGCCGCCGGGCCGTAAGCTGACGCCCATGGACACGCACCGGCCCGCCACCGCCGCCCAGGCCCGCACCGTCACCCCGATCGAGATGCTCGACCGGCTGGTGGCCTTCGACACCGTCTCCGCCAATCCGAACCGGCCGCTGATCGACTTCGTCGCCGACTATCTGCGCGGCCACGGGGTGGAGGCGGAGATCCTGCCGAACGCCGACGGGACCAAGGCCAATCTGTGGGCCACGATCGGCCCCGACAGGGCCGGCGGGGTGGTGCTGTCCGGCCACAGCGACGTGGTCCCGGTCGAAGGCCAGGCCTGGGACACCGATCCGTTCCGGCTGACCGAGAAGGACGGCAGGCTCTACGGCCGCGGCACCAGTGATATGAAGGGCTTCGTCGCCCTGGCCCTGGCGGCGGTGCCGCTGTTCAAGGCGACCCGCCTCACCCGGCCGATCCACCTGGCGATCTCGTATGACGAGGAAGTCGGCTGCCTGGGCGCCCCGGCGATGGTCGACCATGTGGCCCGGAACCGGCCGCTGCCGGCGATCTGCATCGTCGGCGAGCCGTCGATGATGCGGCCGGTCAACGCACATAAGGGGGCTTATGCCTATATCGTCACCGTGCACGGCAAGGAGGCGCACTCCGCCCTGCCCGACGACGGGGCGAGCGCCAGCTTCGCAGCCGGGGAGATCATCGCCTTCATCGCGTCGCTGCAGGACCGGGCCCGCGCCACGCCTCTGGCGGGCAGCCGGTTCACCCCGCCCTATTCGAGCTTCAACGTCGGCATGCTGGAGGCCGGGACCGCCTTCAACATCATTCCCAAGAAGGCCTGGTTCAGCTTCGACTACCGCAACCTGCCCGAAGAGGATGCCGACGCGGTGCTGGCCGAGATCTTCGGCCATATCCGCGGGGTGGTGGAGCCCAAGCTGCGCGCGCGCTGGCCGGATACCGCGATCGAGGTCAAGGAGATGGCGACGGTCCCCGGTCTCAGACCCGAGCCCGGCGGGGCGGCCGAGGCGCTGGCCCTGCAGCTAAGCGGGGCCAACCAGGCCGGTGTGGTGCCCTACGGCACCGAAAGCGGCCTGTTCCAGAACGCCGGCATCTCCACCGTCGTGATCGGCCCCGGCGACATCGCCCAGGCCCATCAGCCCAACGAGTTCGTCAGCCTCGACCAGATGGCCAAGGGCGAAGCGTTCCTAAAGCGCCTGGCCGCCTGGGCAAGCCGGTAGCGGCTTTCCGTCCTGGGCCGCCCGCGCCGCCGCCATGGCGAGCGGCGCGTGATCGGTTACCCTGAGATCACGCTTGAACCAGACGATATGGGCCATCGGGTCGGGGAGACGCTACAGCCGGCCGCACACGGTGTCGTCCGCATCGGGCCGACGGCCGGTCAGCCACGGCCGGATCTTGAGGAACCCGCGGTACCCGCGCTCCAGCAGCCACGGCATGCCGGGCAGCAGCCGCAGCCAGGACAAGGGCGTGAGCACCGGGATCGCCGACCAGATGGTCAGGAACGCAGCCGCGCCGGAGACCATCCGGCCGTCCGGCAGCCGGGCGTGCAGCCGGGCCAGCGCATCGGCCCGGCATAGGGGGGCATCGCCCAGCTCGGCGTCGGCGGGAGCGACATCGAGCCAGGCCAGCCGGCCGCGCCGGTCGAGATGCCGATAGAACGCGACCTCCTTCCGGCACAGCGGGCAGAGGCCGTCGTAATAGACGGTGATGGCGTCGGTCCGGGTCATGAGCCTCAAGATAGAGCGGCGGCGCGGCGATCCCAGCAGTGCCGGCAGCACCCGTGACGCCCGGCCGCAGGGTCAGAACTCTCCCTCCAGCTCCCCCGACAGGGCGGCGCGCAGGACCAGCAGGCGCAAGGCACTCGACAGGTTCGGCGGCAGCCCGTCGGCGGTCAGCCGGGAGCGGTCGACCTGGGCCACCAGGGCGTTGACCGACAGGCCGCGAGCCGCCGCCAGCCGCTTCACCCCTTCCCAGAACGGCTGTTCCAGGGAGAGCGAGGTGCGGTGGCCGGTCAAGGTCACCGAGCGCTTGACGATCGCATCGCGAGGCATGGGGGTCGGGAGCCGGAGGTCGGGAACCAGGAGCCGGGAACGAGGAAGGATGTCCGGTGGCCGCTCCACCCCCTCGATATCGGCGAAGGCGCGTGACGGCCAGTACCAGTCTACCACGCCCAACCGTAAGCTGGGCAGAGCAGGAGCGAAGCCCAGCACCACCGGCCGCGGGGGGAGGGGTGATGTGGTTTACTGCCAAGTAACGATGTGGTTCACCACCAAGGCACAAAGAACACCAAGTTTATTTACCACGAAGGGCACGAAGTAGAACGAAGAATTATTGGCTTCTTAAGTTTCTCAGCAGAACCGGCCTCTCGCATTTTCATGGTGATTCATGTTTTTCTGCGCGCGGAGCGCGCTTTAAATCTGAGAAGCTTGACCGGAATGGCGATGTCGACGGTCATCGATCTCAAGCATCGGCCATCTGACCGACCGCCTTCGTGCCTCTTCGTGCCCTTCGTGGTAAAAAACAGACTTGGTGACCTTGGTGTCTTGGTGGTGAACCATGTGGCGGTCGCGGACCTTAATCTCGGTCCGGGGGGTGGTGCACCACCAAGTCACAAAGAACACCAAGGTTATTTACCACGAAGAACACGAAGTAGCACGAAGCATTATTGGATTTCTAAGTTTCTCAGCAGAGCCGGTCTCTCGCATTTTCATGGTGATTCATGTTTTTCTGCGCGCGAAGCGCGCTTCGAATTCGAGAAGCCTGACCGGAATGGCGATGTCGACGGTCATCGATCTCAAGCATCGGCCATCTGACCGACCGCCTTCGTGCCTCTTCGTGTCCTTCGTGGTAAATAAAAACTTGGTGACCTTGGTGCCTTGGTGGTGAACCAAGTGGCGGTCACGGATCTTAATGTCTGGCCGAGGGGTGATGCACCACCAAGTCACAAAGAACACCAAGGTTATTTACCACGAAGAACACGAAGTAGCACGAAGAATTATTGTCTTTCTAAGTTTCTCAGCAGAATCAGTATCTCTTATCTTCATGGTGATTCATGTTTTTCTGCGCGCAAAGCGCGCTTCGAATTTGAGAAGCTTGACCGGAATGGCGATGTCGACGGTCATCGATCTCAAGCATCGGCCATCTGACCGACCACCTTCGTGCCTCTTCGTGCCCTTCGTGGTGAATAAAAACTTGGTGACCTTGGCGTCTTGGTGGTGAACCAAATTGTGCCTTGGTGGTGAACCAAATTGTGACTTGGCGGTGAACCACATCGTGTCCGAGCGGTGAACCACACCACCCCCGACAGCGCCGCGCCTATGCCGGGGTCACCATGGATTCGGGCTTCACCCACGCGTCGAACTGCTCGGCGGTCAAGAGTTCCAGCGCCACGGCGGCCTCCTTCAGCGTCGTGCCGTCGGCATAGGCCTTCTTGGCGATCGTGGCGGCGTTGTCGTAGCCGATATGCGGGTTCAACGCGGTCACCAGCATCAACGAGCCGTGCAGGAGCTCGCGGATACGGGGCTCGTTGGCTTCGATGCCGACCACGCAGTTGTCGGCGAAGCTGCGGACGCCGTCGGCCAGCAGGCGGATCGACGTCAGCACGTTGAAGATCATCACCGGCTTGAACACGTTGAGCTCATAATGCCCGTTCGAGCCGGCGACGGTGACCGTCACATGGTTGCCCATCACCTGGGCGCAGACCATGGTCAGCGCTTCGGACTGGGTCGGGTTGACCTTGCCCGGCATGATCGAGGAGCCGGGCTCGTTGGCCGGCAGGATCAGCTCGCCGATGCCGCAGCGCGGGCCGGAGCCGAGCAGCCGGATATCGTTGGCGATCTTCATCAGGCTCGTGGCCAGGGTGTTGAGCGCGCCCGAGGCTTCGACCAGCGCGTCATGCGCCGCCAGCGCCTCGAACTTGTTCTCGGCCGTCACGAACGCAAAGCCGGTGATCTCCGCCACATGGGTAGCGAACGCCTCGGCGAAGCCCGGCTTGGCGTTGAGCCCGGTGCCGACCGCCGTGCCGCCCTGGGCCAGGTGCAGGAGCCGCGGCAGCGTGCCCTTCACCCGCTCGATGCCGTATTTGATCTGGGTCGCGTAACCCGAGAACTCCTGGCCCAATGTCAGCGGCGTTGCGTCCTGCAGGTGGGTCCGGCCGATCTTCACGATGGCCGCGAAGGCCTCCACCTTGGCTGCGAGCGCGGCGTGCAGATGCTCGAGCGAGGGGATGAGCTCATGCTCGATCTGCTCGACGGCGGCGATGTGCATGGCCGTGGGGAAGGTGTCGTTCGACGACTGCCCTCTATTGACATGGTCGTTGGGGTGCACGGGGTTCTTCGAGCCGATGGTGCCGCCGAGCAGCTCGATCGCCCGGTTCGAGATCACCTCGTTGGCGTTCATGTTCGACTGGGTGCCCGAGCCGGTCTGCCACACGACGAGCGGGAAATGCTCGGCCAACGTGCCCTCGATCACCTCCTCGGCCGCCTGGACCATGGCGTTGCCGAGCCGGGGGTCGAGCGTGCCCAGGCCCATATTGGTCAGCGCCGCGGCCTTCTTCTGGATGCCCAGCGCCCGTATCAGCGGCTGCGGCAACCGATCCCCGCCGATCTTGAAGTTCTGCAGCGACCGCTGGGTCTGCGCGCCCCAATAGCGGTCGGACGGCACCTCCATTTCGCCCAGGCTGTCGGTCTCGACGCGCATGGCGGTCTGGTCGGACATGGGTTTCAACGCTCCGTAGCGGTTCGGAAAGGTCGCCGGCGGCTGCGGCTTCACGACGGCCGCCGCGGGACGGTGCCCGGGATCATCGGGCGGGCGGCCGCAAACGGCGTGTGCATCTAGCACAATCCAGCCGAGCGTCCCAGCGCCTGCGCCGCGGCGTCCCCGCCGACTATCGTGACCCGACGGCGCGTCCGCTCGCCGGAGCGAAGGGGCAAGACATGCACCAGGTGTTCATCGATGGGGAGGCCGGGACCACCGGCTTGCAGATCCGCCAGCGGCTCGACGGCCGGACGGACATCACCCTGATCCGCCTGGACGACGCCCGCCGCAAGGACCCGGTCGCCCGTGCCGAGGCCCTGGCCGCGGCCGACATCGCCATCCTGTGCCTGCCCGACGGGGCGGCGCGGCAGGCGGTCGAGCTCACCCGCGAGGCCGGCACCCGGCTGATCGACGCCAGCACCGCCCATCGGGTGGCCGAGGGCTGGGTCTACGGTTTTGCCGAGATGACACCAGGTCAAGCCGACGCGATCGCGCGCGCCCGCTGGGTCGCCAATCCCGGCTGCTACCCGACCGGGTCGATCGGGATCCTCCGGCCGCTGGTGGAGGCGGGGCTGCTGCCGCGGGACTATCCGGTGACGATCCACGCCGTCTCCGGCTACACCGGCGGCGGCAAGGCGCTGATCGCCCGGATGGAGGATCCGACGGCCGAGGCCGCGACGGACAGCCCGTTCTTCGTCTACGGCCTGACCCTTGTGCACAAGCACCTGCCGGAGATCACCGCCCGCGCTCGGCTCGATCGGGCGCCGGTGTTCGTGCCCTCGGTCGGCCGGTTCGCCCAAGGCATGATCGTGCAGGTGCCCCTGCATCTGCGGCTGTTGACGGGGGCGCCGGGCCCGGCCGATCTGCGGGACGCCCTGGCCGCTCACTACGCGGCGGCGGCGGGCGCGGTGCGGGTCGCCACCGCGGAGGAAAGTGCGGCCGTCAAGGAACTCGACCCGCGTCTGCTCAACCACACCGATGGCATGCTGATCCATGTGTTCGGCAACGCGGCCGGGGATCAGGCGGTGGTGATGGCGGTGCTGGACAATCTCGGCAAGGGCGCCTCCGGCGCGGCCGTCCAGAACCTCGACCTGATGCTGCGCGGCTGATCGGGCCGGGCCATGCCGATGCGGATGATCGGCAGCGCGTGGCTGCTGTTCCTGATCCCGCCGGTGTTGTGGACCGGCAACATCGTCATGGCCCGCGGCCTCAACGAGCTGCTGCCGCCGGTGGGGCTGGCGTTCTGGCGCTGGCTGCTGGCGTTCCTGATCCTGACCCCGTTCGTCGCCCGCCTGGCCTGGCGGCAGCGGGCGCTGTTGCGCCAGGCCTGGCCGGTGCTGCTGGCCGCCGGCTGCTTCGGGATCGCCGGCTACAACGTGCTGGTCTATGTCGGCCTGCAATCGACCCCGGCGGTGAACGCGGCCGTGCTCAACTCGATCATCCCGGTGGTGATCCCGCTGTTCGCCTGGGCGATCGCCCGCGATCCGCTGGTGCCGCGTCAGGTGCTCGGCATTGCGGTATCGCTGCTGGGCGTGCTGTGGATCGTCTGCCGGGGGGAGCCGGGGCGCCTGGCGGCGCTGGAATTCACCGGCGGGGATCTGTGGATCCTGGTCTCGGTGGTGAACTGGGCGCTGTACTCGGTGCTGCTGCGCTACAAGCCGGCGGCGCTCAACCCGGTCGTCTTCCTGTACGGTTCCATCGGCCTGGCGCTGGTCGCGCTGCTGCCGTTCCTGGTGGTGGAAGTTGTCGTGTGGAACCGGCCGATGCCGGTGGCGCCGGTGAGCCTGGCGGCGATCCTCTACGTCGCCCTGTTCGCCTCGATCGCCGCGTTTCTGGCGTGGAACCAGTCGGTTGCGGCTCTGGGGCCGACGCTGACGGGCCTGTCGATCCACCTGATGCCGGTGTTCATCGGGGTCTCGGCGTTCGTGCTCCTGGGCGAGCCGATCGAGGCGTTCCACCTGATCGGTTTCGCCGCCGTCCTGACCGGCATCCTCGTCGCCTTCGGCACCCGCCTGTGGCGGCGGGGGTAGGGGCGGTGCTGATCGTTGTCCCGGTTGGTCAGCGGCGGGCCTTCCTCAGCGCTCGATAGCCTTCTCCATCAGGATCTTGTTGCCGTTCCGTTCGGTCTCTTCCCACCCCGTTCGACGGTACAGCGCCACCGCCTCCGTCATTCCGGCATGGGTGGCCAGGCGGAGCTGACCGAGACCATGGCGGCGGGCTTCCGACTGGGCGAGTTCCAGGAGATGCCGGCCGAGCCCAAGGCCCCTGGCCTGCGGCCTCACCGCGACGTTGGTGAGGTGCATGAAGGCGTCGGTGGGGGCGAGGATTACAACGCCGATCACCTGCCGCTTGCGCTCGGCCACCCACACCTCTTGGCAGGCGATGTCCTCCTCCACCCCGTCGGTCATCGACGGCAGGTCCGGTAACCGGCCGGCCGCTTCGGCATAGGCCGCTCCCAGGCAGTCGCGCACGGCCGCGGCATCGTGCAGCGACGCGCGCCGCACCGTCCAATCGGTCACGGTCGTCTCCTCACTCGACCTCCGTTGCATCCACGGCAGAGTGGATCAGGGCAAGCGATCTCACGGTCAATCTGAAACGCCCTCCGACGCCATCGTGCCGGCCGAGCAGCTCTTGTGCCGCGGAACCACCGCGCCATAACAGGCACCGAGCCTTGTGGCGTGTGCAATATGGGTTATCTTGAAGACACCCTCGGTCATGGAGACCCCGCATGTCCCGCACCACGACGATGACCGTCCGTCTCAGCGGCGCCCTCAGCGACTTCGTGGCGGCCAATGTCAGCGAAACCGGCGCTTATGAGAACGTCAGCGAGTACATCCGCGACCTGATCCGACGCGACAAGGAACGGGCCGAACGAGAGGCGTTCGATCGGCTGAAGGCGGAGTTGACCCGCGCCTTCGCCACCCCGGAGTCGACCTACCATTCACTGACGGCAGCCGAGGTGATCGCGCGCAACAAGGCCTGACCGAGGGATGGCGGCGGTTCGCGTTCAGGAGGCGGCGTCCTACCGCCTCGACGAGATCTATCGCTACACGCGCGACCGGTGGGGTACCGAACAGGCTGATCGCTCCGTCACCGGGCTGTTCGCAGCCTTCGACAAGATCGAAACGCATGCGGTGACGTCGCGCCCGGTTCCGGCGGCGTTCGGCGTTGAAGGGTACGTCTTCCGATACGAAAGACACTTCGTCTATTGGCGCAGGCTCGGCAATGGGGATATCGGCATCGTCACGATCCTGCACGAGCGCATGCATCAGATCGATCGCTTTCGCGAGGATTTCGGCGTGTGACGGCGTGCCGCCTCGGCCCGTGCGGCCTGCAGCAGGTCTTCCATCAGTCGGCACTGCAACCGCCCGACCAACGTCTGATCCACCATGGTCCTATTTCAGGACCCTCGTCCCTTCGTCATCCTACCGCCACGGGAGCCTTCGGTCCGGCCGGAGGCACGATCGCCATTTCCGGTGGGAGGGACACCCTATGCTCAATTTCGGCCATTTTCCGGTTCCGGATGCGATTGCATGTTCTGCGCATATTGATGCGGAGACGTATGCGTCGTGGTACGACCGGTCGGTGACGGATCCGGAGGGCTTTTGGGCGGAGCATGGCCGCCGGCTCGACTGGATCCGGCCCTACACACGCGTCAAGGACGTCGATTACGGCACCGGTCCGGGCAGCGAGGTCCGCATCCGCTGGTTCGAGGACGGCCAGCTCAACGTCGCGGCCAACTGCATCGACCGGCATCTGGCCGACAAGGCCGACCGGACCGCCATCATCTGGGAGGGCGACAGCCCTTCGGACAGCAGGTCCATCACGTACAGGGAGCTGCACGACCAGGTCAGCCGCCTGGCCAACGTCCTCAAGGCCCGCGGGGTGAAGAAGGGCGACCGGGTCACCCTGTACCTGCCGATGATCCCCGAAGCCGCCTACGCCATGCTGGCCTGTGCCCGCATCGGCGCCATCCACTCGGTGGTGTTCGGCGGCTTCTCCCCCGACAGCCTCAGGGACCGGATCCTGGATTGTGGCTCCCACACCGTCATCACCGCCGACGAGGGCTTGCGCGGCGGCCGCAAGGTCCCGCTCAAGGCCAATGCCGACAAGGCCCTGGCCCAGTGCCCCGACGTCCACACCCAGATCGTGGTCAGGCGGACCGGCGGCGCGGTCGCCTGGCAGGACGGCCGCGACGTCTGGTACCACGAGGCCACCGCCCACATAGCCCCGGACTGCCCGGCCGAGCCGATGGACGCCGAGGATCCGCTGTTCATCCTGTACACCTCGGGCTCCACCGGCAAGCCCAAGGGGGTCTTGCACACCTCCGGCGGATACCTGGTGTACGCCTCGATGACCCACCAATACGTCTTCGACTACCAGCCCGGCGAGGTGTACTGGTGTACCGCCGATGTCGGCTGGGTCACCGGACACAGCTACATCGTCTACGGACCCCTGGCCAACGGCGCCACCACGCTGATGTTCGAGGGTGTGCCCTCCTACCCCGACGCCAGCCGCTTCTGGCAGGTGGTCGACAAACACCAGGTGGCGATCTTCTACACCGCCCCCACCGCCATCCGCGCCCTGATGCGCGAGGGCGAGGAGCCGGTAAGGCGCACCCGGCGCACATCCTTGCGCGTGCTCGGCTCTGTCGGCGAGCCGATCAACCCCGAGGCCTGGCTGTGGTACCACAGCGTCGTCGGCGACGGCCGCTGCCCGATCGTGGACACTTGGTGGCAGACCGAGACGGGCGGCATCCTGATCACCCCGCTGCCCGGGGCGACCGAGCTCAAGCCCGGCTCGGCGACGAGGCCGTTCTTCGGGGTCAAGCCGGTGATCGTCGACAACGAAGGCCATCATCTGGAAGGCGCGGTCGAGGGCAATCTGTGCCTCGCCGACAGCTGGCCGGGGCAGATGCGCACGGTCTATGGCGACCATGAGCGGTTCGTGCAGACCTACTTCTCCACCTTCCCGGGCCGCTACTTCACCGGCGATGGCTGCCGCCGGGATCAGGACGGGTATTACTGGATCACCGGCCGGGTCGACGACGTGATCAACGTCTCGGGCCACCGCATGGGCACCGCCGAGGTGGAGTCGGCCCTGGTCGCCCATGCCAAGGTGGCCGAGGCCGCGGTGGTCGGCTACCCGCACGACCTCAAGGGCCAGGGCATCTACGCCTATGTCACCCTGGTCGCCGGCGAAGAGCCGACCGACGCGCTCAAAAAGGAGCTGGTCACCTGGGTCCGCACCGAAATCGGCCCCATCGCCAGCCCCGACCTGATCCAATGGGCCCCCGGCCTGCCCAAAACCCGCTCGGGCAAGATCATGCGCCGCATCCTGCGCAAGATCGCCGCCAACGAACACCACGCCCTGGGCGACACCTCCACCCTCGC
>JANQKE010000013.1 GCA_028281265.1 Alphaproteobacteria bacterium | reverse complement strand
GGGCAAGCGGCGCAACGCAGCGGGCGGCCGGCACACGCCAACCCGAAGGGCCGGGCGGATGGGCCCCGCTGCGGCGTCGCTCGTCGTCGAATATGCCTGGGCATGTCCTTCCTCCTCCCTCCTGGCATCAGGGCCCATCCCCCTCGGCAGATCGGCCCGGCATTCCCTGAAAACGCTCTAGCGAGCGGCCGACGCCTTTCGTCCGGGCGGTCGGTTCGGTGGCCGCGACTAAATGCGAACCGGTCGCATTTTCAACTTGGCAGCCCCATCAAGTTCGTCTACAAGCCCGGTCACGCATTGAGAACGCTTCGCATTCTTGTTCGTGAGGCCTCTCGGGCGACGCCGGGTGGGGATCGGCCCGACCGGCGGGCCGAACTCACCGGCCCCTGCAACCAAAGAAGGATCATAGGGATCACCATGACGCGCATCCGCACCGCCCTCGCCACCGCCACGGCCAGCATGGCCCTGTTGGTCGGTGCTGCCGCTTCGGCGCAGGAGATCAACGTCTACTCCTCCCGGCACTACGATACCGACATCGCCCTGTACGACAACTTCACCGAACAGACCGGTATCGCGATCAACCTGATCGAAGGCAGCGCCGACGCGCTGATCGAGCGGATCCAGGCCGAAGGGGTCAACAGCCCGGCCGATATGCTGATCACGGTCGACGCCGGCCGCCTGTGGCTGGCCGACAGCCTGGGCCTGCTGCAACCGGTCGACAGCGAGATCCTGCAAGAGCGGGTGCCGGAAAGCCTGCGCCATCCGGACGGCCACTGGTTCGGTCTGTCCAGCCGGGCCCGGGTGATCATGTACAACGTCGCCAACGGCACGCCCGAGGGCCTCGAGGACTACGAAGACCTCGCCGACCCGGCGTTCCGCGATATGCTCTGCATCCGGTCGTCCTCGAACATCTACAATCTGTCCTTGATGTCCGCGCTGATCGACAGTGTCGGGGAAGAGGCGGCGGAAGCCTGGGCTGCAGGCGTGTTGGCCAACTTCGCCCGCGATCCGGAAGGCAACGACACCGCTCAGATCCGGGCCGTGGCCGCCGGTGAGTGCGATATCGCGGTCGCCAACACCTACTATGTCGGCCGGCTGCTGGCCTCCGACAATCCGGACGATGTCGCCGTGGGCGAGGCCATCGGGATCATCTTCCCCAACCAGGGCAATCGCGGCACCCATGTGAACATCTCCGGGGCCGGCGTGGTGGCGACCGCCCCGAACCCCGAAGGGGCGATCGCGTTCCTGGAGTATCTGGTCTCCGACGAGGCGCAACGCCTGTTTGCGGAAGGCAACAACGAATACCCCGTGGTCGACACGATCCCCGTGCCGGGACCGATCGCTGGGTTTGGCGAATTCGAGGCGGAGGCGGTCAACGCCAACGTCTACGGCGAGAATCAGTCGCTGGCTGTCCAGGTCTACGACCGGGTCGGCTGGCGCTGATATCGGGGTGGGGGGCTGTCGCCCCTCGGCTCGATCTCTCAAGTGAGCAGCAACCTTGGGCGTGGGGTCCCCTCCCCACGCCCCTTTTTTGCTGCCGTCGCCCCGGGCTGGGGAGGGCTGGCCCACCTCGCCTAACGACCCCGGTTGGCTTGCAAGCGCCTACCGGTCGCGGTACCCGGGGAGTACGGTTGTGTCGCGCCACCGCCGCTGATCCCGCTCAAGGCACGCCCGTTGGTGGGCTCGAGAGCCGGAGGGGAGAGCCGGAGCGGAGTTCGGACGTCACGCGCAATCGCCGGGCGTAGGCTGGGGAGAGCGTGAGCGACACCCAGCTTGGTACGGGTCTTGGTGCGGGCGGCGCTATGCCGGGTTTCGCCGCGCGCTCTACCCAGCTACTTCCTCCAGCCTTGAGTCAGATCTCCACCCTCAAGGAAACCCCCAATGAATGGCTACAGCCCCTAGAGCGTTTTCAGGGAATGCCGGGCCGATCTGCCGAGGGGGATGGACCCTGATGCCAGGAGCGAGGAGGAAGGACATGCTCAGGCATATTCGACGACGAGCGACGCCGCAGCGGGGCCCATCCGCCCGGCCCTTCGGGTTGGCGT
>JANQKE010000005.1 GCA_028281265.1 Alphaproteobacteria bacterium | reverse complement strand
ACCTGCGTTCAGATGGATTCATCTGAACGCAGATAAGTTGATCTATTTCAAAGATTTAGAGCATCTTATCTGCGTCCGTTAGGACGCAGGATGCTCTAGGTGAGTGTCAGAGCGGTATTCGGGCGCCCCGTGCGATCGCGAGAGCGATCGCCCCTCACGCCATCCTGTTCTAAGGCAGCGCGGCGTAGAACCCGGCCAGACGGTCGATCACCGGCTGATGGGCCTGGATGTGCGGCACGTGGCGGCAGTCCGGGATCAGCCAGGTGTCGCACGGCCCGCCCGCGCCCCCGGCGATCAGGCGGAGTTGCTCGGGGGTCCCGTACTCGTCCGCATCGCCCTGGATCGCCAGTACGGGGCAGCGGATCGCGGGCAACCGGTCGACCATGTCGAACCCGGCGAAGGCCGGCGTCAGCCAGACATCGGCCCAGCCGGCGAAGGTGCGGTCGGCCTTGTCGCCATGGTAGCGGGTGAGCGCGGCCCTGAGGCGGCTGCCCGGTTCGGCATAGGCCGCGCGGGCCACGCGGATGCCGTCGAGCGTCTCCGCCTCGACGATCACATGCGCGGCCTCCGTGGCGACGCCCGCGACCCGGTCGGGATGGGCCGCAGCGGCGATCAGCGCGATCGAACCGCCGTCGGAATGGCCCAACAGCACCGCCCGATCGATCCCGGCGGCGTCGAGCACCTGCGGCAGGACCGTCTCGCCCTCCTCGTACAGATAGTCCGGCTGCCGCTGGGCCGGCAGCGGGTCGGACCGCCCGAACCCCAGCCGTTCGTACACGAACACCGGCCGACCCGTGCGCGCGGCCAGCACCGCCGGCACGTCCAGCCCGCGATGGGTCCACTGGGCGATGCTGCCCAGCCCCTCATGCAGCAGCACCAGCGGCAGACGGCCCGGTACCGGATCCACCGGATGCACCCACAGCGCGCCCAAACGGCGGGAGGCACCGGCTTGCCGGACGGTGATGCCGATCGGTCGGCGGGTGATATCGGGAGCCACGTCTGAGGGGACGGTCGCCGTGCTCATGGAACCGCCTGATACAGGAGGCAACAGGCGTCCGGCAAGCCCACGCCACTCAGCCGCGGGGTAGGATCGCGAGCCGCAGGCCGAGCCCGGCCAGCACCGCCCCGCCAAGCGCCGTCATCCCGCGGCGGACCGCGCCGGAGCGTTCGAACCCCCGCCGCACCAGGCCCGCGAGGGCGACACAGGCCAGGTCCGCACTCCAGAACAGCGCGTTGACGATGCCCCCCAGCAGCAGGAGTTGGCCCCACAGACGCGGTTGATCGACTTCAAGGAGTTGGAGCGGGATGGCATTAGGGGCGATCGCATTTGCGATCGCGCATGGTGTCTGAATCCCGCTCTGACACTTATCTTTGAGAGCAGGATTCAGACATGAGGGTGAGCAACTCTCATGTCTGAATCTTGCTCTAATCCTCGCCGGGCTGGGGGTGCCGCGGCCGCAGCCAATGCCGGGCGGCGAGGAAGATCATCGGGGCGAAGGCGATGATCAAGACGATCCGGGCGATGTGGTGGATCGACACGAAGGCCGCGTCCGCGCCCAAGGCCAGGGCCACCAGGCTCATCTCGGCGAGCCCGCCGGGGGCGTAGGCGAGCACCAGATAGAGGACAGGGATGCCGGTGATCCCGTGCAGGATCCAGGCGAAGCCCAGGGTGACGATGAGCAGCAGGACGGTCAGACCCAAACTGCCGGCGAGGATCGCCAGCACCGTCCGCACGGAGGTGCCGGCAAACCGGCAGCCGATCGCACTACCGACGACGATCTGGGCGATCGCCACCGCCACCAGCGGCGGCTTGCCGTCGGTCAGCCCGGCCAGGTGGATCAGCGCGGACAGGATCATCGGCCCGGTCAACTGTGCGGCCGGCAGCCGCAGCAGCGTGCCGATCGGCGCGCCGACCACGCACAGCGCCAAAAGACCGTAATCGAGCAATGACAGCTCCAGAAGGCCGGGGCCGATCGGGGCGCGTTCGCCGGTCGTCGTGAAACCCTGGCCGAGCTGGATCAGGATCGGCAGGGTGATCACCACCGTCATGATCCGGGCGGAATGGGTGAGCGCGATGGTGCGTTCGTCGCCGCCCTGGGCGGTGCCCTGCATCACCATCTCGTTGAACCCGCCCGGGGCGGCGGTGAAGTAGGCCGTGACCGGATCGGCCCGGGTCACCAGCCGCATGTAGACGATCCCAAGCCCCAGGCAGACCAGGATATAGGGGATCAGCCCCGCCAGGGTGATCGCCCAGCGGTCGAGCTGGTCCAGGATGTCGGGGGTGAACGCACTGCCCAGCATGATGCCCAGGATCATCACCATGCCGGCACGCAAGCCCGGGGGTACCTTGATGATCGGCCCGCCCAGCCCGGTGGCGGCGATGGCGAAGGTCGCGGTGAACACCATCGCCCCGATCATCCAGGCCAGCGGCACCTGGAAGGCGGCGAAGATCGCCCCGCCGAGCGACCCGATCACCAGCGCCAGACCCAGAGCGCGGTAGTCGACCGCCCGCCAGCGCCGGATCAGGGAGGCACCGGGACCGATCGGGGCTGCGGGGTCTTCCGGAGGGGGTGCCGGCGGGTCGGTCGAGGCCATGGCCCGATCACCCGACCCGGCGGCCCAGCCGGACCGCGGTCTGTCCGCGCAAGAGCCGGCGGGTCGGCATGATCAGGATGGTGCCGTCATGCGGTGCGGCGATGGTCCGATCCCCGTCGGTGCCGATCACGTCTCCTTCGCCGAGGTCCTCCATCCCAGTAAAGGGCCGGGCGAAGCGGAACGCGTCGGTCTCGATCGTCACCGCCGCGACGACCTCGATCCCCTCCTGACAGTCGGGCAGCGGGAGCAACGCGTCGGCATGGTCGGCCAGGTCGATCTGACCGGCCGCGGCGAGGAAGCGGAGCGCGCTGTCGACCGCGATCGGCCCGGCCGCGGCTTCCCAATGCTGGCCGCATTCGATCAGCAGCGCGTTGGCCGCCGCGTCCGGATCGCCGAACCGGCCGTAGTCGCGCAAGCGCCGGCCCGCGGCATGGCCGCTATCCGCGACGATGTAGCGTGGGGTGCCGACGCGCCGGGCCAAGGCATGGCCCTTGACATGCGGCCCGCACAGCATCAGCGGGGCCGTCTTGTTCTGCATCGAATGGATGTCGAACAACAGATCGACCGTGTCGATCAGCGGCCGGATCTCCCGCGCCCGGGTCAGCTCGATCGACTGCCGCGGCCCGTCCAGGGTGCCGGTGTCCCACACCCGGTTGAGATCCTCCTCGACATAGCGGGAGCGGCTGGGGGCTTGCGCGTCGAACCGCAGATAGGCGGCGACATTGGCGAATCCCAGGGTCAACGTGCCGATCGCCGGACGGATGCCGCGGCGGAACAGCCAGTCGACCGCGATCGCCCCGCACAGCTCGTTGCCATGGGTGACGGCGTTGATCAGCACATGCGGGCCGGGCCGGCCACTGTCGAAGGTCGTGTAATAGGGGATACCGGTATTGCCCCGGGCGTAGTCGCCGATCGGCGGCGCGGTCAGTTCGATCGGATGGTCGTTGGGGATGTCGGGGGAGCCGAGCACGATCGGGGTCGCTTTCGTCCTTGGGGGTCGAGAGGGCGCGGCGCAGGGTGCATCACACCGGCAGGGTGCCGGCGACGGCGCGCTCGGTCAGCCGGTCGAGGAAGGCCGAGCACCGGTCGAGCTCGCTCAGGGCGACGAATTCGTTCGGCTTGTGCGCCTGGGCGATCGCACCGGGGCCGCAGACGATGGTCGGCACCCCGGCGTTCTGGAACCGACCGGCCTCGGTCCCGAAGGAGACCTTGCCGGTGTCGTTCGCCCCGCTCAGCGCCTTGGTCAGGGTGGTCAGCGGATGATCCTCCGGCAGGGCGAGGCCCGGGAAGCGGGCGATCTCCTCGAACCGGATGCCGGTATCGGCGTGCCGGGCCCGCATCTCCGCCGTCAGCCGTTCGGCCAGGTCCCGGATCGGGGCGAACTGGGCCTCCCCCTCCTCCCCGGGCAGCAGGCGGAACTCGAAATCGAACCGGCAGTCGTTGGGCACGATGTTGAGGGCCGTGCCGCCGGTCACGGTGCCGACATGCACGGTGGTGTGCGGCGGGTCGAAGGCCGGGTCGAACGGGCCGGCCGCCGCCTTGTCCGCCGCCATCCGTTTGAGCGCGACGATCACCTCCGCGGCGTACTGCACCGCGTTCACCCCTTGGGGGGCGAGGGAGGAGTGGCACTCGAGCCCGGTGACGATCCCGCGCAAGGACAGCTTTCCCTTGTGCCCGGTGACCGGCTTCATCTCCGTCGGCTCGCCGACGATGCACAGCGCCGGGGTCGCCCCCCGGTCCTGGAGATCGGCGATCAGCCGCCTCACCCCGATGCAGCCCACCTCCTCGTCATAGGAGAAGGCGAGGTGGATCGGGATCTTCAGGTCCGACCGCACCCATTGCGGCACCTTCGCCAGCACCGCGGCCAGGAAGCCCTTCATGTCGCACGACCCGCGGCCGTAGAGCCGGCCGTCCTCGACGACCGCCGCGAACGGGTCCGTGTCCCAGGCCTGGCCTTCGGTCGGCACCACGTCGGTGTGCCCGCTCAGGCAGATGCCGCGGCGATCGGCGGGCCCGATGGTGGCGTAGAGATTGGCCTTCCGCCCGGCTTCGTCAAAGGTCAGGTCGCTGGCGATCCCGAGGCCGTCGAGGAAATCCCGCACCTCGTCGATCAGGGCGAGGTTGCTGTCCCGGCTGACGGTCGGGTGGGCGATCAAACGGCTGAGCCAGCCGACGGCGTCCGGAGCGCGTGCGGTCATCAGGCGAAAGGGTCGGGTCGCGGGCGGGGGCGGGCGGTGAACGCCGCCCCGGCAGGGAGGACGGATCCATCATGCGCCCACCGTCCCCGCTTGACCATCCCCAGGCCCGGCAAGCCCGCTGCCCGGCAAACCCCGATGCAAGCCCGGTCGGTGGAGGTGCCGCGCCCGTTCCACCCAGACCCGGCCGCATTGCGGCTTGTCGCTCGGCCTTGGGCTGGGGCAGGGTCCCGGTTCCCCCGATCCCTGCCGTTGAACCCGACGTGACGGGTTTTCCGGCGCCCGGATCGGCCGTCCCCTTCCCGGCCCGCCCTTCCCGACCCTACGGACCGACCGATGAAGTTCACGCTCTCCTGGTTGACGGAGCATCTGGACACCGATCTCCCCCTCGACGCGCTGGCGGAGAAACTGACCGCGCTGGGGCTGGAGGTCGAGGGGATCGAGGACCGGGGGGCGACGCTGGCCCCGTTCGTGATCGGGGAGGTGCTGACGGCCGAGCAGCACCCCAACGCCGACCGGCTGCGGGTCTGCACCGTCACCACCGGGACCGGCGCGCCGGCGCAAGTCGTCTGCGGCGCGCCCAACGCGCGGGCCGGGATGAAGGGGGTGTTCGCCCCGCCGGGCACCCATATCCCCGGCACCGGGCTCGACCTCAAGAAGGGGGTCATCCGCGGGGTCGACTCCAACGGCATGCTGTGCTCGGAGCGGGAGCTGGGGCTTTCCGACGAGCATACCGGGATCATCGACCTGCCGGCCGATGCCCCGGTCGGGGCCAGGCTCGCCGACTATCTGGGCCTGGACGACCCGGTCATCGATATCGGCCTGACCCCGGACCGGGGGGATTGCGCCGGCGTCCGCGGCATCGCCCGCGACCTGGCCGCCGCCGGCGCCGGCCGCCTGAGGCCGTTCGACACCAGCCCGGTGCCGGGCGCGTTCCCCAGCCCGATCGGGGTGACCATCGACCTGCCGGCGGACCAGCGGCACGCCTGCCCGGCCTTCATCGGCCGCACCCTCCGCGGGGTGACCAACGGCCCGTCGCCGAAATGGCTGCAGGACAAGCTCCTGTCGATCGGGCTGCGGCCGATCTCGGCGCTGGTCGACATCACCAACTACTTCACCTTCGACCAGCCGCGCCCCTTGCACGTGTTCGATGCCGGCAAGGTCAAGGGCGACCTGGTGATCACGCTGGCGACCGGGTCCGAAGGCCGGATCGCCGCCCTCAACGACAAGGATTACGCGATCCCGGCCGGCGCCTGCCTGATCTCCGACGCCGGCGGGCCGATCAGCCTGGGCGGCATCGTCGGCGGCGTGTCGACCGGGGTGACCGAGGACACGACGGACGTCTTCCTCGAAGTCGCCCTGTTCGACCCGATCCGCACTGCCGCCACCGGCCGGACGCTGGCGATCGAGAGCGATGCCCGCTACCGGTTCGAGCGCGGCCTCGATGCCGGTGCCATGCTCGGCCAGATGGAAGCCGCCACCCGGCTGATCCTGGCGGTCTGCGGCGGCGAGGCCTCGGACCCCGTGATCGCCGGGACAATCCCCGAGACCGCGCGGGATCTCACCTTGCGCACCGACCGGGTGGAGGATCTGGGCGGCCTCCCGGTCCCGGTCGACCGGCAGGTCGCCATCCTCAAGGCCCTGGGCTTCACCGTCCGGCACGCCGACCATGGCCTGTTGGGCATCACCACGCCGACCTGGCGGCCCGACATCCATGGCGAGGCCGATCTGGTCGAGGAGATCCTGCGGGTCGAAGGGTTCGACGCCATCCCTTCCGTCCCGCTGCCCCGCACCACGGCGGTCACCCGGCCGGCGGTCAGCCCGCGCCAGCGCATCACGGCGGCCGTCAAGCGCGCCCTGTCCGCCCAGGGGCTGGATGAGGCGGTGACCTGGTCGTTCATGGACAGCGGCCTCGCCGCCCGCTTCGGCTTCCAGTCGACGGCGCTCAAGCTGGTCAACCCGATCGCCTCGGACCTCGACGCCATGCGGCCCTCGGTATTGCCGAACCTGCTGCAAGCCGCCGCCCGCAACGCCGCCCGCGGCCATGCCGATGTCGGGCTGTTCGAGGTCGGGCCGACCTATCGCGACGCCTCCCCGACCGGGCAGATGGCCACCGCCGCCGGGGTCCGCACCGGCAAGACGGGCCCGCGCCACTGGGCCGACCCTCCACGCCCGGTCGACGCCTTCGATGCCAAGGCCGACGCGGTGACGGCGCTGGAGGCGGCCGGCGCCCCTGTCGACAACCTCCAAACCACCACCGACGCGCCGGACTGGTACCATCCCGGCCGCTCCGGCGTGCTGCGGCTGGGGGCCAATGTCCTGGCCCATTTCGGGGAGGTGCATCCCGGCCTGGCCGACGCGTTGGATCTCAAGGGCCCGGTCGCGGCGTTCGAGGTGTTCCTGGGCACTGTGCCGGCACGCAAGAAGAAGCCCGGCACCGCCAAGCCGAAACTCGTTGCGTCGCCGCTCCAGCCGCTGGTGCGGGACTTCGCCTTCATCGTCGATGCCGGCGTGGCGGCGGACCGCCTCGTCCGCGCCGCCAGGGGGGCGGACAAGACGCTGATCACGGCCGTCGAGGTGTTCGACCTCTACCAGGGCAAGGGCGTCGAGGACGGGAAGAAGTCGGTCGCCGTCGCGGTCACCCTGCAGCCGGTCGACGCCACCCTGACCGACACCCAGATCGACGCCGTCGCCACCAAACTCGTCGCCGCCGTCACCAAAACCACCGGCGCCGTGCTGCGCGGGTAGGGGGGAGGAAAGACCATGTTCACCTTGCCGGAGCTGGAAGCCGCCGCGGGTCTGGTGCGTCGGACCGTACCGCCGACGCCGCAATATGCCTGGCCACTGCTGGCGCAGCGGTTGGGGGTGGATGTGGTGGTCAAGCACGAGAACCACACGCCGGCCGGCGCGTTCAAGGTGCGCGGCGGGCTGGTCTATTGCGACGACCTGGCCAAGTCCGGGGATCGGGTGGCCGGGCTGATCAGTGCGACCCGCGGCAATCACGGCCAGAGCCTGGGCCTGGCCGGCAAGCGGGCCGGGCTGCCGGTCACCATCCTGGTGCCCCACGGCAACAGCGTGGAGAAGAACGCCGCGATGCGGGCGTTCGGGGTCGCGCTGATCGAACACGGCCAGGACTTCGACGAGGCAAGGGTCGAGGCCGACCGGCTGGCCCAGCTCAAGGGCTTGCGGTTCGTGCCGGCCTTCCACCCGTCCCTGGTGCGCGGGGTGGCGACCTACGCGCTGGAGCTGTTCCGGGCCGAACCCGACCTCGACACCGTCTACGTGCCGATCGGCATGGGCTCGGGCATTTGCGGGCTGATCCGCACCCGGGATCTCTTGGGCCTCAAGACCAGGATCGTCGGCGTGGTGGCCGAGCGGGCGCCGGCCTACGCCCTGTCCGTCGCTGCCGGGCAGGTGGTGGAGACCGAAACGGCACGGACCTTCATCGACGGGGTGGCGTGCCGCAGCCCGGACGCCGACGCGCTGGCGATCATCCGGGCGGGGGCGGAGCGGATCGTCGAGGTCAGCGAGGATGCGGTCGCCGAGGCGATGCGGGTCTATCACACCGACACCCACAACCTCGCCGAGCCGGCCGGGGCCGCGCCCCTGGCCGCCCTGATGCAGGAGCGCGAGGCCATGACCGGCCGCCGCGTCGGCGTCATCCTGTGCGGCGGCAATGTCGACCGCCCGGTCTTCGCCGACGCCCTGGCCGGCCGCACGCCGGTGGTGGGGTAGGGTCGCGCGGGGGAGCCGCCTGACATCCCGGTCCCGTCAGCCTTGGCTGCCGTCCCATTCCGGCGTGCGGACGCCATAACCACAACTCAAGGCAGACAGGCAAAGGCAACCGGGTTAAGGGTCTCGAACCCGATCACGCCGGCCGCGACCATGGCGGCAGAGCGGAAGAGTCCCCGCGTTGCGCGACATCCTGGTCCTTGTTCTCGGTCAACGGATCGTCACCTGGCTCGAAGGCCACCTTGGCGAGTGGTTGATCCCGGTCGTCGTCGGCCTGCTCGTGCTCCTGGCGGCGTGGCGCCTGTGGGCGGCCCGGTGCAAGCGCAACGAGGAGCGGATCGGCAAGCTGGGACCGGTGGGCAGCGCCGGGCGGCAGGAGGATTGGGCACAGCACCTGAGTCCGAAGCGGCTGGACGGCAGCCGCTACCGCGCCGGCCTGGTCCGGGCGATGCGGTGGGTGGACGACCGGTTGGGGTCGCATCCGTTCAGCGCCGGGACCTATGATCTCTGCCTGCGGTTGGCCTTCCTCTACCCGATCCTCTCCGTACTGGGTGTGTGGGTCGGATCGGGTGCGAATACGAGCGGCGTTCCCGCTCTGCTGCCGGAGGCGGGTGCGGATGACCAACGGGTTGCCGAACGCCTCAGCCTCCTCGTGCTGCTGCCAGTCATGGTCTTTGCGTTGGTCAAAGGCCTGACACAGACGGGTTGGCGGTCGCTCGCTTGGCTCGCTTTCGCTGTCGCTGGCGCTGGCACTGTCGCTGTCGCTGGCGCTGGCGCTGGCGCTGGCGCTGGCGTTGGCGCTGTCGCTGTCGCCGGCGCTGTCGCTGTCGCTGTCGCTGGCGCTGTCGCTGTCGCTGGCGCTGGCGCTGTCGCTGTCGCTGTCGCTGGCGCTGTCGCTGTCGCTTTCGCTGTCGCTTTCGCTGGCGCTGGTGCTGTAGCTGGTGCTGTAGCTGGCGCTGTCGCTGGCGCTGTCGCTGTCGCTGTCGCTGGCGCTGGTGCTGTAGCTGGCGCTGTCGCTGGCGCTGTCGCTGTCGCTGTCGTTTTCGCTGGCGCTGTCGCTGTCGCTGGCGCTGTCGCTGGTGCTGTAGCTGGCGGCGTCGAGGCTATTTCACAGCAAACCAGCCGACATTTCGGCGTGCCAAGGGGGCATATGGTCACCTGGTCGCTGCTGGTCGCCGTGACGATCGGCAGCGCCGTCGCTGCCGGGCGCTGGGGCGAAAGCAATCCAGTCACCGGCAGTATGCTCGTCTTCCTGGCGGCGTTGCCGCTGGTCAATGCGGTGCTGGATTGGGGGTCAGTCGGGGTGACCCGGCTGTTGCTGCGCCGGGCGGCGCTGACCCGGTCGAAGGCCCAGCGGGTGGCGCTGGGGCTGCTGGACGCGGCGATCGCGCTGGGTGTGCTCGCGGTGTTGACCGTCGCCATGGTGGGCGCGGTGCGCGGGCTCAACACGGTCCATGTCCTCGCCGGCGGGTCGGCGGATCTGGTCGATCTGGCCGACGTCCTCGACCGGGTCGCCGCCACCCCGGCCGACCCGGCCGTGTGGTGGATCTACATCACCCTGTTCTCCACCCTGCTGCCGAGCGTGGTGCACGCCATCGCCGCCGCGGCCTGGGTGCTGACCCCGACCCTGTTCGACCGGTCGATCCGACGGGTCTATGACGCCCTCGGACGCGGCGAAGACATCAACAACCCTCTGGCAGCCGAGCGCCTGGCCCGACGGATGACGGGGCTCGAAATCGCCAAATGGGGCCTGCCCACATTGGGTGTGAGCGCGATCCTGGCCGGCCTGTTCGTCTACAGCTTCGGCATCATCCCCACCGTCGGCGGCTGGCTCTTGGCCCTGGCCCGCTGGACCGCCGGCCTGCCACCGGCCCTGTAGCCGAAGCCGCCGGCACCCCGACAAGGTCCGAATGACCAATCAGCGGATCCTTCGTTCAGGAGGCGAGAGTAGGGGTGAAGATTTCGCTTATACAGCGTCTTCAATCCTTGATTGACAAAATCGGAAAGATTTCCTTGAATGATGATCTTCGTGTTATCGTCTTCCCGACTTATCAAGTGAATCTACGGGATCTGCAGATACAGGAGTCTGGATCATATGGACGCTCTTCCGGTGCTCTTGCCTGGCAGAGACGTCGCGCGAGATTACTGGTACTATGGGATTACGGTGGCCCTCGTCATTCTCGGTGCCCTCAGTCTGATCTGGCGAGGAAGGCTCGAACTGAATAATGCGGTGGTTCGTCGGCTACGGTCCATCAACGCCGCCCCGCCTCGTCTGAACTGGGCACAACATCTACATCCTCAGCAGCCAAATGGGGATGTATATCAAGCAGGTCTGCTTTCTGTACTGCGATGGCTAGATCGGTATTTCGGCAAGAATGCCTTCAGTCAGCGTACATTCCTGTTTTGTATAAGCCTGAGTTTGATCTATCCTCTTCTGTTTACTTTGATCACATGGGTGTCGACCGATACAGATATATTTTCAGTCGGCTGGGTAGCGGATAGGGGGAACATTGAGAATCATCACTCTCTGTTCTCGCGACTGACCTACATGGTAGCGTTGTTCGCACTCGTCTGGTGTCTCTGTTTTGCGGAGCGGCAAAGTCAAGACAGGTCAACCAAATGGATCATGATTGCCGCCCCCGCCATTCTAGTGGCATCTTTATTCGGGGTCGGAGAATTTGCCATTTTCTCAGCCTTATTGATTGTCTATGCAATAAAAAATGATGGACGAGCTGCATTCTTTCCGTTATTTATTTTTATAGCAGCTTATCTGGATATTCTTTCTCTATTTAATTCTGATGTTACAAGCATCGCCGGGATTCTTATCCTCCTCGCCATACTATATCTGGTACTCCGGCCTTCCACGCCCCACTGGCAACCGCAGCGCCGTTTCGACTCACTCTTGATCGTCGTCGGGGCACTCGTCCTTTTGGCCGTGTCGGCGGCGACGGCCGGGCGCTGGGGCACCGGCGACCCCATGGTGGCCAACACAATTCTCTTTCTGATGGTGTTGCCCGTGGTGAACGCCGTACTCGATTGGGCCTCGATCGGCGTGACGCGGTCTCTCTTACGCCGGGCTGTCCACGCGCGATCCGCTTCGCATCGTCTGGCTATCGCGCTGTTCGACGTCTTCGTGGCGATCCTATTGGTCTTTGTCTTGACGATCGCGACCGTCGGCCTGTTGCGCCTGGTGAACTATACTCATTCATTGTCGGGTGGTTCGACGGTGTTGGTCGATTACGACGCGATTCTCGATCTGATCGCAGCGAGTCCCGGCGATCCTGCCCTGTGGTGGATCTACGCGATCCTGTTCACGGTCTTCCTGCCGAGCGTGATCCACGCAATCGCGGCCTCGGTTTGGGTACCGACCCGGAACCTGTTCCGAAGGTCTCTCGAGACGGTCAGCGCCAGCCTCAGGCGTGCGGAGGATGTAAGGAACCCCGTGAGATCGGAGCGCCTGGCCCGACAGATGACGGGGCTCGAAATCGCCAAATGGGGCCTGCCCAGCTTGGGTGTGAGCACGATCCTAGCCGGCCTGTTCGTCTACAGTTTCGGCATCATCCCCACCGTCGGCGGCTGGCTCCTGGCCCTGGCCCGCTGGACCGCCGGCCTGCCGCCGGCCCTGTAGCCGAAGCCGCCGGGTCAGGCGGCGGATGGCCTGCCGGGGCTGGAGCCGCGCCGTCGCCGTCCCCATCTCCGTCCCAGCGTGGTCTGGAGGAACCAACCGGTCGGCATGCGGCTCAAGCACGGTCTCATCCTGGTCGCGGCAGCGATCATCGTGGTGCCGATCCTGGTCGGCGGCTATTTCGCCGTGGCCGCCGTGACCGCGCGCATCCCGCTCAACGGCGCGCACAGCCCGCCGGCCGACGGCATCCGGATCGGGCTGATGTCGAACGGGGCGCATGCCAACCTGCACCTGCCGGTCGTCACGGACCACAAGGACTGGCGCACCGTCTTCCCGCCGGCCTGGTTCGCCCGGACCCCCTATCCGCTCGACACCATCGCGTTCGGCTGGGGCCATCGGGAGTTCTACCTGACGACGCCGACCTGGGCCGATCTCGACCCGCTGGTCGGCTTGCGGGCGATCTTCGGCATCGGGCCCTCGGCCCTGCACGTCTCCTACTGGCCGCCGGTCGCAGACGGTCCGCGTTATGTCGAGGTGGCGGTGTCGGCCGAAGCCTACCGGGTGCTGGTCGATCACGTGCTGGCCACGATCGATCCCGGGCCGGACGGACGGCCGCAACTGGTGCCGCACGAACTCTATTCCGGCTACGATCTGTTCTTCGAGGCCCATGGCCGGTACAGCTTCGTGAACACCTGCAACGAATGGGTGCAGGAGGGGCTGGCCGCCGCCGGTCTGCCCACCCCGCTGTGGAGCCCGCTGCCCGGCCCCCTCTTGGCCCATCTGCGCCGGGGCGACGGGGCCTAGCCCATCCTGGGAG
Source organism: Alphaproteobacteria bacterium (assembly GCA_028281265.1). Taxonomy (GTDB): domain Bacteria; phylum Pseudomonadota; class Alphaproteobacteria; order DSM-16000; family Inquilinaceae; genus JANQKE01. The sequence goes on along the minus strand of JANQKE010000005.1, from coordinate 6,382 downwards.
ATCCGAGCGCCCGCTCCGCGCCGCTGTTGGCACGGGGTGCGCTGGCCGGCTGCTACACCGTCGCCACCTTGCCGGGGCCGCGCACCTTGGGCAGGCCGGCCGCGGCCAGGTGCCCGGTCAGATGGGTGTGGGTGAGGCCGCGGGCCAGCACCGCCCGGGCCGCCAGCAGCCGGTCGAGATCGATGCCGGTGCGGATCCCCATGCGGTCGAACATGAAGGCCAGATCCTCGGTCACCACATTGCCCGACGCGCCCGGCGCGTAGGGGCAGCCGCCCAGGCCGCCCAGGCAGGCATCGAAGGTGCGCACCCCTTCCTCATACGCCGCCAGGACATTGGCCAGACCGAGACCGCGGGTGTTGTGGAAATGCCCGGCCACCGGCAGGCCGGGCCCGACCGCGTCGATCACCGCGCGGGTGACCCGACGGACCTGGGCCGGATCGGCCCAGCCGACCGTGTCGGCCAGGCTGAGATCGTCCACCCCGGCTTCGGCACAGGCGACCGCCAGGCGGATCACCTCAGCCTCGTCCACCGCCCCTTGCAGGGTGCAGCCGAACACCGTCGACAGCCCGGCCGTGACCGCGAAGCGCCGGCCGTCGGGCAGGCCGTCCCGCAGGCCGACGATCGCGCGCAGCTCGTCCACCTGCGCCTGGGGGGACTTGCGCACATTGGCCTGGCTGTGGGCGGCGCTGACCGAGATCGGCAGAGACAGCTTGTGCACGCCGCAGGCCGCCGCCCGCTCGGCCCCCTTGAGGTTCGGCACCAGGGCCGTGACGGTGAGGCCGTCGATCCGCTTGGCGGCCGAGACGACCTCGGCGATGTCGGCGAATTGCGGGATCAGCCGGGGGTTGACGAAACTGCCGACCTCGATCTCCGGCAGACCGGCCGCGGCCTCGGCTTCGATCCAGGCGATCTTGGCGTCGGTGGCGACGAACTCGCCGATATTCTGCAGCCCGTCGCGCGGGCCGACCTCGCAGATCTCGACATCGCGGGCGTTCGAGGCGGTCATGGTCGTCTCCTGAGCACAAAGGCGGCCGCGGGCACGCCTGTGCACACTGTCGCCGCACCGAGGCCACCGCTCAACCCGGCATCAGCCGAGGGCCGCCTCGATCTCGCCGGCAAAGGCGTGCAGCATATCGACATCCTTGCCGTCCCGCTCATCGGCGTTGCGGATCAGGACGACGGCGACCGGCACCTGGCCGGCGGCGGCGGTCAGCTTGTCGACCATGTCGCCGGGCTCGCCACCACAGGTGATCAGGAAGGCCAGCCGGGGCAGCCGGTCGCGCACCCGGTCGAGATAGCCGCGCACGGGTGCGGGGATGCCGCCCGCCCAGACCGGGCAGGCCAGAATCACCAGGTCGTAGCCGGCCGGGTCTTCGACCGGCGCTTCGATCCTGCCGGACCGCTCCAAGAGCGCCCCGAAAGCCCGCTGGACGACGGCCAGCGGGTTGGCCCGCCGCCACAGCCCCTTGGCGTGTACGGCTTCGGTCCGGACCTCTTCGCCCGCGCGCTCCAGCATCGGCACCAGCTCGGCCACCGAGGCGATGGTGTGCCCGCTGTCGGAGAACACCACGGCGAGCACTCTGTGACTGTCGGACATGGTCCGCCCTCCCTCGTCTTCCCGGGGGCGATGGCCGCGCCCGGGACAGCCACGGGCCCGGCCAGACGCCCTGCAGGATCGGTGTAGGCCATCCGCCCGGCGCTTGCGTTGTCGCACGTCAACCGCCGGCCGGGCTCCGCCGGTGTGCGCCCTCAATCGTCGGCCAGGCGGGAGCGCACCTTGACCTCCGCGTGCAGGGTGCGATGGACGGGGCACTTGTCGGCGATCTCCAGCAGCCTGGCCCGCTCGGCCTCGGACAAGCCGCCGTGCAGGCGGATCTCACGGCGGATCTCGTCGATCTTGCCGGAACCGGTCTCGCAGTCCTCGCAGTCGCGGGCGTGGATCTTGTCGTGGCGCAGGACGACTTCGGCCTTGTCGAGCGGCAGGCCCTTGCGGTCGGCGTACATGCGCATGGTCATGACGGTGCACGCGCCCAGCGCCGCCAGCAGGAGATCATAGGGCGTCGGCCCCGAATCCTTGCCGCCGACCGATGCCGGCTCGTCGGCGACCAGCCGATGCGGGCCGGCGGCGACCGCCTGCTGGTACGGCCCCCAGCCGGTCTCCGACACCATGACGGCACCGGCGACCGGCTTGACGGCGGCCGGCGGCGGCTCGTCACCCTCGGCGATGTAGCGGCCGGCGATCGCCGCCAGCACCCCGGCGACATAGTCGGCATCGGCCCGGCGGCTGAGCAGATGGTCGGCCTGGTCGAGGGAGACGTAGCTCTTGGGATGCTTGGCCGCGCGGTAGATCAGCCGGGCGTTGTCCACATCGACGGTCCGGTCGAGCGGGCTGTGGAACAGGATCAGCGCCTTGTTCAGACGGGCGATCCGCTCGACCTGCCTCTGGCCGGCGATATCGTCGAGGAACTGCTTCTTGATCCGGAAGGGCCGGCCGACCAGCAGCACCTCCGCCTCGCCCTCGGCCTCGATCTCATCGATCGAGGACTGGAAGGTGTGGGCCACATGGGCCGGGTCGAACGGCGCGCCGATGGTCGCCACCGCCCGGGCTTCGGGCACGTGTTCGGCCGCGGCGATCACCGCCGCCCCGCCCAGCGAGTGGCCGATCAGGATCTTCGGCGCGGCCCGGGTGCGGCGCAGATACTCCGTCGCGGCGACCAGGTCCCCGACATTGGAGGAGAAGTTGGTGTTGGCGAACTCCCCCTCGCTCGAGCCCAGGCCGGTGAAGTCGAAGCGCAGGACGGCGATGCCGTGCTCGGTCAGCGCCTGGGCGATGCGGCCGGCGGCGAAGATGTCCTTGGTGCAGGTGAAGCAGTGGGCGAACAGCGCATACGCCCGCGGCGGATGGTCGGGACCGTCCAGCCGGGCGGCGAGCGTATCGCCCTGGGCACCGGGGAATTCGAGGCGCTCGGTCTTCATCGTGCGGGATCTCCCTGTCGCAACGGCGCCGGCGACCTTCGGCCGTGCACGCCGGTGTGGCAAGCCCGGCCGCCAGGGCTCACCCGAAGGTGAGGCAAGGCCGTCGGCGGTGATGTACGCAGCCGCGGGCATTCTGCTAAACTATTGGTAGGAAACCCGACCGTCCGGTCCCGAGGTGCAGCAATGACTCGCGAAGGTCCTTGGAAATTCGCCGCGATTCACGGGCTGATCGGGCTGACCGCCCTCGGCCTCGTGCTGGGCGGCGGCTGGACCTGGATGGGCGGCGTCGGGACGGTCGGGCTGGCGGTGCTGCTCGACCTGACGCTGCCGGAGGACCGCGACACCCCCGATTATCGGCCGGCCTGGCTGCTGGACGCGCTGCCCGTGGCGGTGTTGCCGCTGATGCTGGGTCTGGTCATCCTGCTGTTGTGGGTCGCGGCGCGCGGCGATCTGTTCTGGATCGGCTGGGGGATCCATGCGCTGACGGGGTTCGATCCGCTGGCCACCCGCACCGCCGGCGGATGGCTCGGGCTGGCAGGGGCCGTGCTGTCGACCGGCATGATGATCGGTTCGGCCGCCATCGTGGTCGGGCATGAGCTGATCCATCGCCGGACGGACCGGCGGGCCTTTGCCGTGGGGCGATGGCTGCTGGCACTGGGTGGCGACGCGCCGTTCTCGATCGAGCATGTGTTCGGCCACCACCGACATGTCGGCACGCCGACCGACCCGGCCACGGCCCGCCGGGGCGAGGGGCTGTGGGCCTTCACGGTCCGCTCCACGGTCCAGCAATGGCGCAGTGCCTGGCGGATCGAGGCGGCGAGGCTGGCGCGCCGCGGCCAGCCGGTCTGGTCGGCGCGCAACGAGGTGCTGCGCGGCCATCTGATGTTCGGGAGCCTCCTGGCCCTGGCCTGGATGGTGGCGGGATCGGCCGGCCTGGCCGCCTTCGCCGCCGCGGCCGTCCTCGGCAAGCTCCTGCTCGAATGCGTGAACTATATCGAGCACTATGGCCTGGTGCGTCATCCGGACCGGCCGGTCGAACTGCGCCATGCCTGGAACACCACCGCCGCCTTCAGCGCGGCGGCCCTGTTCAATCTGCCGCGGCACAGCCACCACCATCTCGGCCCCGGTCGACCCTATCACCGGTTGACGGTTCCCGAAACGGCACCGCTGCTGCCCTGGGGCTACATGGTGTCGATCCTCTTGGCGCTGGTCCCGCCGCTTTGGCATCGGCTGATGGCCCCGCATCTGCGCCGTTGGGACCATCGCCATGCATCGGCGGAAGAGCGCGCGCTGCTGGCCGCGCAGGCCGGCTGACCGGTGCGGGCCCGTGCCGACGCGCCCCTCGGCCCATGGCGGCCGGTCCGACGGCGTAAGATCCGGTGCCCCGGACCGCCGGGCGCCGGTCGGTAACGCCGTGTTAAGGCCGGTCGGTGTCTTTTTGGTCGAGGACACACAACCGACATGGTGTGGACGTCATCACACCTCAGCTCAAGGCCGATCGGTAGCTTCCCACATGTCAGTCAGCCCATGCCGACCGGCCGTTGATCCATCGACCTTCCTGAGGACCGGGAGAGGGTGGTCATGAAGGCACCGAGCGCCGCTGCACCGACGGCGGTTGCCCTGACAGTCGTATTCATCGTCGCGATCGTACTGGCGACCGCCGCGGTGATCTGGTTGCCGGCGGACGCCGGCTGGCTGGCCGCAACCCCGCTGGCGATCATGGCGACGGCGGGTGTGCTGATCGCCGCCGGCGCCCTGTGGCTGTGCGCCCAGACCGCCCGGGCGCTGGCCGCGGCCCGCCGGGGCGATTTTGACGCGGTCGCCGTCGACGCCCTGCCGGTGCACGAGGCGATCGCCCTCCGGCAGGGCGTGCGCGAGCTGCGACAAGACCTCGAGAACCGGGCTCAGTTCGACGCGCTGCTGGCCAACTGCGCGGATGCGGGCGCGTTCGATTGGGACCCGCAGACCGGCCGGGTCACGATCGACGGGCCGTTCAAATCCCTGCTCGGCGACCGTCTGGACGGTTTCGACGGCACGGGCCGGTTCCTGTTGGGCCGGGTGCACACCGATGATCTCGGCCGGTTCAAGGCCCAGGTGAACGGCTTTCTGCAGTCGACCAGGACGGAGGCGGAGATCATCGTCCGGCTGGCCCCGAACGATGCGCGCCCGGTCGTCTGGCTGAAGCTGATAATGGCGGCGGCGCGGGACCATCGGGGCACAGCCCGGCGGGTGGTCGGCCTGGCACTGAACATCAGTGAACGCCGGCAGGCCGAAGAACACTTGCTGCACAATGCCCTGAGGGACCGGCTGACCGATCTGCCCAACCGGACCATGTTCATGCGCTGGCTCGATGATGCGCTGGCGGCGGTCAAGCGGTCGACCGGCCACACGATGGCGATCCTGTATCTCGATGTCGACCGGTTCAAGGCGGTCAACGACCTGTTGGGCGAGACCGCGGGCGACGATCTGCTGGTCCAGATCGGCAACCGGCTGGGCGACGGCCTTGGCGACGAAAGCCGGCTGGCCCGGATCGGCAGTGACCAGTTCGCCGCCTTGGTGCCGGATATCGAGACCTACGACGATGCCGAGGACGCGGCCAGCCGAGTCCTCGACCGGCTCAAATCGCCGATGATGCTGGCCGGCATAGAGTATTTCCCTTCCGTGACCGCCGGGGTCGCATTGTGTAGGCCCAGCTATTCCCGGGCCGAGGACATGCTGGCCGATGCCAGCCTCGCCATGACCCAGGCGAAATCGATCGAGAAGGGCTCGGTCCAGGTGTTCCGGCCCGATATGCGCTCGACCGACGAGGCCGATCGCCTGGCGATGGAGACCGACCTCCGCCGCGCGCTGGAGCGGGATGAGCTGCACCTCGCCTATCAGCCGATCGTGGCGCTGGGGCCCAAGGAGGTGGTGGTCGGCTTCGAAGCGCTGATGCGCTGGACCAGCCCGCGCCGTGGCCCGGTGTCCCCCGGACAGTTCATTCCCATCGCCGAGGAGACCGGGCTGATCGGCCAGATGGGGTCCTGGGCGCTTCAGGAAGCCTGCCGCCAGGTCGCCCGATGGCGTGCGCGCCTGCCGGACGATCAATCGCTGTACGTCTCGGTCAACGTCTCCCGCCGGCAGCTCGACGACCCCACCTTCGCCGACCAGGTGGCCGACGCCCTGGCCGCCAACGGTCTGCCGCCCACGGCCCTGCAACTCGAGATCACCGAGTCGATGCTGATGAGCCGGCTGGGCAAGGCATCCCGTACCCTGGACCGCTGTGCCAAGGTCGGGGTCGGCCTGGCGATCGACGATTTCGGCACCGGCTATTCGTCGCTCAGCCATCTGCACCGGATGCCGTTCACGACGCTCAAGATCGATCGGATCTTCGTCAAGGACATCATGACCGATCCGGCGGCCCGGG
>JANQKE010000213.1 GCA_028281265.1 Alphaproteobacteria bacterium | reverse complement strand
TCCTGCGTCCTAACGGACGCAGATAAGATGCTCTAACTCTTTAAATTAGATCAACTTATCTGCGTTCAGATGAGTCCATCTGAACGCAGGTTGATCTAGTAGAGTGTCGTACAGTCGGCGGCAAATGGCGGACTGTACGGGTCAGAAATGCAAACTACTCTTTCGCTGTGACGCTATAATACCGTGGTCGCTGAACGTGCCGCAACGCCACGTTCTGGGCAATGGCGCGCAAGCGCACTACCCTGAAACTGTTTCTCCCCGCTTGTCCTCTAAGACAACGTGAAGCCTTTATCGGACATCGAGACTGACTGGGATGCATCCACCCTAAGATGAATCATTGAGTCTCGACCAATCGGTAGCCGCAGTCGAGCGTTTCGAGAGCGAGCAGGCCTGAATAGCGTCGTTTCCATTCACCGCTCTTCAAATCGCTCTCCAACGTCGCCAACCCATCGGAAACATCACCCAAGGCCCAGAAAGAGGACATGGCGGCCCGCACCCTTGCATCGAGATAGGCGGCCGGACGTCGCCAATAGCTCGCCAGGAACCCGTCCGTGCAGTCGTGTGGGATCGGCACAGGTGAAATCGATACCGGTCCGAGCCAGCTCTCGAACGCCGCCATTTCGGGCATCTGCCCCTCGTCCAGGGTCACAAGCGCTGGGAAATAGTCAGCCAGCCAAAACCCGCGAAACGACGGGTCGTACGTCAGGAGTACGATTTTCCCGTTGGTCACTCGCCGCATCTCGGCGACGCCTTTCTTCTTGTCGGACCAGTGGTGGATGGTCAGAACGGCCATCGCGGCGTCGAATGAACCGTCATCAAAGGGCAAACTCTCCGCGCGACCTTGGACGATGGCCGCATCCGACGCATGACGCTGTCCTATCATCTTCGCAGAAGGCTCGACAGCCGTAATCCGGCAGGTCGAAGGCTCGTATGATCCGGCCCCGGCGCCAACGTTCAAGACTGTTTCAACTCTGCCCAAAGCGGCCTGAATTTGCTCCGCTATTCGGGGGTCAGGTCGACGCAAGTCTGCATAGTTCAGACCTATAGTGTTGTAAGAGGCAATCATGCGGTTTTATGCTTCGTGGACACTTGATCGTCAGCATCGAAAGTCCGCTTCAGGCCGCCAACCGAACATCGACCCCACTAGTAGAACGTCGTGCACTGGTGCCGCCACCCCCGATTCAATGGTGGGCAAAGTAGTGGACGGGACGTAGCGTACGAACAAGAAGCACTGTGTTAACAATACCATATCGATAGTTCTTGGCGGACAGTGAGGGATTCGAACCCTCGATACGGAGTTACCCGTATACTCCCTTAGCAGGGGAGCGCCTTCAGCCACTCGGCCAACTGTCCGTCCGCAGGAAAACACTAGGATATCCGCCGCTTGTCAAGGGTCTGCGCCGAATGACCGTTGATCGAAAATGGGCGAACATTGGTGAACATCGGCGGAACTGGCGGCGAGATGGGGACATGATGTTCTCCGGCCGTTCTTATACCTCTCCGCTCGCCGGCGCAATCGGGGTTGCCAGATCCAACCTTGCGGCCTGAAGGCCACACCGCAGCTACGGCTCGACCACCGCCGACAGTGCTGCCATCTGCTTCGGATCGTCGAGATCGATCGTCTCCGCCGCCACACCGCCTGACGGCCAGGGCACCCGGCTGCAGAGGCCCGAACCCGCAAACCTGGTGGTCAGAGATGCGGGATCGCCATACCGCGCCGAACCGCGTCGCGCGCACCCACCCGATCGAGCCAGGCCGCCACCGCGGGAAACCGCTCCCGATAGCCGTCGCCACCGGCCATCACCGGCGCCACCCAGGGATAGCTGGCCATATCGGCGATCGAATAGTCCCCTGCCAGATGAGCGGCGTCGGCCAAAGCTCCGTCCATGACCGCCAGCAAGCGCTCGGTCTCCCGGACATACCGGTTGATGGCGTAGTCCAGCTTCTGCGGTGCGGCGTTCCGGAAATGATAGGCTTGGCCGAACATCGGACCGATGCCTCCCATCTGGAACATCAGCCACTGCAGGGCCCGGGCCCGCGCCGCCCCGGCGGCCGGCAGGAACCGCCCGGTCTTCTCCGCCAGATAGATCAGGATCGCGCCGGACTCGAAGATCGACACCGGGTCGCCGTCCGGGCTCCCGCGATCGACGATCGCCGGGATCTTGTTGTTCGGACTGATGGCCAGAAACGCCGGCTCGTGCTGGTCGCCCTTGCCGATATCGACCGGATGAACCCGGTAGGGCAGCCCGGATTCCTCCAGGAAGATCGAGACCTTGCGGCCGTTCGGCGTGGTCCAGGTGTAAAGATCAATCATGGTCGGGGCTGATTTCCGTCTGCCGCTGAATCGCAGCCGACACGGTAGTCGGGCGCCCGCACCGGCCGAAACCCGCGCCCCATCACAACACCGTCAACCCGTCTTCACCGATCCGGGCATGGCTTGCCGCCACGATCACGCCTATGATCGAGGAAAGGCGCTCAATGATCTGATTCTAGAGCGTTTCCAACGCCTGCTCCAGATCATCGATCAGGTCTTCGACCGCCTCGATCCCGACCGAGAGGCGGAGCAGGTCCGCCGGCACATCGCTGTCATCCCCTTCGACCGTCTTGCGATGCTCGATCAGGGTCTCGACGCCGCCCAACGAGGTCGCCCGGGTGATCAGCCGTACCCGCCGGGCGACCCCGACGGCCGCGTCGATCGCACTCTCCCCTCGCCGCGGCCGGATCCGCAGCGACAGCATCCCGCCGAAGCCCCCCCGCATCTGCCGCGCGGCGACGGCGTGGCCTGGAAAGCCGTCGAGCCCCGGGTAGCAGACCTCGGCCACACCGGGATGCCGCTCGAAATGGCGGGCGATCGCCATGGCATTGTGGCAGGCGCGCTCGACCCGCAGGTGCAGGGTCCGCATGCCGCGCAGCAGCAACCAGGCCTCCATCGGGCCCGGCACCGGACCGGCCAGATACCGGACCTGGCCGATCCGTTCCCACAGAGCGTCGTCGCGCGCGGTCACGACGGCTCCGACCAGCGCGTCGGAATGGCCGTTGAGGTATTTGGTGGCGGAATGGACCACCAGATCGGCCCCCAAGGCGATCGGCCGGGTCAGCACGGGCGTGGCGGCGGTGTTGTCGACGACGAGCGTGGCGCCGGCCTGCCGTGCGATCGCCGCCGCCGCGGCGATGTCCGTAACCGCCCAGGTCGGGTTGGCCGGGGTTTCCACGAACACCAGCCGGGTCGGAGCCGCTGCGACCGCCCGGGCCAGCGCGTCGGTCGATGCGCTGTCGACGAAATCGACCGACAGCCCCCAGCGCATCGCCCATTCCCGCAGCCATTTCGGCGTGCCGAAATACTGGTCCTTGGACACCACGACCCGATCGCCGGGCGCTAGCGCCTGGAACACCGCGGCGATCGCCGCCATGCCGGAAGCGAACAGCCGTGCCGCCATCCCCCCTTCGAGCGCCGCGATGGTCCGTTCCGCGGCCAGATAGGTCGGATTGTCGTCCCGCGTATAGCCGCCGGGGCCCACCCGCTCATAGGTGGCGTCCCGCGCGAAGGTGGTGCTGACATGGATGGGGGGGATGATGGCCCCCGTGTCCCCGCACCAGCCATAATGTCCCCGCGCCGCGATCGTGGCCGGCTGATAGGCGGAGAAGTCCGGTTGATCGTCGGTCATCGGCAAGCTGGCCAGGAACGGGGATGGGCGCAACCGCGGCCGGCCCGGCGGGCACCGAGGAGGTCGCGTGCGCATGCCCCCGTCCCTATCGGCCCCCCCGCGACGGATCAAGCATGAGGGCCGGCCGGCCGACACATGCGGGCATTGCGCTCGATCGACTCCGCCGCCGCCCGAGCCGATCGCCGGAGGGCCTTACACCGGTCCGCGCCGAGGTGACCTCATCTCACGTCGTCCTTCTCGTTCAAGCGCCTCGCAAGAAGCCCGGGCGCGCGGGCGTGCTTGCCGGGGCGCGACGAGCCTTGCTCATCGCGACATGGCATCGGGAACCGGCCACCGGGACGCCATATTTTCTGTGTGGTCTTTCCCGAACACCGTCCGTGACGGGCCTCGTCCCACGGCGGGGGCGATCGCAAATCAATACGAACGAAAGACGATGAACAGGCAACACCCATCGGCCGGCAGGACGCTGGCGACAGCGATACGCGCGTCCGTCGCGATCGTCGGCGCCCTCGCGGTTCCCATACCCGCCGAAGCCCAAAACCCGAACGCGCCACCGAGCTATGGCCGAGTGAGCCTGGCGAGCGGCTTCGCACCGGATCCCTACCAGATCCCTCTGCACGCCGGCGGCGACCGGATGGTCGACAAGCTGCCGCCGGGCTGCACCGGCTTCATCAACGCGGTGGCGCCGGACGTCACGCTCGACTATCGCGCCGGCGGCTGGCCGCTGAACGTCTACGCGATCTCCGACAGCGACACGACGCTGGTGATCCGGTCGCCGGACGGCGGCTGGCAGTGCGACGACGACAGCGAGGGCCTCAACCCGCTGGTGTCGGTGCCGGCCCCGCAGACCGGTACGTACGCCATCTGGGTCGGGACCTTCGGCAGCGTCGGCCGGCAGCCAGCCCGGCTCTTCATCAGTGAGGTCGACCCGCAATGGTCCGGTACGCCGAGCCTCGCCGGACCCAGCCTCGACGCGCCGCCGGCCCATGGCACGCACCAGCTATGGCCGAACTTCCGGCCCAACCCCCAGATGTTTCAGGTGGTTGCCGGCGGCCGCGATCCCGCCTTCGCGGTCGACGCCGATTGCTCCGGCTCCATCGACTTCGCCGCTGCGGATCTGGTCGTCGACTACCGGGCGGACAGCGAGCAATTCTCCTTGTATGCGGAGAGCGACACCGATCTGACCATGGCCGTGTACGCCCCCGATGGCCGCTGGTACTGCAACGACGACGCCGACGGCCTCAATCCGAGGGTGACGTTCGAACCCGCCCTGAACGGTCGCTATCAGGTGTTCGTCGGTACGTTCGGTGGCGGTACGGCGAACGCGACGGTGTACGCTTCCGAGTTCGGCCGCCGGCCGGTAGGCCCCGACCTGGGCGCCAGTCCGACCTATGGCAGCCGGTTCCTGTCGGCCGGCTTCTCGCTCGATCCGCTCGCGATCGGTCTCCAGGCCGGCGGCCGGGACGACGCGGGCGGGCTGGCGAACGGCTGCTACGGGGCGATCGACTTCGCCGCCCCGGATGTGACCGTCAGCTACACCGCCGGAGCGTACCCGCTGACCCTGTATGCCGAGTCCGGCAGCGACACCACCCTGGTGGTCAACGCCCCGGACGGGCGATGGTACTGCAACGACGACACCGACGGTCTCAACCCACGGGTCACCTTCCCCAATCCGATGAGCGGGACCTACAGAGTCTGGCTCGGAACGTTCGGCGGCGGCACCGCACCGGCCACGCTGTACGTCAGCGAGCAGGGCGGGCGTGGCGGCACCGGCGGCTATGGCCGCGGCCCGAACCCCAACGCCGACCCGACCCATGGCACGCGATACCTGTCCGCCGGGTTCCGGCCGGACCCGCTATCGGTCGGTGTGCAAGCGGGCGGCGACGATGCCGCGTCGGCCGTCGCCGACGGGTGCTCGGGCTATATCGACTTCGCCGCCCCGGACATCAACTTCACCTACACGGCCGGCCTCTACCGGTTCGGGATCTACGCGACATCCGACAGCGACACGACGCTCGTCGTCTACGCACCCGATGGCCAATGGCACTGCGATGACGACGGCGGCGAAGGCCTGAACCCCCGCATCGACTTCGCAGACCCGATGAGCGGGACCTACAGCGTCTGGCTCGGGACCTTTGGCGGGGGGATCGCCGGCGCCACCGTGCATGCCACCGAAGCGGTGGGTGTCGGCAGCGGCGGCCCGATCGGCGGGATCCTCGCCGCCGGCGCCGCGCCGCGCTACGGAACACGGTCCCTGTCGGCGGGGTTCATCCCCGATCCCGATCGCAGTGCGGTGCAGGCCGGCGGCGGGTTTGCCGCATCGGCATTGGGCGGCAACTGCATCGGCTACATCGACCCCGATGCACCGGACCTCAACGTGCGGTACGTCCCCGGTTCGAGTGCGCTGAGCATCTTCGTCGAAGCGGACCAGGACACCACCCTGGTCGTCCAGCAGCCCGACGGCACCCTGCTGTGCAACGACGATTTCAGCGGCACCGACCCGGCGGTCGAGATCCGATTCCCCATGGCCGGGACCTATCACGTCTGGGTCGGGACCTATTCCAGCGGGCCGACGGTCCCGGCCACGGTCTCGGTCAGCGAGTACGCCCCGTTCTGACCGGCGAACCCGGCCCCGGAGGGGTGGGGTGAGCTCTTCGCCGGGGAGCCGGCAGCCCACCCGCCACCGTCCCTCGCTCTCGGCGGTCGCGCTACGGCCGGGCCTCGCGATAGCCGCTCAGGAAGTCCTGGAACAGTCCGACCTCGGCCACCTGATCCTGGACGGCGGAAAGGTTGGCGATCGGTCCGAGGCCACCGCTGTCCCGTGTCAGAATGCCGAAGACCGGCCCTTGGGAGGTACCCTGGACCGCAGGACCGTAGACAATCGCCATGCGATCCAGCGCCTCCTGGTCGTCGGCCAGAGCCAAAGCGACACCGCGGTTGACGACCAGCCGGGCGGTTTGTTCATCCAGTGTCTCGCCCAATGCCGGCGGTTCCCCCAGCAGGTCCTCGAGTGCGGACGCCGCGCGGTCCCACCGCTGGGCACGCCAGGCGATATCGACCCGCAGGCGGTCGGCCAACGCCCCTTCGATCGAGCCCAGCGTCTCCCAAGCCGCGTCGTGTCGGCCGAGATCCGACAGGGCGCGGGCGCGGAGGACCGTGCGTTCGCGCACCAGATCGGCCGGTGCCGGCGCTTCGGTCGAGGACAGGGCCTGCAGCGCCGCCTCGGGCCGGCCGTCGAGCAGGTGGAGACCGGCCAGGCGCGCCCCCGGCCCCGGCCGCTCCGGCGGAGGAAGCCGGCTTTCGATCAGCTCCGCCAGTTTGGCCGCCCCCTGGTCCAGAAGCTCATAGGCTATCAGGTGGTCGGCCAGCCGCTCGAACATCCGGTCTCCCCGCGGACCGTCAGGCACGAAGTCGCGGTACTGGTCGAACAACTCCTGCGCGAACAGCGGCGACAGCGTCTGGAGCGCATCGCCGAGAAACAGCTCGGCGAACCGGTCGGGGATCTGTGCCGCCAGCGCCGCCGCATCGGGCAGGTCGGGATACCGTTCGATCGCGGACTGCCAGGTCGCGATCGCGGTCTCGGTCTGCAGATCGTCCCAATAGAGGTCACCCAAACGCTCCAGGATCACGAACTCCAGCGCATCGCCGCGCCATGCGAAGCGCAGACCTTCGTAGCGGTTGATGACCCTCTCCAAGGTCATGGTACCGTCGGCCACGGCCTGATCGAGCAAGGCGATCTCGGCCAGGGTCCCGTAGTAGCGGTCGGTTTCGGCCGCGGCCTGCCGCCATTGTTCGGTTGCCGCATCATCGCGGCCGAAATAGGCGTCGATCTCACCGCGGAAGTAGCGCACCGCCGGCCACCGGTCGCTCACCCCCTCGGTCGCGCGCGACAGCCAGTTCAGCCCGTCTTCGGCGCCGCGGATGTTGCCCTGGCGCAGGGCCGCTTCGACCGCCCAGAGCAGCAGCCGGTCCCGGATCGGAGGGGGATAGCGGGTCAGCGCATCGCCCGAGGCGGAGAACGCCGCCGCCGCCGCCGGCCAATCCCGGGCCTGGGCCGCCAGAGCGCCCCGCCACAGCATGCCTTCCTCGGTCTCCGGCAGGCGACCGCGTTCGAAGCTGGCCCGTGCATCGTCGATCTGCCCGGACAGGGTCTGGACCGCACCGCGGAGCAGGCTCACCTCCGGCCGGGCTGCCAAAGCGGCATCCTCCCGGGCGATGAGGCCGAGCAAGGCCCCGGCTTCCCGGGTGAACCCATTGGCTAGCTGGAACCGCGCGAAGTCCAGTCGGATCGCAGCCCGGTTGCGCTCCAGCGCCTCGGCGACCGCGTTCTGAAGCGCCTGACGTCCGGCGTTGTAGGCCGCCGGATCCCCCTGCCAGGCCGTCAGGTCGAACAGGGCTGGATCGCCCCCGGAACCGCCCGAAGCGTCGCTCCGGGACGAACCGGCCGACGGGTCGGAACCGGCGGAGAGCCGGAGGACCGGATCCGCGGTGATCTCCACCCCCGCATCGGTCGATCGCACGGTGACCCCGTCGGCACGGGGTGCGATGGCGACACCCTGGACCGAGCCGATCACATCGAGCTGGACAAACCGGCGATCGGGACGGATGCCGGCTCCGGCGATGGCGATCGGCACGGCGATGAGCGCATCGCCGATCACCGGATCGGTGAAGCGGATCGGCTCGGCGGCCGCATCGGTCGGCACGAACAAACGGGGCCCCAGCGCGTAGTCGGGCTCGGGCCGGAGCAGCAGGGAGGGCCCTTGCGGGTCCGCCGCGGCAAGACCGACCTCCCAGTCACCATCCCGGCGCGTGACCCGCGGCTGCAACCCGTTCTGGATCGGGTAGCGCAGCACCACACCGTCGGGCGACGCCACGATGCGGCCCGGTCCGAACACGGCCTCGCCGTCGAGCAGCAGGGCGTTGGGATCGAGCCCGTCCCCGCGGGGAAAGGCGACATAGAGGGAGCCCGCCCGGCGAAACACCGCCGCCGCGAGGGGCCGGCCGATGCGGAACACGGCACCGTCCGCGAGATCGGCCGGCTGTACCGGCGATGTCGAAACGTCCCCCAGGGTCGGCGGATCTCCCGGTCCCAAGCTTGGGGCGGGCGGGACCGGTGTGATCCGGTCGCCTTGCGGTCGGGCCGGCGCGATGCTGACGCGACGTCCGTCTTCGGCATCCAGGACATCGAGGATGACCGTCATCCCATCCCGGAAATGCCGCAGTCGCCCGGCTTCCGGGATCCCGATCCGCAACAGCAGCGCCTCTGTCCCGGGGATGGAGCTCACGACACCGATGCGGCTGAGCGGTTGCGTGTCGACGCCCCCTCCGGCGAGGCGTCCGTCTCGGTCGAACCGAATGGTCGCCACGCCGTCCTGCCGGTCGATTTGGTAGTCCGTGAGAACCGGCCAGTCGAACATCAACCGGCTGTAGCCGGTCCGTTCGGCCACCCGTACCCTCACCTCCACGGCCGCCTGTTGGGCCGGCAAGCCGTCCGGTACCGCCGGTGGAGGCGCCGCCGTCCCCGGCTCGGGCGCTCCGCCCGGGCCGGGAGCAGTGCCGGACCTGCGGAAATCGAACGCGATGACGGTCGGCGTCTCGAACGAGGTGACCTCGACCCCCGGAGCCAGGGTGAACGTCAAGACCCGGCCGTCCGCGCCGAGCGCCGGCTCGGCCAGATAAGCCGACAGCCGACCCAACGGTGTCGCGATCGGGTCGGCGATCGCCGCACCGAACCTAAGCGTCACCGTTCGGCCCGATCGGGTCTCCTGGACCGTCGGTGCAGCACCGCCATGGGCGTCCCAATCCAGGGCGAGCCGGCCAAATGGCCCATGATCCCAGGCCCGGACATCCGCAGCCTGTGCCGCGGTCGCGGCGAGGAGCACGACAAGCACGGGCAAGGCGGCCCGGATGATCCGGGCGGTCAGACCTCGACGGGGCAGGTGCGGGCGTGGCGGCATCGCGGCAGGGGTAAAACGGTCAAGGCCGACAGCGTAGCATCGATACCCCCTGCAGGGCATGGGCCGGCGCACCCGGTCGCGCGGACCCGGTCAACCCGCCGCTCGGCGACGGCCCGGCGGCCGCTGGGTGCCATGCTACGGCGAACCCGGATCATCCTATGTTTCAAGTGGCTCACTCAAAACATGGAAAGAGGATCGATTCCGAGAAGCGAGCGCAACTCATCCGCCCCGTTTCCGGCGCAGGGTGCGCTACTTCAAAGAGTTAAAGCATCTTATCTGCGTCCGTCTGGACGCAGGATGCTCTAGTCGAACTCGGCCAGAAGCCGGTCGATCTCGTCTTGGCTGATGGCATCCGACGGAAGCTGCGGGCCGTTCAGGAGGTCCTCGTCGCTGGGCAGTGGCCCACGCTGGGCCTCGGCGTCCTGAGCCTTGGTGCGTGCCACCTCCTCGCCCAACACCGCCACCAGGCTGTTGACCTTGTGCTCGATGTGCTTGAGCGCCTTGACCACTTTCGAGATCCGCTGGCCGGTAATGTCCTGGAAGTTGCAGGCTTCGAAGACACGGATCGTCTGGTCGACCAGCTTGCCTTGCAGATCATCGTCGGAGATGCCCTCCGAGAGCGTCTGAATCCGCTCCACCGCGTCGAGGATCTCACCGGTCGCTTCCTCGGTCGCGCCGACGACGGCATCGAGTTCGTCGGTCGCGGTGACCAGATGGGTTTGCGAGATCTCCTGCGGCTGGAGCGCCGCGATCTCTTCCTTGGCGGTCTGGATATACCGCGCGAGGCCTTCCAGTTCGCGATAGAGCTTCAGATCCAGCGCAGTGATGTCGCCTTCCAGCGTACCGAGCACTTCTTCCAGCACGGCCTGCACCTCCTCCCGCGTAACCGGCTCGGCGAGTTCCGCCCGGGCCTGATTGATGCGGAACGTCAGGGCGTCATCGGCAGCGAATGCGGGCATGGACGGGGTTCCTTGGAGCCTGGGAGAAGCGTGGCCGGCACGGTTGCCATGCGGCCTTGCGGGCCGGCGGCGGGGTCCCGCGCGCCGGTGGGTCAAACCGACCCGAAGACGGCCGCAAGCTTCGATTCGAGGGTGGCCGCGTTGAACGGCTTGACGATGTAGTTGTTCACGCCCGCCTTCTTGGCCGCGATCACGTTCTCGGTCTTCGACTCGGCCGTGATCATGATGAAGGGCGTGCCCTTCAGCTTGGCATCGGCCCGCACTTCCCGGAGCAGCTCGATCCCGGTCATCGGTTCCATGTTCCAGTCGGAGATGACCAGGCCGTAGTTCTTCTCGCGCAGGCGGGTGAGCGCCATGGACCCGTCGGTAGCCTCGTCGACATTCTCGAACCCAAGCTGCTTCAGCAGGTTGCGGATGATCCGAAGCATCGTCTTGTAGTCATCGACGATCAGGATCGGCATCGCCCGGTCCATTGCCATGGCCAGCTCCGTCCTCTCTTGCTTGATGCCCGGGCCGGCCGGCCCGCTGGCGGATTGAACAGGGTGACCCGTACCGGGATCGGCGACGGGCCTTTCGGGTATCGACGGTGGGAACGCTAGAGCCCGGCCCGTTAAAGCGGGGTAAAGGCGATGGTTAACCCGCCCGCGACGGCCCTACAGAACCGGCTTGCGCTGAGATGAGCCCATCTCACGTCGCGCTTTATGTTCAAGCGTCCCGCCAGGCGTGGCTCGCGACAGCTCGGGCGCGCCGGGTCGCGTCGAGCCTTGCCGATCGCACCTTGGTACGGGGTCATTCGATCGGCCGCTCGAGCCGCCGAACGGCCAGTTCCGCCGTCACTTCGCGGGCGCGTTGCGGGTTCATGTTCGCCAGGATCGGTGCCGCCTTGTTCTCGCGCATCCGCTGAAGGACGCCGATCAGCACGTCCAGTTCCAGGGAGTCGAAGATCGTCGCGGCATCGCCCGGACGCATCGCTTCGTAAACCCGTACAAGGGATTGCAGACGTTCTTCGGCCGCTTCGTCCAGACCGGCCATCATCGCCTCGAGTTCCGCTCTGAGTGCCTGCATCTCGGCGAGCTTCTCGTCGACCCGCCGCTCGGCGACGGTCAGCAGCGCTTCCTGCTCGACCAATGCCCGCTCGCGGCTGTCCAACGCCTCGCGGCGGCGGGCCAGTTCCTCCAGCAACGCCGGATCGGCGGCCACCGTCGGTACCGCCGCGATCTGCGCACCGGCGATCCCGTCCCCCTCCCCCGCTTCGGCTTGGTCCGTCTGTTCGGGCGGCGGCAGCGCCCGGCCGCTGTCCTGGGCGGACTGCGCCTGGGTCGGCGAACCGGGGCTCAGGATCACGGCGGACGGATCGGTGACCGCGGTCCAGATATCGCCGACCCGGACGCCCAGCATCAGAACGGCGACGAAGATCAGCGCGGGCAGCAAGCGCAAGCGGGCACCCCGACGCCGACGCGTCGCGCCGCCGGAAGGAGTGGCGGACGTCCGATCGGCAGACAGGCGGCCGCCACCGGTCAGGCGGCTCAACCGTCGGCCCCAATGGGCGATTATGGCATTGGCGCTTGACGCCTCGGCGGATCCCGCCGCTGCCCGCACGAGCGGCCGGTCCTGAGTGTCAGCAGTTGGAGCGGTCATCTCTGGGTACCGTTCATAGGCGATCAACGCAGGCTTTCGATGGCGGACAGGGTCTCGCGGACCGGTGCTTCACCGGTCGGTCCCGGCACCGCGGAGCCGCCCGTACGGCGGGCCGGGCGGCGGCGGCTGCCCCGGGCACCCTCGTCGACGGTGTTCGGCTGACGTTGCGCGTCGACGCCATCGGCGGCCCGACGGGCCCGCGCCAGCCGCTCGCGCGCCCTCAGGCGGGTCGGCTCGACTGCCGGGCCGTCGCCGGCCGTCGGTTCAGGCTTCACCGCCGGCTCCACCGGGCCCGCCTCCGCGGCCGTCGAAGCCGGCTGCATGGGCCGGGCGGTCGGGGTCTCGCCGACCATGCCGCGCGCCTGCGATTCGCCCGCATCGACCATCAGCCGCAACTCGTCCGACAATCTCGTGGCCCGGTCGATCTGGGCCTGAAGGTGCCGGCCGGTCTGGTCCGCGGTGCTCCGCAGCATCTTCAGATTGGCGTCGGCATTGATCGCCGCTTCGGCAAAGTTGCGGGAAGCACGTTCGAGCTCGACCCGGTTGTTGCGCAACGCCGCCAATTGACGGTTGAGCATCGCGGCGTAGGCGATGGTCGCGATCAGCAGGACGGCAATCAGCCCGTCCAGAAGCAGTCCGTAGTCCAATCCGCTATCCATGGCCGGTCCTCATCCGATCGGGTCCAGGATGACAGACGATCCTGAACGAAGCGTTGCCCCGGCGACGGGGCTGTGGCGGGCCACGGTCAGGTCGCATCGGGTTGGGGGGCGTCCTCTTCCACCCGCACGGCGATGTGGCCGTTGCGTTGACCGAGGCGACCGCGGAACATCGGCACGTCGCCGCAGCGCAAGTCGACCGCGCTGTCGGGTGTCGTGTTGAGCACGATCTGCGAGCCGACCTCCCAGTCGAGAACGTCGCGCAACGACAGGGTCGTCTCGGCCAACACCGCGGACAGATCGAGATCCGTCCGCCATAGCTGGCTGGCCAAGTGGTTCTCCCAGATGCTGTCGCGACCGAACTTCTCGCCCATGAACATCTGAAGCAGCAGTTCCCGGACCGGCTCCAGCGTGGCGTAGGGCACCATCAACTCCAGCCGCCCGCCGCGATCCTCCATGTCGATCCGCAGCTTGGCGAGCATCGCGGCGTTGCCCGGCCGGACGATGGTGGCGAAGCGGGGATTGGTCTCCAGCCGGTCGAAGCGGAAGGTGACCGGAGACAGCGGGTCGAACGCCGCCGACAGGTCAGCCAGCACGACGTGAACCATTCGCTCGACCAGATTGCGCTCGATGGTCGTGTAAGGGCGCCCTTCGATACGCATCGCCGCGGTTCCACGGCGCCCTCCGAGCAGCACGTCGACGATCGAGTAGATCATCGCGGAGTCGACGACCAGCAGGCCGTAATTGTCCCACTCCTCCGCCTTGAACACCGCCAGCATGGCCGGCAGGGGGATGGAGTTCAGGTAGTCCCCGAACCGGATCGAGGTGATCTGATCGAGGCTCACCTCCACATTGTCGGAGGTGAAGTTGCGCAGGCTGGTCGACATCATCCGAACCAGGCGGTCAAAGACCACCTCGAGCATCGGCAGACGCTCGTAATTGACCATGGCGCTGTTGATCAGCGCCATGATCCCGGAATTGTCACCCGAGCCGTCGGCGTCGCCATCGAAGCCTAGCAGGCTGTCGATCTCATCCTGGTTCAGGACTCTGTTGGTGGTCGGACTGGCGGACGCGTCGCCCTCTTCCTCCAGAGCGGCGTCCCATTCGCTGGCGAGATCGTCGTCGTCGGCCATGTCAGCGTCGCTCGTTCGGTGGGTCGACAGGCGATGGCATCGGGCGGGTTCGGCCGTGCCGGCTCACTGCACCAGCATCTCCTGGAACAGGACATCGCGCACGGCGATCGGGGCGACCGCGCCGTTGACCCGCCGCAGCAGTTCCTCGCGCAGTCGGTAGAGGCCGGCCGATCCTCTGAGTTCCTCCAGGGTCAGCTCGCGCAGATAGACCTGGAAGTTGTCGAGAATCCGCGGCATCACCCGCTCGACGGTCGGCACATCGTCCTGGGCGTTCAGCTCCAGGCTGACCACCAGTTTCAGGAAGTTCTGCCGCCGGTCGCCGGACGTCAGGTTCACCAGGATCTCCGGCAAGGCCATGAAGTAGCCCGGCTCCCGCGGGACGATCTCGGGTTCTTCGGCCTCGACGACCTCCTGTTCCTCTGCGGCCTCCCCGTCCTCGCCGCCCAGCAGGGTGTCGAGGATTCCGCTGGCATACAGTCCCGCGCCGCCGCCGCCGATCACCAGCAGCGGCAGCAGGATGAACAGAACGAGCTTCTTGCCGCTGAACTTCTTCTTGGGCAGGGCGTCGACGGCTTCGTCGACAGTGGCGGCATCGGCTGGCATCGGCAGGTCCGAACTGGGGGTCGTCGGGAGCGGCCGCGGCGGCACGCTTCCCGGGTCGGCTGCCGAGACGCTAGGGCGAACCGGTTAACAAGGCCTTTCCGCCCGGCAAGATTTGCCCACCGCGGCCGGGACGACCCGGCAAAGCCGGCCGCCCGCCCGGCAGCCGGGATCGGCGCCCGACAGAAAATCCCTTGAAGTCAAGACCTAAGCTGGTGGCATGGCGGCTGCAGATCTGTCGGCCGTCGTCGCGACCCCGCCGATGACCGGACCGGAAAACTGGGACCGCTGCCATGGAAAACGCCAGCCTCGTCGCCCTGTCACGCCAAATGGTGTTGCGTCGCCAGATGGATATTGCGGCCAACAACCTGGCCAATATGAACACCACCGCCTTCAAAGGTCAGGTGCTTGTGTTCGCCGACAGCCCGATGGACGCCGATATGCCCGGGCCGGATCGGACACGACCGCTGAGCATGGTCACCGATCTGGTCACGGCACAGAACTGGTCGATCGGCGATTTCGAGGCCACCGGCGGCACCTTCGACGTGGCCCTGGACGGTCCGGGCTATCTGGTCGTCGAGACCGCCGCCGGGCCGCGCTACAGCAGGAACGGCAGCCTCCGGCTCGACGGCGAGCGGACCTTGGTCGACGTCAACGGCTTTCCCGTCCTGGCCGCCAACGATCAGTCGATCCGGATTCCGGACGGTTACCGCAGTCTCGAAATCCGGGGCGACGGCCAGATCGTGCTCGACGGCGAAGACGAGATCGGCCGGCTGCGATTGGCCGAGTTCGACAATCTCCAGGCTCTGGATGCCCTGGGGGGCGGGCTGTACGTCGCCAACGAAGTGCCGCGGGACGCCGAAGCCACTGCCGTCGTCCAGGGCATGATCGAAACGTCCAACGTGGAGCCGGTCCTGGAGATGACCCGCATGATCGAGGTCATGCGCGCATATTCGTCGGCCACACAGATGGTCAACCAGGAACACGAGCGCCAACGCACCGCGATCCGGCGCCTGGGCCAGTCCCAGGCCTGACGCGCCCCTTCCGCCACGAGGACCCTATCCCATGCGCAGCCTGAGCATCGGCGCCACCGGCATGCTGGCCCAACAGATGAACGTGGAGGTCATCTCCAACAACATCGCCAACATGAACACGACCGGGTTCAAGCGGCAGCGGGCGGAATTCCAGGATCTGCTCTACCAGTCGCACCGTCGGGTCGGATCGGCATCGACCGATGCGGGTACCGTGGTGCCGGCCGGCGTTCAGGTCGGCGCCGGCGTCCAGGCCGCCGCGGTCTATCGGATCCACGAGCAAGGCAATCTCGAGGTGACGGAAAACCCGCTCGACCTCGCGATAAACGGCAACGGCTTCTTTCAGGTGGAGCTGCCGGGCGGGGAAACCGCCTACACCCGAGCCGGAACCTTCCAGTTGAGCCCGGATGGCCAGCTCATCACCCCCGACGGCCATGCGGTGCTGGGGCCCGGCGCGATCCCGCCGGAGGCCCAGCAGATCGCCATCAACACCAATGGCGAGGTGATGGTGGCACTGCGCGACCAGGTCGACGTGATCACGGTCGGCCAACTCCAGCTGGCGACGTTCCCGAACACCGCAGGGCTGGAGGCGATCGGCGACAATCTGCTGCTGGAGACGCCCGCGTCCGGCCAGCCGGTCGCCGGGCCGCCGGGGGCCAACGGGCTGGGCGTCATCGAACAGGGGATGGTGGAGACGGCCAACGTCAACATCGTCTCGGAGATCACCAAGCTGATCGCCGCCCAGCGGGCCTACGAGATGAACTCCCGAACGATCACGACGACCGATGAGATGATGCGCTCGGTCACCCAGATGCGCTGATCCCGGGTCTTCCCCCTTCAGCCCCCGCCCCGCCATCGAGAGGACCATCGTCATGAACCAGATCCTCGTCATGCTCACCACCGCCGCGCTGTTCGTGTTCGCGGTCACCGCCGAAGCGCGTTCGGAACCGGTGGCGCTGCAGTCGAGCGTCGAGTTGGGCGGCGAGCATGTTCGGCTCGGCGACCTGTTCGCCGGCCTGGATGCCGACGCCGCGGCCCAGACGGTGGCCCGCGCCCCAGCCCCGGGCCACAGCGTGACGCTGCCGACCGCCTGGGTCGCCCGGGTCGCCGCGGTCTACGGCGTCGCCTGGCAGCCGGGGCGCACCGACGCGCCGGTGACCCTGACCCGGCGGAGTGCCGCCGATCAGCAGGCCCTGCAGAGCGAACTGGCGGCCAGCCTGTCCCAGGCGATCGCCACCCAGCAGACCGAACTGCCGGCCCGGAGCCAATCGACATCGGACCAGCCGTCGGCATCGGTCGCGGCCGCCACGCCGCGGGCAGAACCGGCGACGGTCGCCGTGCCGGTGCTGATCCGCCGGCTGGGGCGTAACGAGGTGATCGACACCGGCGACCTGACCTGGATGGAGATCCCGGACGATCACCGTGCGGCACAGTACATCACGGCCGAGGCCGACCTGATCGGTCTGGCGCCGGCCCGGGGCCTGAGCCCGTTCCGCCCGATCCGCCTGGGCGAAGTGGCCCCGCCCATGGAGGTCGATCGCGGAGACATGGTGACCATGCGGCTGACCGCCGGCGGGCTGTCGATCACGGCGCGGGGCCGGGCGCTGGATGCCGGCAGCCGGGGCAGCGTCATCCGCGTGCTCAACGTGGACAGCGCGCAGACCATCGATGCGGTGGTGCTGGGGCCGGGGACGGTCGCGGTCCTCGCCGCCGGCCAGGCCCCCGGCACCGCCGTGGCCAGCCTGTCCTGACCCCCGCGGGCCCGCCGCATGCCCAGCGGGCCTCGACCAACCGAATCCTTCTTGGGAGCCTGACCCATGACCGCCGCCCCTTCCGTTTCTCGCCTGACCGCTCTGGCCCTGGCCGCCGCGCTGCTGGCCGGCTGCAACGCCGGTAGCCGCCTGGCCAATGTCGGCTCGGCTCCCGACTTCACCCGCATGGAAACGCCGGCGACCCAGGACGGCTATGAGCGCATCCGCATGCCGATGCCGGCTCCGCAAGTGGCCACCATGCAGCCGGCATCGCTGTGGCAGCCCGGCTCGCGGGCCTTCTTCCGGGACCAGCGCGCCAGCGATATCGGCGACATTCTCACCGTCGTCATCGAGATCGACGACCGGGCCTCGATCAACAACCAGTCCACGCGCAGCCGGAACAGCAGCGAGGATGCCGCCCTGCCGGCGTTCCTCGGCTACGAGGCGGCGCTGAGCGACATCCTGCCGGACGAGGTGAACCCGGCCGGCCTGGTCGATTTCGGATCGTCGGCGTCGTCGACGGGGACCGGGCAGATCCAGCGGGGCGAGACGATCGACCTGTCGGTTGCCGCCGTGGTCGTCGACCAGTTGCCGAACAACAACCTGGTCATCTACGGCCGGCAGGAGGTGCGGGTGAACTTCGAGGTCCGCGACCTCGAGATCGCGGGCGTGATCCGGCCGGAAGACATCACCTCGGCCAACACGATCACCTACGACAAGATCGCCGAGGCCCGGATCGCCTATGGCGGCCGAGGGACGATCAGCGACGTGCAGCAGCCGCGTTACGGCCAGCAGATCTACGACATCATCTTCCCGTTCTGACCGTTCCCGCACTCCGTCGGCAGCAGCGGCCCCCGCGGTTCCGCCACGGGGGCCACTGTCGCGCAGGTGACTGGTACACGCGGCCGTGACTTGGCAAGGCCGCGGACCGGACTAGAGCGTTTTCAAGGAATACCGGGCCGATCTGCCGAGGTGGATGGGCCCTGATGCCAGGAGCGAGGAGGAAGGACATGCCGAGGCCTATTCGACGACGAGCGACGCCGCAGCGGGGCCCATCCGCCCGGCCCTTCGGGTTGGCGTGTGCCGGCCGCCCGCTGCGTTGCGCCGCTTGCCCGA
>JANQKE010000176.1 GCA_028281265.1 Alphaproteobacteria bacterium | reverse complement strand
CTGCGTCCTAACGGACGCAGATAAGATGCTCTAAATCTTTGAAATAGATCAACTTATCTGCGTTCAGATGAGTCCATCTGAACGCAGGTTGATCTAGAGCGTTTTGGCCACCGGCATCAAAACGGGCATGCTGGAGGCCCTGGCCGATGAGGGGATCGAGACCGACATGCTCGACGTCTGCGATCCCGACCAGATCGCTTCGCCTTGAGCACGGATCGGATGACCGCTTCGGTCGGCAGCGTTCAACTCGGCGGCGTTCCAGCGGTTTCAGCGTGATGCCCAGGCCGGTCCCGGGCCGGCATCGATGACGCTCCGGGCGGTTTTTGAGAAGCACCGTGTCAGGGTTCAGCGGGCAGACAAACAAACGCAAATTGGTCAGGCCACTTGACCGATCTGATGGCTGCATTTAGCGTTGGCCTTCAAGGTTTGGTTGAAAGATGAGTTTCGGTCTCCAGGCGATTCCAGATCGTGAAACGCAGTGCCCGACGACAAAGACAGCACGACACTCGAGCCTTCAGAAGGTCGCCGCCCCGATCCGGCCGGGCGATATCTGAGCGGTTACGGGGCGTTGGCTGATTTGTGGTGCCATTCGGGAGCTTGAGCCATGCCGATCCACTCGGTCGCACCATTTCGGCTTTACAGGCAGGTTGCGGAGCAGATCGCCGGGCTCATCCGCGCCGGTGAATTCGAGATCGGCGACCGGCTGCCATCGGAACGCGACCTTTCCGCAAAGCTCCGCGTGTCTCGACCGACTGTGCGCGAAGCCATGATCGCGCTTGAGATTTCCGGCCTTGTGGAAGTCCGGACCGGGGCCGGCATCTTCGTCTTGCCGCCGCCGACAAACGATGGCGTCAAGCGGCTCGGCGTGGCGGATGCGGGCATGGGTCCCATCGAGCTCGTCGATGCGCGCATCGTCCTGGAAACGGCGATTGCCGTTGAAGCGGCCAAGCACCGCACCGATCAGGATCTTCGGCAGATCGAAAAGAGCATCGAGGCCATGCGCGATGCGCGGACGACGGACGCCAACCGGGAAGCGGATCGCACCTTCCACGCGGCCATCGCGGCGGCAACGCGCAATGGCGTTCTGAAGAACCTCGTCGATGAGCTTTGGCGCGAGATGTTCTCACCGCTGTTTGAACGCATGGGCCATCTGACCCGGCTTTTTCCGAACAACCACCAGTCGACCATCAGCGATCACGAAAAGATCCACGAAGCGCTTCTGCGCGGCAGCGGCGAGGAGGCCGGCCGGGCCATGCAGGCCCACCTGAACAATGTGCGGACGACGTTGCTCGACAACAGAATGGATGCGGGCGCAAGCCAGGAGGGGAGGATCGGCGATGCTGCATGAGGACCGCCTGTTTTCGGCCGACCCCGGCGTTCGTGCCATGTCGCGGCAGCTCTATGCCGCGGTGAAGGATCTGCCGCTGGTGTCGCCGCACGGGCATACCGATCCTGCCTGGTATGCGCTGAACGAGCCGTTTCCCGATCCCGCGCAGCTTTTCGTTGTCCCCGACCACTATGTGTTCCGGATGCTCTATTCGCAGGGCATTCCGCTCGAGAAGCTCGGCGTGCCTTCGGCGGACGGCTCGCCGGTCGAAACCGATGGCCGGGCCATCTGGCGCCTCTTCGCCGCGCACTACCATCTGTTTCGCGGCACACCGACACGCATGTGGCTCGACCAGGCCTTCGCTGACCTTTTCGGGCTGGCCGGAAGGCTGTCGGCGGACAACGCCGACGACACCTACGACACCATCGCCGAGCATCTGCAGCGCGAAGATTATCGCCCCCGGGCGCTTTTCGAGCGCTTCAACCTCGAGGTTATCGCGACCACGGAAAGCCCGCTCGATCCGCTTGAGCATCACAGGACCATCCAGGAGAGCGGCTGGTCCGGCAAAGTCATCACCGCCTACCGTCCCGACGCGGTAATCGACCCCGAGGACGAAAGGTTCTCATCGAATATCGACGCCTTCTCGGACCTCACGGGTGAGGATTGCCGGACCCTTGAGGGTTATCTGGCCGCGCACCGCAAGCGCCGGGCTTTCTTCAAGGCCATGGGGGCGACGGCGAGCGATCACGGCCACCCGACCGCCCGCACCGCCGATTTGAGCGATGCCGAGAAGCGGTCCCTTTTCGATCGCATCCTGCATCAGGCGGCAAAGGGCGAGGTCGTGCCTGAGGACGCCGAACTGTTCCGCGCACAGATGCTCACCGAGATGGCGCGGATGAGCCTTGAGGACGGGCTTGTCCTCCAGATTCACCCCGGTGCGCATCGCAACCACAACGGGCCGCTTTTCCGGCGCTTCGGGCGGGACAAGGGCGCGGACATCCCCACCCCGACCAATTATGTGGATGCGTTGAAGCCGCTCTTGAGCGCGTTCGGAAACGAACCGGACTTGCGCATCATCATGTTCACGCTCGACGAGACGACCTACGCCCGTGAACTGGCGCCGCTGGCCGGCCACTATCCGTGCCTGTTCCTCGGCCCGGCCTGGTGGTTCTTCGATGCCCCGGAGGGCATGAAACGTTACCGCCAACTGACCGCCGAAACGGCCGGCTTCTACAACACCGTGGGTTTCAACGACGATACCCGCGCTTTCCCCTCCATCCCGGCCCGTCACGACGTGGCGCGGCGGATCGACTGCGGTTTCCTCGCTGAACTGGTGTGTGATCACCGGCTTGACGAGGACGAGGCCTATGAGGTTGCCCGCGACCTCGCATACGGCCTGGCAAAGCGGGCCTACAACCTGTGACCAACACCGGAAACCTCGAGGGAGGATGGCAATGAAGCATACGAAACTCATGGCCGCCGGCATCGCGGCGATCGCGGTCAGTCTCACCGCCCCGGCGGCGGCGCAACAATTCCGCGCCGCCGATACCCACGCGGACGGCTACCCCACCGTCGAAGCGGTCGAGTATATGGGCGAACTACTTTCGGCCTGGACCAATGGGCGGATAGGCATCGAGATGTTCGCGGGCCGCCAGCTCGGCGAGGAGCGCGACACGATCGAGCAGACGATCGTCGGTGTCATCGACATCAATCGCGTCAACCTGGCGCCGCTGAACGGCATCGTGCCGGAGACGGCGATTCCCGCCCTGCCGTTCATCTTCCGCTCCACCGAGCACATGCGCACGGTCATGGACGGTGAGATCGGCCAGGAGATCATGGCCGCGATGGAGGAGCATGGCCTGGTCGGGCTTGCCTACTACGATTCAGGGGCACGCTCCTTCTACAACTCGGTCCGTCCGATCACCTCGCCGGCCGACATGGAAGGCTTGCGCATCCGGGTGCAGAACTCCGACCTGTTCGTCGCCACCATGGAGGCGCTTGGCGCCAACGCGACGCCAATGGAGTTCGGCCAGGTGTACGAAGCGCTGGCCAATGGCGTCATCGACGGGGCGGAGAACAACTGGCCGTCCTACGAGTCCACACGCCATTTCGAGGTCGCCAACCATTACACGCTGAACCAGCATTCGCTGTCGCCGGAGGTCCTGGTGATGTCGAAAGCCACCTGGGACGGCTTGTCGGAGAGCGATCAGCAACTCGTCCGCAAGGCGGCCGCCTTGTCGGTACCCTTCATGCGCGAGCTTTGGGACGCGCGCGTGGAAGCCTCGCGCGCGATCGTCGAAGCCAATGGCAACGAGATCATCTACGAGGTCGACAAGCAGCCCTTCATCGACGCGATGGCGCCGGTCTATGAGCGTTTCGCCGGAACGCCGGAACTGGCCGACCTCGTCGAGCGCATTCAAGCGGTCGGCGCCGAGTAGGATATAGACCTTGTCGAGTTTCGGGTCCCGGCACGCTTCCGGGACCCGGTTGCAAGCGCCGCCGAAAGGCCGCGAAACCGGGCTTAAGAGCGGGCCCCCGAATCGGCAGCGCGGTCGAGGACCGAACCGAAGAGGTATGCGGGCATCCATGCTCAGCGCAGTCTCAAGCTTTCTGGACCGCATCTCGCGGCTGGCGCTGTTCCTTTCGGCGGTCGGCATCGTTGCCATGACGGCGATCGTCGGCTGGCAGGTCTTCGGCCGCTACGTGCTCAACGACACGCCCCACTGGTCGGAAAGCCTCGCCATCTTCATCATGAACTGGTTCATCCTGACAGGCGCGGCGGTGGGCGTGCACGAACGGTTCCACATCGGGATCGTTGTGTTCAAGGAGGCCATGCCGGACCCGGTTCGCTTCGGTCTTGAGATGGTCATCCATCTTGCGGTGGCGAGCTTCGCGGTCGCGATGATCATCTATGCGGGACAGTTGGCCGAGACGACCTGGAGCCACACGATCCCCACGCTCAACCTGCCGCGCGGGCTTCAATATGTGCCTTTCGTCTTGTCCGGCGCGCTGATCATTCTGTTCTCGGCCAATCACCTGGTCCGGCTGTTCGCGGACGGGCTGCCGTCCAAGGCCCTGGGCCGGCGCGACCCCGCAAAACGCGAGACCGCTTCCCGATGACCCTCTTGGTTCTGTTCGGTTCGTTCTTCGCCGCGCTGATCATCGGTGTGCCGGTCGCGTTCGCCTTGGGCCTGTCCTCGCTGATCACCGTGTTCTTCCTGGAGCTGCCGCCGGTCATCGTGTTTCAGCGCATGGGCGCGGGGATCAACGTCTTCGCCCTGATGGCGATCCCGTTCTTCATCTATGCCGGCGAGTTGATGCTGCACGGCAAGATCGCCGACCGGCTCGTCACGCTGGCCGGCAATGCGCTGGGCCATGTGCGCGGCGGGCTGGGGGTGGTGAACGTCGCGACATCCATGCTGTTCGGCGGCATTTCCGGCTCGGCGGTGGCCGATGCCTCGGCGCTGGGGTCCACGTTGATACCCATCATGCGCAAGCGCGGCTATGACGACGACTACTCGGTCAACATCACGGTGAGTTCCGCCACCATTGGGCTCACGGTGCCGCCCAGCCACAACATGATCATCTATTCCATCGCCGCCGGTGGAACGGTATCGGTTTCGAGCCTTTTCCTGGCGGGCTTCATACCGGGCGTCGTCACGGGGCTGCTGTTGATGGCGACGGCCTATGTGATCGCCGTGCGGCGCGGATATCCGGCGGATGCGTTTCCCGGATGGAAGGCGCTTTTCGTGTCCTTCGTGGCCGCGATTCCGGGGCTGATGACGGCGGTGATCATCGTCGGCGGGGTGCTTTCGGGCGTCTTCACCGCCACCGAAAGCTCCGCGATCGCCGTCATCTACGCGATCCTGGTGACCTTGCTCGTCTACAGGTCGCTAACCTGGAAGGGTTTCGTGACCGCCACGCTGGGCGCGGTGCGCACCACCGCGATCGTGCTTCTGGTCATCGGCATGGCGGCGGCGTTCGGCTGGCTTCTGGCGCTCGAACAGGTGCCGGCGCGGCTGTTCGACATGCTTCAGGCGATCTCCGACAATCCCATCGTGATCCTCCTCATCATCAATGTGATCCTGCTCCTGTTGGGCACGTTCATGGACATGTCGCCGCTGATCGTGATCACCACCCCCATCTTCCTGCCCATCGCCGTCAATCTGGGCATGGATCCGGTCCAGTTCGGGATCATGCTGATGATCAACCTCGGTATCGGGCTGGTCACGCCTCCGGTCGGGTCGGTCCTGTTCGTGGGCTGCGCGGTCGCCAAGATCCGCATGGAAGACACGCTGAAATCCATCTGGCCGTTCTATCTGGCGCTGATCCTGGCGCTGATCGCGGTGACTTACGTGCCTGCTGTCTCGATGACGCTGCCGAACCTGTTTGGAGGCGCATGATGGCCCGATTGTCCGACGCGACACTGCGCGCCCTGCCCGAGGGCATCCATAGACCCGGCTACGACAGGACGGGCACGACGGTCGCAATCGTGCATCTGGGGATCGGGGCATTCCACCGGGCGCACTTCGCCGCCTATGTAGATGCCTGCCTTGCCGACGATCCGGGGTGGGCGATCTGCGGCGTCAGCTTGAGGTCGCCGCGGACCCGTGATGCGCTTGCGCCGCAGGATGGGCTCTACACGCTGGGTGTTCAGTCCGAGGCTGGCCTGGAGCCAAGGATCATCGGATCGGTGCGGGAGGTCCTCGTCGCGCCGGAACAGCCCGGCGCGCTTCTGGACCGCCTGGCCGATCCGGCGACGAGGATCGTCTCCCTGACGGTCACCGAGAAGGGGTACTGTCATGATCCGGCGACCGGGCGCTTGAAATCGGATCACCCCGACATCGTGCACGACCTGGCCGCCGACGCCGCAACGGCAGACCAGCCGCCGGTTTCCGCCATCGGCTGGCTATGGCTGGGCCTCATGGCGCGACACCGGCGCGGTGTACCGCCCTACACCATCCTGTGTTGCGATAATCTTCCCTCGAACGGCGCGACGGTCCGGCAGGTTCTGCTCGATTACGTGGCACTCAAGGACCCCGATCAGGCGGTCTGGGCCGCCGAGAATCTGGCCTTCCCCTCGACCATGGTCGATCGCATCGTTCCCGCCACCACCGATCATGACCGCGCCATGATCGCGGCGGCGCTGGGTGCCGAGGATGCCTGGCCGGTGATGACGGAGCCCTTTTCGCAGTTCGTGGTGGAGGATTGGTTCCCGCAGGGGCGTCCGAAACTCGAAAGGCACGGCGTGACGCTGACCGGGAACGTTGAGCCGTTCGAGAACATGAAGCTGCGGATGCTCAATGGCAGCCATTCCGCCCTGGCTTATCTGGGCTATCTCGCCGGCCACGAGACGGTCGCCCAAACCATGGCCGACGCCTCCTTGCGCCGGCTCATCGGTGCCATGATGACCTCGGAAATCATCCCGACCCTATCCATGCCCGGCGATGTGGATCTGCCAGCCTACCACGATGGACTGCTTCGGAGGTTCGCCAATCCGGCTCTGCAGCACCGGACCTATCAGATTGCGATGGACGGATCGCAGAAGCTGCCGCAGCGCCTCCTGGGGACCATTCGCGACCGGCTGTCCATCGGCGAGCCGATCGACCGGCTGGCCCTGGCGGTTGCCGCGTGGATACGCTTTGCCACTGGGCGGGATGAGACCGGTGCAGCCTTCACCGTGCAGGATCCGATGGCGGAGAGGTTCGCAGCGCTGGCGTTGCCGGCAGCGATCGAAAAAGACCAGCCCGGCCGGTTCGACGCGGAGGCCCTGGCGACCGGCTTCTTAGGGTTGACGGCTGTTTTCGGTAAGGATCTTCCCGAGGATGACAGGTTTCACGAAGCGGTCGTCAGGGCGCTGAAGATGCTGTGCGAGCAAGGATCCCGGGCGACGATTGCGGCATATGCCAAGCTTGGCGCATCCCAACTGGAAGACACGGAAGTCTGATGAGAACGGCCGGCCGTGCAGAAGACACGCAAACCGGAAACCCTCCGCACGCCATATGCGTGCGCCAAGGCGACGGCGTCGCCGTGCCGGCCGATACCTGCGACGCCGGGAGCGACCTTTCCGGGTGGTCGCGCACCGGCGCATACCACGCGGCCACAAGATCGCCGTTCGGCCGGTCGGGGAGGGACAGCCCATCCTGAAGTATGGTCAGATCATCGGCCTGGGACGACAGGATATCCGCGTGGGCGATCACGTCCACACTGCACAACCTGCCCTTTGAACCATCTTCGGCAAGGGTCTGTCGGGCCGCTCGGTCGCGGACAGGGGCGGAGCCGTCGTCGATCGCCTTATCGCCGTGGCGTCGGAGGAACCGACGCGCTCGGAGGTCCTGGGATATGGCCGCCATGAGTTCGTACCATGGCGTATCGGCGCAGTGCTTCGACAGGCCGGCAAGGCGTTCCCGGCGGCAGGTCGGCTGCCGCAGGCATGACGACAGACAAGGAGATCGGACAATGATGCCCCTTGCCCCGAACTGGCGCTGGTTCGGCCCGGACGATCCGATCCCGCTTGATCACATCCGCCAGACAGGCGCGACCGGCATCGTCACCGCACTCCACCATGTCCCGCCGGGTGCGGCATGGACCGATGCCGAGGTCACCGCCCGCCGGGATGCCGTCGCGGCTGCGGGCCTGCGCTGGCAGGTCGTCGAGAGCATTCCGGTCACCGATGAGATCAAGACGCGCGGGCCGGGCTATCGCGCCCATATGGACGCTTGGATCGAGAGCCTGCGCGCAGTGGGACGGGCCGGCGTCGGGGTTGTTTGCTACAATTTCATGCCAGTGCTGGACTGGACACGAACGGAGCTGGAATGGACCTATCCCAACGGCGCCCGGGCGCTGCGGTTCGACATGGTCGATTGCGCGATGTGGGACATCCACGTTCTGGGCCGTGCCGGCGCGATGGAGGATTACCCGGCCGCGATCGTGCACGAGGCGGTGGAGCGCTTCGAGCGGGCGGCCGATAACCGGGTCGCCGCCATCGAACATGCGATCCTTGTGGGCCTGCCGGGGGCCGACCGAGGCTATTCGCTGGACGAGTTCCGCGCCCGCCTGGCGCTTTATGACGGGATGGGTCCGGACGCGCTGCGCTCCAACCTCGCCGCCTTCGTCCGGGACGTTGCCCCGATCGCGCGGGAAGCCGGCGTGCGGCTGGCGATCCACCCCGACGATCCTCCCTTCCCGATCTTCGGCCTGCCGCGCGTCGTTTCGCGCATGACCGACTATGAGCACCTCTCCGCCGCCCATCGGGGTATCG
This sequence comes from Alphaproteobacteria bacterium, assembly GCA_028281265.1. Classification (GTDB taxonomy): domain Bacteria; phylum Pseudomonadota; class Alphaproteobacteria; order DSM-16000; family Inquilinaceae; genus JANQKE01. The sequence continues at coordinate 4,152 of JANQKE010000176.1, read as the reverse complement.
AGAACGGGATGACGCTGTGTGCGGGCTCACTGGGCGCACGCGCCGACAACGACGTACAAGCCATTGCCGAGCGGTTCGCCGAACGGATCCATTTTGCTCATCTGCGCAACGTCACCGTCGAAGCCGACGGCAGTTTTCATGAGGCGGCACACCTGGAAGGGAGGGTGGACATGGCGGCGCTGCTTGCCACGCTGATGGCGGAGAACGGGCGGCGCGGCGACACGCCGATTCCCTTCCGCCCCGACCATGGCCACATTCTCGGACCGGATGCGGACGGTCGTTTCAACCATGGCTATACTTTTGCAGGACGCTTGCGCGGCCTGAGTGAGTTGCAGGGACTGGCTGCCGGGCTTCGCCATGCTGACGGGGCCTGAGCGCCGCGGGAGCGGCGGTCGAGCTTCGCCCCCCAGCTTCTCGGCAAGTATCAGCGGCGCTTGCCCGAGTTCGACGAGATGATCATCTCGATGTACGCAGGCGGCAGGAGCGCCCGCGAGATCGCGGGCCATGTCCTTGATCTGTACGGCGTCGACATCTCGGCCGACTTGATCAGTGTCGTCACCGGGGCCGTGCTCGAGGAGGTCGCCGCCTGGTGAGACGGCCCGCTGGAGCCGACCTATCCGATTGTTTTTCTTGACGCCCTGCGGGTGAAGATCCGCGACGAAGGCACGGTGGTCAACAAGGCCGTCCATATCGCCCTGGATGTTCGGGCCGACCGCGTTCTCGCCGAGCGCCGTAATCCCCCCGGGTGAGCATGAGACGACCTCGGCCGGGCAGGGGGTGTCCGAAGGTGGTCGGTCAGGCCGGGGCCGGACATGCGAATGGCGTCGGGCGGGGTCACCCGACGCCATGTCTCTGACCGAAGCCGTCGGTTACAGACCGGTCGGCTGCGGCGGGTTGAGCGCGTTGAGCACGGTCAACAGGCTGGTCAGGTTGTCGGCAACGCCGGTCTGGGCGATCTTCTCGCTCGCCCCGGCGGCCGCGGTGGTGTCGAAGCTGTAGACCTGCATGACCCCCTGGTTGGCGGCGGCCAGCGACAGCGAGTTCTGCTGCTGCTGCGCCGACACGGTGTTTTCGATCAGGACGCCGGTGGAATGCGCCATGGTCTGATAGATCGACCCCATGGCCATGGCCGGGGCTTCGCCGATGACCTTGACGTTGGACTGGGTGACGGCATCGGTCACCTGGCTGTTGATGGCGGTTGGGTTTGCCATTCCTTCACTCCTTGCGATGTCGGGTTAATGATCCGGGTCGCCGCGCCGCGGCGACCGCGGTGCGGGTCACGGTTTAGGTGCGGCGGAAGGCGTTGAGCACGGTCAACAGGCTGGTCAGGTTGTCCGCGACCCCGGTCTGCGCCACCTTCTCGGTGGCTCCGGCGGCGGCGGTGGTGTCCAGGCTGTAGATCTGCATTACGCCCTGGTTGGCGGCGGCCAGCGACAGCGAGTTCTGCTGCTGTTGCGCCGACACGGCGTTTTCGAACAGGATGCCGGTCGAATGCGCCATGGTCTGATAGATCGACCCCATGGCCATGGCCGGGGCTTCGCCAACGACCTTGACGTTGGACTGGGTGACGGCATCGGTGACCTGATCGTTAACCGCGGTTGGGAAAGCCATTGTCATCTCCTCGCTGTGGGCTGCGCGTCGCTGACTGCGCGATCTTTAAGACGTCCGGTTCGCGTGTTCGTGAATATCGACGCCAGTACTACTCGGAAGGGGTGTCCTCGAGTTTGCCGCTCTTGGTGGGGGCGGCGGGGGACGTCGCGGTCGGCCCTTGCTCGAGCTGGATTAACCGCTGCTCGAGCTGGGTTAACCGCTGGTCGGTCTGGGCCACCCGCTGGCTGATCCTTGCCTCGACCGTGCCGAGACGCTGGCTGACGGTGTCGCCCACTTGCTGGGTGATCAGGTGCTCCAGCCGGTTGCCGATTTGGTGCAAGACGATGTGGCTGCCGGGGCTGATGGCGTCGGCGCCGGCGGCCGAGTTGCTTTCGCGCAATGCCGCGAGGCTCTGCGCCCGCTGGATGACCTTGAGGATCGCCTGTTCTTCGGACTGCACCGCCTGGCTTGCCTGATCGGCTGCGTGGCGGATTGATTGCAGGGTCGATGCGATCGCCGAGGCGGTCTGCGCCTGCCCCCGCCGGATCGCATTCTCGGCCTGCCCGACCGAGGCTTTGGCGTGCTCGACAGCGGGTTGGCCACTGGCCGGCTCGCCCCCTGACGGTGGGGGCGCGCCGAGATTGTCGTGCGCCCAACCTTCCAGGACCGCCTGCTCCACATCCGTCAACGGCCGACCGGCAAACGATTCCGCCAGCGTGTGGAGGGCCCGCAACGACTCAGATCCGGTCGCCGACATCGCGTGCCCTCCCGGATTGCTCGGTCTCCTCCTCGATCACGTCTTCCAGCTCGGTCCACACCTGCCGGCTCACTGTGTCGGCGGGTCTTCGGTCCGGCATCTCGTCGACGAATTCGGGGTCCGCCTCGCTGTTGGCCTCCTCGTCGACGGAAGTGTCACCATGGGCAGCCGCGCTCGGCGGACGCATACGGGCGGTGCGGGCGTTATCGATCGCCTGGCGCGCGGCGCACAGCTCGGCGGCGACCGCGACATAGTCTGAAAGACCGTGCGCCGGCTCGGAGGCGACCACCTCCGCCCATTCGGCCAGATGTGCCGACAAGAGGCGGTCGATCTCCCGCCGCATATGCTGAAGCTCGCGTTCCATCCGCTTCTCCCGAGTTAAGCCGTGTCGATTCTTAAGACGTCACCGCCACGGCGATGTGACCGCCGACGGTGATTCCAGTCGGACGACGTCCCGAGCGGACCTCTGCGGTGCCGATCCGGCCCTCGTTCCGCCGCGCCGACGATTTCGGGCGACGATCCGTCGCCGGGCGCAGGGGCGCGGCCGCCTTAGACCGCCGACGTGGCGCCGTCCCGTTCGTCGACGCCATGCCGGCAGCCGGGCACCCGCTCAGCCGGTCTTGGTCTTCGCGAGTGTCGCGGCGGCCTTGGTGATCTGATCGATGGAGAAGTTGGCTGACTTCGCTTCCAACGCGCCGCCGGCAGCGGCGACCGCCATCGCACCGGCGAGCAAGAGTTCGGTGACGGCGATCCCCGCCGCCTCCTCGGCCGCCTGGACCGGCTTGTTGGCCGCCAGATCCTCGGTGAGCTTCTTCAACATTACCGCCTGGCTTGCCATCACCAGCTTGGTCATCCCATCGTAGTAGCTGGCGGAGGCCTGCGAGGCGATGCCGGCGGCCTGGCTTATCATCGCATCCGCCGGGGCGGCGACGATGGTGGGGGCGGCCGCGGTATTGGCGTCGTTGCTGAACTCGACCGCCTGGACGATCTGGCTGTTGAGAGCCGGAAAACTCGCCGATCCCACGCCACCGCCATTGCCGGCGGACAGTGTCTGGCTGGCGGCTGCGGCCTGCTTGAGGAACGCCGCCCGATACGCTTCCAGCGTCGATTGTGGCGGCGGGCTGCTCGATGTCGGATCGGCGGCCGCCTCGAGATGGAACCGGCCGTCGGTGGCGTCGTCGGCAGCCGGGGACGGATCGGTCGTACCGGGCGGGGCGGCGTCGGCCGGCGGCCCGTTTCCGCCGGCACCATCACCAGCCGGTGCGGCCGTCTCCGACGGCGGCGGCGGCGCGTGGTCCTGCGACGCGGCGGCCGGCTGCCCGCTGTTGGCGGCGGATTTCAAGGGCCAGGAGAGGGCCATGGGATCGAGCCTCCGCTCAATGGGCTAGATCAACCTGCGTGCAGATGGACTCACCTGAACGCAGGTAAGTTGATCGACTTCAAAGAGTTAGAGCATCCTGCAACCTCAAGAGGCCGGCAGACGTGCTAGAGCGTTTTCAGGGACTATCGGGTGGATCTGTTGGCGTGTGCCGGATCGATCCGCAAGGCGGGTCGCGCCGCGCGATGCGGTGCCATCGGGCAAGGGGCGCAACGCAGCGGGCGGCCGGCACACGCCAACCCGAAGGGCCGGGCGGATGGACCCCGCTGCGGCGTCGCTCGTCGTCGAATATGCCCCGGCATGTCCTTCCTCCTCGCTCCTGGCATCAGGGCCCATCCGCCTCGGCAGATCCCCCCGATAATCCCTGAGAACGCTCTAGTCTGTTCAGCATCGATGTCAGTCCGTGAGATATCCGGGATAGATCAAC
>JANQKE010000149.1 GCA_028281265.1 Alphaproteobacteria bacterium | reverse complement strand
CCGGGCCGCCAAGGCCAAGGCCAGGAAGGGCTAGAGCGTTTTCAGGGAATACCGGGCCGATCTGCCGAGGCGGATGGGCCCCGCTGCGGCGTCGCTCGTCGTCGAATATGCCCCGGCATGTCCTTCCTCCTCGCTCCTGGCATCAGAGCCCATCCGCCTCGGCAGATCGGCCCGGTATTCCCTGAAAACGCTCTAGCCCTTCCTGGCCTTGGCCTTGGCGGCCCGGATCTTCGCCGCCATGCCGGGCAGGGCCCTCTGCTCCGCCCGGGTCAGGGCCAGGGCGTGGGCCTCGACGTCCCGGGTGATGACCGAGCCGGCGCCGATCGTGGCCCCGTCGGCCACCGTCACCGGTGCGACCAGGGCGGTGTTGCTGCCGATGAAGGCGTCGGAGCCGATGACGGTTCTGCTCTTGCTGAAACCGTCATAGTTGCAGGTGATGGTGCCGGCGCCGATATTGCTGCCGGCCCCGATCTCGGCGTCGCCCAGATAGCTGAGGTGATTGGCCTTGACGCCGTCGGCCAGCGTCGCGGCCTTGACCTCGACATAGTTGCCGACATGGACCCGGGCGCCGAGCACCGTACCGGGGCGCAGCCGGGCGAACGGGCCGACCCGGCTGCCATCGCCGACGACAGCCCCTTCCAGATGGCAGAACGCCAGCACCGTCACCTCGTCGCCGATCGAAACGCCGGGACGGATGACTACATGGGGTTCGATCACCACGTCACGGCCGAACCGGGTGTCGGCGGACAGGAACACCGTCTTGGGGTCGATCAGCGTCACCCCCTCGGCCATCGCCCGGACCCGCAGCCGGTCTTGCAGAGCGGCCTCGGCGACCGCCAGCTCGGCCCGGCTGTTGACGCCGAGGGTCTCCTGCTCCGGCCGCTCGACCACCGCGCAGCGCAGGCCGCGGGCCCGCGCGATCGCCACGATGTCGGTCAGATAGACCTCGCCTTGCGCGTTGTCGGTGCCGACCGCATCGAGCAGCGACCACAGATGCTCGGCCGCGACGACCATCAGCCCCGCATTGCACAGCGGGATCGCCAGTTGCTCCGGCGTCGCGTCCTTGGCCTCGACGATCGCGTCCAAGCCCCCGTCCGGACCGGTGACCATGCGGCCATAGGTCCCCGGCAGCGCGGGCCGGGTACCCAGCACCGTCACCACCGGCCGGTCGTCGGCCCGGGCCCGCTCGATCAGCGTCGCGAAGGTCTCTTCCGTGACCAGCGGCGCATCGCCATAGCCGATCAGGATATCGCCGGTGAACCCGGCCAGGGCGTCGCGTGCCGCCAGCACGGCGTCGCCCGTGCCCCGCTGCTCGGCCTGCACGGCCGTGCGATGCGGGGCGACGGCCTGGGCGACCGTCGCCTGATCCGGATCCGGTCCGATGACGACGGTGATCGGCGCCGCCCCGGCGGCCTGGGCCGCGGCCACCACATGGGCGATCATCGGCCGGCCCGCGACCGGGTGCAGGACCTTCGGCAGCTTGGACTTCATCCGGGTACCCCTGCCGGCGGCCAGCAGGATGCAGGCGAGGGTCCGGGGTGTTGCGGCGGCGGTCATGGAGCGGGACGGTCTGCCGGTCGGATCGGAGGTGACGATGCGGGCGCGGTTTGCCACAACGCCGGCGCGTAGCGGGAGTCACCATTTGTTGCCGACTGTTTCGCGCGCGTCGGCGCCCGCTTCTACCCGGGCAGGATGGCCGGAATCCGAAGGTACGGAGGCATGTTTGCAGCAATCGACGCACGGGCCGAACCGGGCGGCAACGCCCGTTCCCGCACCGACGGTCGTGTTCGACCTGGACGGCACGCTGATCGATTCGGCACGGTCGATCGGCGATGCGTTGGCCGTCCTGCTGGCGGGGGAGGGATTGCCGCCCATTCCGCTGCCCGCCGTCACCTCGATGATCGGGGACGGTGCGGCCAGGCTGCTGGCGGCGGCCTACGCCCATCACGGCCGGCCGATCGATGACGCGGGCGTCGCCGTGCGGCTGCCGCATTACGAGCGGCTGCTGGAGGCGCACGCGCCGTCGCCGGCGGATCTCTATCCGCAGGTGCGGGCGACCATCGACCGGTTGCGGACCGCCGGCTGCCGGCTCGCCGTCTGCAGCAACAAGCCGGACCGCGCCACCCAGGCGGCGATCGCGGCCATCGGCCTGGGCGACCAGTTCGACGCGGTCCTCGGCGCGCGTCCGGAGCTGGCACGCAAGCCCGCCGCCGACATGCTGCGGGCGGTCGTCGACCGGGCTGGCGGGGACATCGCCACGACCGTCATGGTCGGCGACAACGCCAACGATGTCGGTACCGCCCGGGCGGCCGGCGTCCCGGTGATCGCGGTCAGCTACGGCTACCCGCGGATGCCGGTGGCCGATCTGGGGGCCGATCGGGTGATCGACCGGATGGACCAGCTTCCGGCCGCCTTGGCAGCGGTGGCGCCGGCCGTCTTCGGGCCGGTTACGGCAGGCTGACCACGGCGCCGTTGCTGGCGGTCAGGTGCTGCAGGTGTATGTAGGCGCTGCCGCCATCGCGTTCGAACCGCATCCGCACCGGCACCGGCGGCATGCCGTCGACCAGGCGCGCCAGCCACACCGACCCGCGGCCCCGCTCGCTCTCCCATTCCTCCGCGTCGAACGCGCCGGCTTCCGGTACCAAGGTGAAGTCGCAGCGCCGGGCCGGACCGTGGAACATCGACCGGCGGCTTCGGGGCAGTTCTTCCATCCCGCCGTCGGTGACGGTGGCGCGGAACAGCTTGCGGCCTTCCACCACCTCGGCTTCGGCGACGCACTCGCCCGAATCGCCCAGCAGGATCGCGGTCTGCAGCACGCCGGCGAGCGGGTCGTAGGCGCGGGCGATCCGGTCCGGGGGGACCAGCTGATCGGCCCGGTAGTCCCGCGGCGGATCGAAGCTCTGGCTTGGTGGCGCGGTGGAGAAATCGGTCACCGTCGTCCGCCATTCACCGCGGCGGTGCCGCTGATAGACGTATCGGCTCGGCAGCACCCGGGTGCCGTCGATCTGTGCCAGGCCGTGGATCCGCCACCGCAGATCGGTGAACAACCGCGGCAGGCCGACCACCTCGATGTCGATGCCGGTGAAATACCGTTCCCCGTCGGTGGCGTTGACCGCCACCGCCTGGGCCCCATGCAGCCCGCCGACATAGATGTCGTAGCGGCTCTCCATCCGCGGGGAGCCGGGCAGTGCCGTGACCCCGGTGCTCGGTTGGGCCTGGGCGCCTTGGCCGGTCGTCAGGACCACGGCCAGGGCTGCGAGCAGGCGGATAGCAGGGGCGCGCATCGATGGGATCCTCCTCACTCGGCCCGCGCGGGGTGCCGGCCGACATCCGCCGGTATCGGCGTTATCGGGGGCAATCGCGTCAACCATGGGGCAGGATTGGGACTGACATGCGATCGGCGGCGATGCGGTCGACGGCGCCCTGCTTGACAGCGCCGAGCCGCTCGCCCTAAGCAGCCACTCACCGCAGGCGCGGGCGTGTAGCTCAGCGGGAGAGCACTGCCTTCACACGGCAGGGGTCACTGGTTCAATCCCAGTCACGCCCACCATTTTGGAGTTCGTCCCTGCGGATGTGTCGAGAACCCTGAAGATCGGGGGTGTTTCGGCGGTTCGAAAGCCTTGCATGCGGCAATAGGCCAAGGGGGTGGGGAAGACCAGACGCAGGACGGTTCTTTGCAGGTCGAGACGCCCGGAAGCCCAGAGTTTCCAAGGGTTTGAGAGGAACGCGCAGGCGGTTCGAAAACTCTCATCAAAGCTAGTCTTCGGCGCGGCGGCCTGGGCGGAGATTTCCCTCAGCGCGGCCTTGCGTTCGTCCAATACCTTAATCTGGTCTTCATAGGCTTTGACGATGCTGTCATTGTCGGTGGCCATGATGCGCTCGACCAGTTTGCCGATCTTCGCCTCGGCCTGGCGTATCTCCTGCTGCGCGGCGGCGGCTCTGGCTTTCGTCCGCGCGGCTTGAGCGTTCCAGCACTCGGCGAACATGGCGCGGACCAGCTTGAGCAGGACCGGGGCCGGGGTCAGGGACTGCAGCAGCCGATCGAATGCGCTTTCCAGGGCTTCCTTGCGGATCGACTTGCCGCGCAGGGTGCAGCCCTTTTGACAGCAGACATAGTAGGGATAACGCGCGCTGCGCCCCTTGGACCAGGCAGCGGTCATAGGATGGCCGCACGCGGTGCAGGCGACGAAGCCGCGCAAGGGGAAGTCCGCGGACAGGTCCTTGCGGATCGGGGCCTGTGCACGGCCTGCAAGCCGGTCCTGAACCTTCCGCCACGTAGCGAAGCTCACCAGCGGTTCATGCTTGCCGGGCAGGAGATGGATGCCCCATTTCTCGACCGTGATGTAGCCCGCATAGAGCGGCCTGCGCAAAATGTCGGTGACCGTCTGCCAATTGATCTCACCGTGCCGGTTGCGCCGTATGCCGGGGCTGCTTTCGAGGAAGCGCTTGACCTCGGAGATGCTCTGAAAACGCCCCGCGGCGAAGCCTTCCATTGCCTCGCGAATGAGCGGCGCGCTGGCTTCATCCGGTATGAGGATTTTGCCGCCGCCCTTTTCCCGGACATAGCGGTATCCCGGAACCCGTGAGAGGCAATAATAGCCCTGTTCGACGCGGGCGCGCATCTTCTGGCTGACCTGCCGGCCGTTCTGGGCGCGTTCAAGCTCGCCTTGCGCGGCGGCAATGGTTTCGAAGAATTTGCCCTCCGGACTGTCTTCGAAGTTGAAATTGATGCATTCGCGGGTTGCGCCGCGCTCCATCATCAGGCGGCGAAGCGTAAGATGAAACTCGGCATCGCGCGCATAGCGCTTCAGATCGTCAAAGATGACGACATAGTTCTCGCCGGGCCGTTTATCGAGATAGGCCAGCAGCGCGACCATGCCCTTGCGTTTCATGAAATCCCCGCCGCCGGTGATTTCGTCGGGAAACACCCGATCAACGATATAGCCCTTTCCTTTTGCGTATTGACGACAGCGGTATTCCTGACTGGTGAGGCCGGAGCCTTCCTTTTCCTGTTTCTTGTCCGATACACGGCAATAGATCACGGCGCGCCGGGAGGGTGACGGGTTTGTTTTTTGCGCGTTCATTCTTGGACTCCTTTTGATGCCGGAACTCTGTCAGGTTCTATGGCTGAGAGGAAACAATCAACAGACTTTCTATTGTTTAATTTTACCCGATCGGGCGCAGATATTGGGGCTTTCGGGGCATTGGGCTTGAGTTTTCCACAGGTTTCTTGTGCTTGGTGGATGGGGTGAACGCCGAAGCCGAGCAGGACGAACTCGGTGACGATCATCCAGAGCGCTTCAAGGAATTTGCGCCTTTGCTCCGGGGTCAGATCGGCGTCTTCAAGATAATGTTCGTAGAGCGCGATATCGAGGCTGAGGCTTGGCGTTGGCAAGGGGTGATCCGCTCTGGCGGCCGCGATCATGTCGGGGTTCTGGCTTCGGCGGTCCTCAGCGGTCCGGTCTGTGTCTGTCATGCTCTGCACCTCCTTTTTACGCAGCTACTGTCTCGTTCATTCCTTATCTTGATGCTCGAATAGAACAAAACAGGAACAATGTGCCGCCAATGACGATTCCATTCAAGTTTCTCTTGGCTGGATCGTCAGCACCCCCGCCCGCCTTCGCGCCGTTGCCCGGCGACGCGGCCCTTGTCCGGCGCGGGTTTGCACCGATCCGTGAAGGCTCCACCGCCCGGCACACCGCATGCGGTTGTCACCACCGGGCATGTCACACTGCCTTCATAATGCCCATCATGCGCCGGATGGCAGAGCAGCGGCGGGGGATACTCCCGCGGAAGGGCGGGCCGAACCAAGTGACGGGGGGCGTGCGCCGAGTGAACGCGCCTAAGCCGGATATTCGGCAGAATTGCCGTTTCGGATGGAGGGCGGCGATCAGCCGCCGCCATCATCCGCTCGCGGTTGGCGTTTCCTCTCCGCCTGCTTTCGGTTCCGCGCCGGGCCGTTCGGTCTTGCGGGGGCGTCCGGGTTTGCGCTTAGGCGGGCGGGGCGGTTTCGGGGGTTTGTCGGGCATGGCGGCGAAGCGCTCCAGCACCCAGTCCAAATACTCTGCTGGAACGTTCTTCAACTGCGCACAGGCCCAGCGGCTCAACAGGTTGGCAGAGAGGCCGGGCGGCCTGTCGGGCATGGCCCGCAGGAAGGACGCCCAGCTATGGCCGGTGCGTTCGGCCTCCGACCGGAGGCGGGCGCGGATTTCGGGCGTCAGCCGCGTGACCGAACCGCGCTCCGACCACAGCCTGAGGACGCAGCTTAAATGTGGTTTGGGCGCGCTTAGCGCCCTCCTGCGCAGCCAGCGGCCAATCGCCCGCGGCGTCAGATCCTTGGGAACGTCCTTGCCTTCCTCGATAAGGCGCTTCGGGCCGATGCCGGTGCGCTCATACTCGGCCACGAGCTTTTCCCAGATCGGCGGTGTAATCCACATACGGCCATGGCGCTCCGGTCTGTCCAGATCGATGCATTCCGGCCCTGTACGCTCCGGGCATGGCGGTATCGCCTCCAGAGCCGCCCGCACACCCTCAAGCCGCCCGGCGCGGGCCGTGCGGATCGACCCGTTCAGCCAGCGCTTGAGGAGGCTGGCGCTGATTGCATCCCCGGTTCCGGTCAAACGCGCGCAAAACGTATCCGGGTTGAGCCGCCGTTGCCGCAGCCCGTCATTCAGCGCCTTGCGGATGTCATCGGTGATTTCAACTCTGTCCGGCATCGTCAATCGCACTCATCAAAATAACGCGCATAATTCAAACCCGCATAACACATCCTCTATTATAGATCATCATACACCCAAAATCATCTCCGATTTCATATTAACGATTTATTAACCCTGTTCCCATAATCTTTTAGATAGATATTTACATAACTATTTTTGGTCAAGGCAAAAAGAAGCGGCCTGATGAGGACCGCAG
>JANQKE010000195.1 GCA_028281265.1 Alphaproteobacteria bacterium | reverse complement strand
CTGCCCCGGCTCGGCCACGATCGCCAGGGTCGGGGGATGGCGCCGGCCGGCCGCGATCTCCGCCCGGGTCGCCAGGGACGCCAGCAGGTCCGGATCGAGATCCACCACCGGATCGCCGGCCACCCCGTCCCCCTCGGTGACCTGCGTGCGGCCCGCGACCCCTTGCAGCACCCGCACCGCCAGCGCCCCTTCGGCTGTCCGCGCCACCAGGCCGGTCGCCGCGGCCATCTGGTGGAAGGCCGCGATCTCTCCCAAGGTCGGCGGCCAGGATTGGACCAGCTTGGGCTCGATCCCGACCCAGTCGATCCAGTCGCCGCTGCTGCTGCCGAGCAGCAGGTCCCGGGTCAGGGCATTGGGCGTACCCGCCTGCAGCGTGCCGCGCACATGTTCCCAATGGGCGCCGGCCTTGACCAGGTAGAACACCGTCGCCCCGGCGCCGAACGCCGCCAGGAAGCTCCGTTTGTGGGTCTCGGTCGCACCTTCCAGCACATAGGGCCCGAGCCCGCTGCTGGTCGTCTGCTCCTCGACGAGGATGCCGTATCCGGCCGTCATCGCGATTCCCTCACTGTGATCGTGGCTTGGTCGAGTCCATGATCGGCAAAGCGCAGGCCCGGCGGCTCCTCCAGACGGCCGAGGATCAGCTCTTCCACGACCGTGGGGCTGTCCGGATCGGGGATCAGCACGACCTGACCGGTGGCGCCGACGGTGCGGCGGAGGCGGCGGATCACCGCCCGGTCGGCGGCGGCATCCAGCGCCCCGAAGGTCAGGGTGATCTCGCGATAGCTCGGCCGCCGGACGATGTATTCGGCCCCCGACACCGGTGCCCGGTCGATCACGGACGGGTCGATCGGGCGCTCGCGGGCGCCGTATTCGGCACCGGCGGTCGGCTGCCAGCCATCCGCCCAGAACAGACGTCCCAGCCCGAACCAGCCCTTGGCGGTCCGGCTGGGGGCATCGACATCGACGCGCAGATGGCGGGCCGTGACGGTCGCGGGCAGCAGCCACGCGGCATAACCGTCGAGCTCCACCCCGGTCGCCGGTACCGGCCCGGTATCGAGCACGTCCCCCGCCGCCGCATGACCCAGCGACAACCGCCAGCGGATCGTGTCGGCGGGTCCGATATGGCAGCCGGCCGCGACCAGGCCACGCACCGGGACGGGCGCCCCCGCATCGAGCTCGATCCAGCCGGCGGTGCCCGGGCATTGCCAGCGTTTGGCCACCACCGGATGCCGGACATGCACCGCCGGCAGGGTGTCGATCTGACCCGACGCGCGGATCCGGGCGTCGGCTGCGTGATCGCCGAACAGCAAGAGCGCCATCCTCAGCCCCACAGCAGCAGCGTGACCCGTTGGCGGATCAGATCGTGGCGGACGGGCCAGGCCTGTACGGCCTTGCCCGCCGCAAGGCCGGCGATCGGATGCCGGGCGATGACCGTCACGCCGGGGTCGATCATCGCCCCCACCGATGCGGGCACGTCGGCCCGCCACAGCCCCCGGGCGGTGCCGAAAGCCGCCTCCAGCCGCACCGCCACCGCCGCCGCCCCGGCGAGATCGCGTAGATGGGTGTCCAGCACGGCGGGCTCCCGCGCACGGGCGTGCTGCTCCCGCACCGCCGGCTGCTCCCGAGGCAGCAACCGGTGCGGCTGGGCGAGCCAGGCCCGCCGCTCGGGGGAGACGTCGGCCACGTCGGGACCGGTCTGCACGCGATGGTTGGCGGCATACGTCACCACCCGGCGCCACACGGGCGGAGGCAGGGGGTCCGGATCGATCGCCAGGATGTCGGTTTCGTCGATGGATAGAACCGCATCGCGCTCCTGCGGCACCGACCAGGCATGGGCGAAGACCCGCCCGCGTCGGTCGATCGACCAGGCACAGCCGATCCCGGTCAGCAGCCGGCCGAGCACCGACCGGGCCGACTCCTCCTGCGTCAGATAGATCCCCCCGGCATGCGGCACATCCAGCGCCAGCCGCTCGAAGCTGAGCGCGTGCAGGTGGGTCGCCGGCAGGGACGACCGGCGCACCAACAGCCGCAGGCCGATCGCCGGGATCGCATCGACATAGGCCCCGTCGACCACATCCCCGCGCAGATCCGCCGTCACCACCCCCGCCGCGGGGGAGCCACGCTTGGTCAGCCCCTCGGCCAGGCAGGTCGCATAGTGCCCATAGGCGACCGAGGCTGCCACCAGGGCATCGTAGTCCGGCACATCGCCGCCATCCCCGACGGCGCCGTCGAGTGGCAGGGCCAGGCCCTGGTCGTACACCGCATCCACCGCCAGCAGCCGGCCGTCATGCCAATGCTCGATCTCCCCGGCCGGGTCGACCGGCACGCCCTCGACATTGCGCACCACGCCGAACGCCAGGGGCTTCAGCCGGCCGGCGACCTCCGGTCCGCCCTGCACGCCGCCGGTGCCGGCATACCGGCGCGGTTGCACCGGGTCGTCGAGATGCCATGTGGCATCCGTCATGGTCACGGATGTCACTTCTCGCCGGCCGGAGCCGGCGTCCGCCAGCCCCACCCAGACGGGGACGAACCGGGCGTACGGTCCGCTGCGGGGCCCGATCAGCAGCCGGGCGGGGCGGCCGTCGATCGCCGCCGCGTCCAGGGCGTCGGCCACCGCCTGATCGGGGTCGGTCAGATCGACGGTGGCGCTGTGGACATCGTCCCCGATCTGGTCGGGGGACAGGCGCACGGCACGCTGGACGGTCGCCGCCACCACCCGGCCGTCCCATTCGGTCCAGGGGGGCAGGTCGGCACCGCCGGAGATGAAATGCCTGTCCGCATAGCGCAGCACGCTGGTCGCGCCACCGTAAGCGATCGTCGGCGCGCCCCCGCCCCAGACGGTGTCACCCCAGGCGTAATCGCCCCAGCCGGCGCGTCGGATCCCGATGGTCACCAGGGTCCGCCGGGTGATCTCGACCAGGATCGCGGCCTCCCCGGCCAGGATCGCGGCCATCGCGGACGGGGTGACCGGTGCCGCACCATCGCCCCAGGTCAGCGCGCCGGCGACGGGATCGCCCCAGGTCATCGGTCGATCCCGGTGTGGCGCCGGATCCGGTCGTGCCGGCGGTCCCGCTGCAGGTCACGCACCTCGCTGCGCAGGGCGCGGATTTCGGCGGCAAGTCGGTCCGTCTGCGCTGTCAGCAGGGCGGCCAATCGGTCCGTCTGGGCTGCCAGCAGATCGGCCACCCGATCCACGCCATTGCCCATCGGGGCCAGATCGACCGTCACCGTCGGGGCCAGCAGGTCGCGGGTCCGGTCGTGGCTCCAGAACCGGCTCGGTCCGGTGATCTCCAGCTCCGGTCCGCGTTCGCCCACCAGCCGCACCCCCCCGGCGTGGTAGCCGCCGCCGGCAAAGCCGGGGACCGGGGCGAGGTTGTTGCGGAGATAGATCTGTTCGGCGATCTGCCGCAGGGCCGCTTCGGCGTCGGCGAAATCCGCATTCGTCAGGATCGCCCGGACCTCGGGGTCCACCTGTTGGATGCCTGCCAGGCCGGCCTCGACCAGGGCCTCGAACACAGGCCGCAGATTCGTACCCTCGAACGCCCGCGATTCCTGCCCCCAGATGTTGAAGCGCGTCCAGCCGGGCTGCAATCCGATCCAGCCGTTGGGCGATATGACCCCGCCGGTCATCTCCTCGATCGACCGGAAGACGGCCTGCGTGCTCTCGGTAAAGCTGCGGAGCCGCTCCAGCTCGGCGGCGTTGTTCCGGTTGTGGCCCGCATGCGCGGTGTCGGTGCCGCCCCAGTCGACATGGCTGATCCAGGCCCCGGGGATCTTGAACTGCCCCCAGAAGCCTTCGAGCCCGGCCACCGTGGCCGCCGCCGACCGGCCGAGATCTCCGGCGGCCTGCCGGGCGGTGTCGAGCCCCGCCTGCCACTCCGCCATTTCCAGCTCGAAGCGCTCCCGCGCCCGGGCGTTGGCCAGGTCCTGCTCGGTCATTTGGGCGATCTCCCGCAACACCCCGATGATCGACTCCTGCTGGGTGAGGAAGCGGGTCTGGAAGTCGCGGGCGCTGGCGGTGGAGCGATCGAGCAGATCGAGGGTGCGCTGGCCGACGCTGCCGATCTGATCGGTCAACCGCTGCAGGATCGCCTGGCCGGCATTGCCGGTCTCCGACAGCATGTTGGCGTCGCTCAGCAGCTCGATGATGTCGAGCTGCCGGTCGGCGTTCAGATCCAAGGCGTCGAACCGCTCGCGGTCGCCGCCGCCGGCCAGGAACTCGGCCAGGGACAAGGCGCCCGAGCGGTCGACATCCAGTGTCGTCAACAGGGTGAGGGCACGGGTCTGTTCGGCATGGTCGCTGTTGAACAGGTCGAGCCAGGCCCGCTGCGCCTCGGTCAGCGTGCCGCCGACGGTGCGGAACCGTTCGATCAGGGTCCGGGTCGCGTCGGCGGCGACCGGGCTCCAGGCTTCGCCCTGGTCCGTCATCGAGACCAGGTATTCCCGGAGCGTCCGCAGGGCGTCGGGTGCCGGCACGCTCCAGCGCTGGTCCTGCTCGGCCAGGCTCAGCAGGTCCTCGGTCAGCCGCCGCACCGCGTCCTGAGCGACCGGGGTCCAGTGCTCGCCCCGATCCTCCAGGCTGGTCAGGCGCTCCCGCAGCCGGCGGATGTGATCGGCCGCCGGGGTCGACCAGATCTCCGCCTGGTCGGACAGGCTGATCAGTTCCTCCCGCAGGGTACGGACCGCATCGGCGGCGACGGGGGACCACATCGCTCTCTGAGCGGCCAGGGTGATCAGGCTCTCGATGTACTCGGCGACCTGGGGCAACGGCACCGCGGTGAAGTCGAGCCCTCGATCCGCCAGTGTGTCCAGGGTCTCGACGAACGTCACCTGGGCCGCATCGGGTACCGCGGTGAAGTCGAGCCCGACATCGGCGAGCCGGGACAGGGTCTCGGTGAACGGCACCCATCGCGCATCGGCGGCGGTGAAGGCCAATCCCTGGCTCTCCAGGGTCCGCACGGCCTCGGTGATGATCCGTTCGGCCGGGTCGATCTGTTGCAGCAGCGCGGGTTCGTAGATGTCCCGGATCCGCCCGGTCAGGTCGAGGTGGATGTTGATCAGGGCGGGCAGGCTCTCGAGCTCCGCCGTCATGGCGGCGAACCCGGCCTGCAGCTCGTCCAGATACCGCTGATCGCGTTCGTCGAGCGCCAGCGCCATCTCGTCCCGCAAGGCCTCCAACAGGTCGTTGTTGACCTGCAACAGGTCGACCGTCCGGTCCTCGGCCGTCGCGGCCAGGCCGGCGGTCGCCGCCACCGATCCCAGACCGGCCTGGACCCGCTCGAAGATGTCGACATAGGCCGGTGTCGAGGCATGGAGCGTTCGCGCCGTCTCCAGATACTCGGCCGCGGCGTCCGACAGGTTGCGCATCGCGTCGACATCGCCGCGGCTTGACGACGCCAGCAGACGATCGAACCGCTGCGAGCGATCGTCGAGCACCAGGCGCGCCGGCAGGATCGTCAGATCCCCGCTCCGCAGGTCGACCAGGCTGGCCCGCAGATCGCCGGCCGCCCCCCGGTACGCGTCGGCCGCCCGCTCGGCCTCCCGCCACCCGTCCCGCACGGTCGTGATCTGCCGGTCGATCTCCCGCACCGCCTCGTCGCTGAGGTCGAGGATCTCGACGGTCACGCCCGACACCGCGTCCAGCAGGTCTTCCAGCATGTCCCGCTGGCTGTCGGACAGCTGTTCCAGATATTCTTGCCGCTCGCGCGCGATCGAGCGTTCGACCAGGACCAGGTCGGCGCCCAGCGCCCGTGCATCGGCCAGGCGTTGGTCGCCGGCCCGGGCCAGCGCCTCCCACCCGGCGATTGTCGGCCCGACCACCGCCTGGCGCAGTCCGGCCTCGAACCGCTCCTGCAGCGCGTCGAGCGAGCGTTCGAAGCCGGTCTCCGCCAGGGTGGGGTCGAGACCGCGGTCCGCCAGTTTCTCCGCCATGGCCGCGAACCCGGCCTCCATCTCCGCCAAGGCCAGGGTCACCTCGGATGCCGGCTCGACGAAGCGGTTGGCACCCGCCAGGGTGGTCAGCAGCGCGTCGACCGCCACGGCGGCCTCTTCCGCCTCGCCGGCCCTGCGGGCCTCCTGCTCGATCCGGGCCAGCCCGTCGGACAGGGACGCGATCTCCTGCCGGGCCCGGGCGGACGCCTGCTCGACATCGGTCAGCCAGGGATTGACCTCGGCCAGCGCCTCGGACCACCGGCCCACCGTCGCCAGGAACGCCTGTGTCGTCTGACCGGCGGCACCGCCGCTGTCCTCGATCGCGTCGGCCAGCTCATCCAGCGCCCGCGCCGTGTCTTCGGTATCCGGGTCGTCACGCAGCCGGTCGGCGGCGGCGCGGACGTCCCTGGCGAAGTCCAGCCCCGGGACCGCATCGCCCAGGTCGAGCGCCAGGGGGCGGCCGGCCGCATTCGACAGCAAGCCCAGACCCGGGATGCCCAGTACGGTCCCGACCGCCCCCGCCGGGTCCCAGGTCCTCTGGACGCCGAAGCGGCCGCCGGGGGTCAGGGCCAGCTCGCGATGCAGACCGAGTGCCGCCTCGGCCGCCCGGGCGATGCGGGATTGCAGGCCGCCGCCATAGACCGCGTCGATCGCCGCCAGCTGGTCCCATCGGCCGATATTCGACCCCATCTCGGGGTTGAGATGGGGCGCGAAGCCGGTCGGGTCCTGATAGGCTGGTGGGATCACCAGGATCGGGGCCTCGGCCCGCTCATCCCGATCGTTCCCATTGTCGAAGCGATCCCGGTTCGGACCGGTGTCGTAGTCGATATCGTCGCCGCGGGCGTCGCGGACCTCGAAATACTCCGGCAGGCCCGTGACGGGATTGATGGTGCCGGACCCACCCAGCCGGGCCAGCAGCCGCCCCTCGGCCGGGGAGATATGGGCCACCATCGCGTCGCCGAACCGTCCCTGCGCCCCCAGCCAGTCGGCCAGGTGGTGGTTCGGGACGATCAGGCCCGGCCGGTCGGGCACGAACAGCTCCGGCCCGCGCTCGCCGACGATGCTGGGCAGCCCCACCGGTGGTCGCCCGCCGGCGGCGAACCACCCGCCGAAGAAATCGAACACGCCGTCCAGGAACCCGCCGCTGCCGCCGGCCCGCCCCAGCAGGTTCAACAGGCCCTGGGTCGCCTCCCGCGCCGCGATATCCGCCAGGGCGTCGAGCGCGATGTCCCTGATCCGCGCGAAGGAGAAATCGAACTCGCGGATCATACCGGACAGGTTGTGCTCGACACCGCGCTGGAAAGCCTCGAATGCCGCGGCCCCTTGGGCGGCGGAATCCGATGCGGCTCGCTGGTAGCGCTCGAACGCCGCTTCCCACCCGTCGCCGAAGTCGCCCGCCATCAGCACCTGCTGGCGCTGCTGGAATTCGATGTCGTCGAGCGCGCGTCTCGCCGCCCGCAGCTCCTCGGTGTCGAACCCCGCCAGCGCCGCGTTCAGGGCGGCGATGTCACCGGTCAGGGCCGCCCCGGGCGTGTACCGCTCGATCAGCGTCTGGGCCGTGACCAGTTGCTGGTTCTGGGTGGCGACGGCTTGATTGATGCGGTCGAGCGCCTGGGCCGCGTCCTGGCCCGCGTCGATCATGTCGGCATAGGCCCGGACCTGCGCCTCGCTCAGCGCCACCCCGTCCTCGGCCGCGGCGTTGAGCAGGCGCTGCATCTCCGCCGCATCGTCGGCGGCGATCGTGCCGTCCTCGATCATCCCGACCAGCCGGGTGGTGACGGCGGTCTGTCGCGACAGCGCCGCCGCCGCGGCCTCGACCGCGCTGCGCTGATCGTCCTGGGCATCTGCGGCTGTCCGGCGCCGCTCCGCCAGCTCCCCCGCCAGGGCGGCCTCGCGTTCCATGCGCTCGATGAACTGGTCGTAAAGGGCCAGCGGCTCGGCATCGCCATAGACCAGCGCCCGCTCGGCCGCGCCGTCCCCCCAGACCTGGTCGTAAGCCTCTTCGAACGCCGCCCGGGCGCGCTGGCGCAGGGCCTCGGCGTCATAGGCCTCCAGCCCCAGGTCGAGGGCGACCTCCAGCCGGTCGAGATTGCCGAGGTCGAGCGCCAGCCCATCGCGCAGATCGCCGAACCGGCGGTTCAGCTCGCGCGCCGCGTCGGACATCCGGGTCAGGGCGGCGGTTCCCCGGTCGGCGCCGCCGGCCCCGCGATCGAGCGCCGCCTCGACCACCTTCATAGCCCGGCTCAGAAACGCGCTCTGCTCCTCGGCCTCGATGAGGGCAGTCAGGTTTTCGCGGAACGCCGGTGTGAGGAACTCACCGATCGTTTCACTGACCGCGTGGCTGGCGCCGTCGACATCTCTGATCGCCGCTTCCAGGGTCTCGACCGCGACGACCATATGCGCAGCGCCCATATCGCCCGCCCGGAACGCGTCGATAATCTCCCTCAGCCCGCGGACATACTCCCGGATCGCATGCTCCGCTTCGTCAAGCAGCCAATCTGGCCGTGCCAAATGCTGGACGGACTCCAACGCGTCGATGTCGGGCAACAGCTCGATGATCGCTTCCCGCAACTCAATCACAGCGGCCCTCTGCTCCCGGAGCGTGGCGATCAGCCGGATGGCTTCGAACTGAGCGTTGATGCGGTTAAGGGACCCGCTCGATTCGACGATCGAGTCCATGTCGTCCCCTAGCCGGTTGAGCACGCCCCGATACCTCTCGGCCGCCGCTCCGGCACGGCTCAGGGCATCGCCGGTGGCGCCGGCCTCCGCTCGGGCACGGACGAAGCCGGTCGCGACCGCCCCCAACACGGCGGTGCCCGCGCCCATCACCGCGCCCCAGGTCCCGAACATTCCCAGCAGTTGCGAGCCCTGGACGACGAACGCCAGCATGGCGTTGCCGCCCATGGCCACCTGTGTTGCGAAGTCACCGATCTGGAAGCCGGCCTGCTGAAGCACTACCCCCGTCCAGTCGCCCGTCGCCCCCATCGCCATATTGGCCTGTGCCGCCCGATGCGCGGCCGAACTCATCCGGTCGAGCGTGGCCACCCCCGCCTCATGCTGCCGGTTCAGGTCCGCTCGGATCTTCGCCGCCCGCTGCTCGGTGATCGCCCCCCGGGCCAGCGCCCGGTCGACCTCCCCTAACCCCTCGGCGAGCTGCTGGGACAGCCGCACGCTGGGATCGAGGGCCGCCTCCAGCCGGTCGATCGCCCGGGCGGACTCCGCCATCTCCCGGTTCGCCCGTGCGGCCTTCTGGGCGGCCGTCTCGATCCCGTTCAGCGCATCGATCCGATCTCGATACTGTTGGTTGAGCTTCGCGGCGACCGCCCCGCCCCGATCTGCCGATACGGCGCCTGCCTGCACGGCGCGGTTCACGTCCGCCATGTCCCGTTCGATCCGGCGGAGGGCTCGTGCGGCCGGGTCGAGCGCCGCCTCCAACCGGTCGAAGCGCTGGGCGGCCCGCTTGGTCGCGCGGTCCATGCCGTCGGTCGCGGTCTGCACCGTGCGATGGGCCTTGCGCATAGCGGCCTCGAACGCGTCGAGTTCCGCCCGCAGGTCGACGGAAAGGGTGAACTCGCTCATGGCTATCCACTCAGCAGGTCTAAGGCCGCCCCGAAGTCGCGGGCGACCTGGTCGCGGTGCATGGCGGGCGGCGGCCAGGTGGCCGGTGCCGTCGGCGCCTTGGCGGCGCCTGATCGACCTCGGGACTTGCCGCCGCCGCCGCCGAACGGATGGGTCAGCCGCACGAACTCGATTCGGGCATCGACGGCGGCGAGAATGCGGGGGATCGGCGTGGTCATGGCCTCATGGTCCGACCAGCCCAGCCAGCCGGTGGCGTAGCCGTAGAGCCGGTCGAACCACGCCTCTAGGCCAAAGGGGCGGTGTCACCGTCGCCCGCCTCGGCCTTGGCCCGACCGGCCTCTGGGCGTTCCGGCTCGCCACCCTGCAGCATCGTCAGCAGATACCCGATCAGATCTCCGGCCAGGGTCGGCTTGTCGGCGCAGCGGAACACCGCCTCCATCAGATCGTCGACCGCGTCGCTGGTCAGGCGCAGGCCGGACCCGGCGATGATCACCGCCGCCATGGCGTCGATGTCGATGTCCTGCACCTTCGTCAGCGCGGCGCGCAGCCCGCCGGTGCTCTGGCCCAGCTTGCGGGCCGCCGCCAGGGTCGGCTGCAGTTCGTAGTCCGTGCGACCGACGGTGACGCGGATGGACGGCTCGGTTGCCACGCTGGCTGTCTTGCGTGCCATGTTCGGTTCCTCGGTTGGTGGGTGCCCTAAGGGCGGAGATCCGGCGCCGGACGGCCGATCTCGCCTGCGGTTAGGCCGGCAGGACCTTCAGGGGCTTGGTGTTGATGGCGATGGTGGCGGACATCATCACCGGATTGTTGCCGTCGCCCGGATTGATGTTGATCGCCATGACCGCCCCCCAGAAGTAGTAGGTGGTCGGCGTCGGCGTCAGACCGGACCCCGGATCGTTCAGGGTGACCTTGAACTCGACGGCGCCCGCCGCGTCGTAGGCGGTCTGTAGCGCCTGCTGCCCGGGGTCGCCCGCCACGTGTCCCATGGTCAGGGTGATCGTCGATCCCCGGGCCCGTCCCTTCAGGGTTCGGGTCCGTCCATCGTCCATGGACGCGTACTCGACCGCGTTCTTCTCCTCCCCGAACTCGGGGATTTCCGTGACCTCGCCGATCTTGACCCAGGTCACCGCCTCGAACGTGGTCTGGTCGACGGCCGAGCTGCTGCCGTCGCCGACGAAGACCTGGCTCCCGACGCCGGTTTTCACGTCACTCATCATCGTTCTCCTTTGCCTGGCCAGGCCTGCGGCCGGCCCACGAAAAAGGCCGCCTCGACGGGCGGCCCGGTGATCTCCCGCCCGGGCGGGAGAGGGGATCGGCGGGACGGACCCGCGCGGTCTGGGATCATGGGGTGTGTCTCACCAGGCAGCGGATGGTCGCCCGGCCGATCTCGGTCTTCTGGTCGAGGTCGGTATCGGTGCCGCGCCGTTCGACCGCCGCCCCGATCAACTGACCCGTGTCCAGGCTCAAGTCGCGTCGGTGCAGGGCGGCGGTGATCATCGCCAGCAGCTCCAGCACCTCCTTCTGGCCCTCATACGCCGACCAGACCGTCAGGTAGATCCGGACCACATCCCAGCGGGACGCCAGCGGATCATCGGGTTGGGCCAGCACCTGGTCGATCACGACGTAGGGGAGGGCCGCACCCGGCGGCACGCGGCCATGGACCGGGCAGGGCAGCGCCACCAGCAGGGCTGCCCGCACCGCCTTCAGGGTCGCCAGGGTCGGGTCGGTCATGCCTGCTCCAGCGCCCGCGCCACCGCTGCACCGATCCTGGCGCGGATCTCAGCGGCCATCCCGTCCAAAGCCCGGGCCCGGATATGCAGGGCTGGCCGCGATGGCACGTTCATGATGTGCCATCTGCGCGGGCGGCGGACATGGCCCGCCCCAACGCTCCGCCGGTATCGAACGGCGCCGCCTTGTGTCCCCAGGTCGATGAACCGGAACCAGAAATACTCGGTCACGTCCTCGGGTGTCGGCAGCCCGACCCGCACGCCCAGCCCGTCATCGTCGGTCACGACCCGGAACCCGTCGGCCGCGTGCGGCCCCGGATTGGCCGCATCACGCGGGGTCAGCCGCGTCATCTCCTCCCGCAGCGCTTCGCCGGCCGCCTCGATCTCTCGGGTCAACTCGGCCCGGACCGTGCCGGGCAGTGCCGTCAGGGCCGCCAAAAGGGCCTTGTCGCCGGTTACACCCATCGGACGGATTCGTCTTCTTGGCGGTGGTGCGGATCGTCGGGCAGGCCCGAGACCAGTGGGCGCAGGCGGCCCAAGACGCCCGCACGGTGAGCCCAATCCTGCGGCGGGACTAGGGGCCTCATACCTCACCCCCCGCTTCGGCCTCGATCACGACCGTGGGGTCGCCGCCGGGCTCCGGCACCGCGCTTACGTCGAGCCGACGGCCCCGCCACCGCAGACGGCTGTCGGTGGTGATCGCCCGGCTCGCCGTGCTGGCGCGCACCGTGATCCGGTAGGTCTGCACCCCATTGGCCCGGTCGGCGAGGATGCGCTCCGACCCGCGCACCGGCGTGATCCGGGCCCGGAACCGTGCCACGACACCCTCGGTGGTGGACGAGCCGCCATACCCGTCTTCCACCCGCACGCCGCCCAGCAGCTCGACGGTCTCGGTCAGTTGCCCGGCGGCGATCCGCGTCACGGCACCAACCGCTCCGGCCCGACCAGGCCCTGGTAGTTGTCGGACAACGGATGGGCCAGGGTGCCGACACTGTTGACCTCCCGGTTGCGGTACCATTCCGCCACCAGCGTCATCACCGCCAGCTTCTGGACCGCCGGCACCGCCGCCGGATCGCGACCCACCAGGGCGGTGATGGTCACCGGATCGACCTCGCCTGGATGCACTGCCGGCCAGGCGGTGCCCGGTGCCGGCCGCAACACCGCCGGCCCCCGGTCCCCGCCCCGGTCCAACCGATAGGCGGTGGCGTCCAGTACCCGCTCGATGCCGGCCGCGTCGCGATAGACGATGCTGGCGATCGGGCCGACGGGGTGCACCGGGAACACCATCGCCGGCCAGAAGCCGGGGCAGGCGAACGCGATGGTGCGGGTCACCATCGGCCGCAGCGTGTCGCCCTCGACCCGCTCGACCGCCGCCGCCAGCAGCAGGGCCAGATCGGCATCATCGTCCGCATGGTCGATCAGGAGCCGGCCCTTGACAGCGTCCAGCGTCACCGGCGTCGCCCCCGGCACGGTCACCACCGTCATCTTCATGGTCGAAGCCCTCGCCCGGCCGGCTGTTACAGCACCCGCTCGGCGACGCTGGCGGCGTTGGCCTGCTGGTACCGGGCACCGACCCCGTGCAGGCTGGCCGCCAGATCGCACGACGCCGTGGCGACGGTGATCGACAGCCGCACATGGGTGAAGGCGGCGTTGACGTCCAGCTCCTCGGACCGGATCTCGATCAGCGCCTGGGTGCCGCTGCCGCCCCCCACCTCGGTCATCGGGGTGATGGCCTTGTCCGCCACGTCCTTGGCGCCGGTGCCGCTGGCGTCGGTCGCCTGCTCCAGCTTGGCGCCGACGGTCGCGCCGGTGCCCAGCGTGCCGGCGAGCAGCGTGGCGATGACCGTGTCGTAGACGCTCATATCCACCCAGCTGCTGGTCACGGTGCCGGCGGCATGGACGTCCGGGTCGATGGTGGCGGCCAGCACCACCTGGTCGGAGATCGGGGCGTTGGTGTTGATCATGGTGACGGTGTCCTTTCAAGAGGCGGGCGGTCAGGCGCGGGTTGCCAGGACGACGAAGTCGCTCGTGGTGGCGGTTCCCTTGGCCGGGGCGATCGGGGCGGACAGATGCGGCTGACCCCCCATCCGGAAGGTCCAGCGGAACGCCCGCAGGTTGTAGTCGAAGTACAGATGCATGCTTTCGGCGAAGGTCACGCCGTTCTGCTTGCGGGGGCTGTAGTAGCCGAGCGGGTCGACCAGCTGGATATCGCCGACGGTACCCAGGGTCTCGCAATGCTCGACCGGCACGACCGCGCGGCCGAACAACACCCCGCCGGGCGCGTTCTGGAAGCCCGTCGCCGGCGGGGTCCAGATCGGCCGGTCGCCCAGCGTCATCGTCATCAGTTCGGGCAGGACATCGCTGTTGATGTACCAGCGGGCCCGGGTAAGGGCGCTGGGCCGCATCCGCGCATACATCTTGGCGACATTGGCGGCGACGATCGACCCGGCCGCCTGTCCGCTTTCCTTCGCCACCGTGACCAGGGCCGGTGACTGCATCCAGCCCAGGGGCTGGCCGGCCCCGGTGCCGGTGACGATCGCCTCCGACGCCTTCCAGGTGATCGCACGGGCCGCCGATCGGGTCAGCCGCGCGTTCAGCCTTGGGGCGTCCTCCAGCAGCTCCTCGGTCGCCAGCACGAAGGCGTAAAGTTCATGCAGCTTGACCGATTTGGTCTTGGTGTCGATCGCCGACGGGTCCATCCGGCTGCCTTCGGCCCGCCAATGGGCTTGCACGCCCGTGCTGCCCCAGGGCGTGGATTCGTCGGTCAGAACGGTCACCGCATTACTGGCGGTCGGTTCGGAATCCACCGCGGTGAAGATCGACAGATCGTCCTCGATCATCAGCTCGTAGATCGCTTCCCGGAACGCCGGCGGCACTTGGAAGCCGTCGCTCGATCCCCGCTCTTGATGGATCGGCCCGCTCGGGCCGGCCGCCATCAGCCCCATCGCCTCGGCCAGGCGGGATTGCGCCGCCGCCTGATCGTGGGCGCCTGGGGTTTGCGCCGTGGCCACCGTGGTCGCGAACGCGGCCAGGCTCGCGAACCCGCCGGTCCGCGCGGGGTCGGCGCCCGCCGGCGTGCCGATGACGATCCGGCCGACCCGCTGGCCGAGCTGCCCAGCCAGGGCCGTCCGCCGCGCCTCGGCCTCGGCCCGCTCCAGCGTCTCGGCTGTCTCCGCGGCCTCCTGCTCCCACGCGGCCAACCGGCTTTCGATCGCCTCGATCCGCGCCGTTTGCTCCTCGGTCGGCTCGGCGACAGCCTGTAGTTCGGTCAGCTCCTGGTTCAGCGTCTCGCCTTCCGCGCGCAACGTCGCCGCGCGCTGGCGAAGGACCTTCAGATCCTTAGGCATGCCCTGTCTCCTTCTGGGCGGTGGCGCCGCGCGCGGGCGGCAAGGCCGACATGACAAGGCCCGCGCGAAGGCGGGCCTGGGTCAGTCGTCGATTGGCGGCGGCGGGCGATACCGCCGCGGTTTCCGGGGGTGGTCGGCGGCGGCGGGCCGAGCGAGGGGGGGTGTCGGATCGGCGATGGCGGTCGACCAGGGCCTCGAAGGTCTCGACCCGGTCGACCATTCCGGCCGCCAGCGCCCGCGACGCCAGCAGCGTGCGGCCCTGGCCGTACGCGGCCTCGACGTGATCGGTCGTCGCCCCCCGGCCCCGGGCCACCGCGCCGACGAAGCCGCGATACATCTCATCCACCCGGTCCTGCAGATGGGCGCGGGCGTCGCTGGACAGGGGCTCGAACGGGTTGCCGTCGGTCTTGTGGGCGCCTGCGGCGATCAGGCTGGTCGTGATCCCCTGGTTCTGCAGCGATCGGCTGACGTCCCGGTGGATGGTGTAGACCCCGATCGACCCGACCTCGCCCGACGGGGTGACCGACAGCTCCGTCGCCTGGCTGGCGATCCAATAGGCGGCCGACGCCGCCAGCGTGTCGGCGATCGCGACCACCCGCTTGCGATCCCGCGCCGCCAGGACCGCGTCGGCCAACTCCTGCACCCCGCCCGTGGTGCCACCGGGGCTGTCGATGTGCAGCACGATGGTGTCGACGGTCGTATCGTCCAGCGCCTCGGCAAGCTGTGCGCCGACCCGGTCGAGGCTGGTCATCCCGCTCACATCGCTGAACAGCGACGCGCGGTAGGTGATGAAGCCGTGGATCGGCACGATGGCGAGGTTGTCGGCCCTCACCTTGCGCACCGGGGCGGGCTGGGCCGCCTCGGTACGGGCCTCGATCTCCTCCCGGCTCAACCGTTCTCCGGCCAGGCGGCGGGACAGGATCTCGGTGATCACCCCGGCCATGGCGGCGGACACGGCCCAGGGCTGGCCGGTGACCGCCTCGATCACCCGCGCGTATCGTTCCATCGTGCTGTCGCTCCTTACCGGGGCGGCGGGCCCGGCGGGTTCTGCGGCGCGCCGTCGCCCAACGGCTCGCCGGCCGGCTGCATGTTCATGGGCTGCAGATAGACGTCGCCGTCCGCACCGATCGGGGGCCGGTTTTCCAGCCGCAGGATGTCGTTGACCGACAGCCAGCCCCATTGCCGCCCGATCGCGTAGGCGCGGTACCGGGACAACAGATCGCCTCGCAGCAGCCCGGCGGCGTTGAACTCGACGAAGTAGTCGTCGGTCAGGCCCGCCCCTTCGGACAGCGGGTCGATGACGTGCCGCTTGATCGCGGTCTCCCACAGGGCGAACCAGGGCAAGAGGCAGTCGGACACGAACTCCAGGGCCTGTTGCTCGATGTTCGAATGGGTTGCGCGGTCGAGCGACCGCAGCTTGTGCGGGGGGACGTGCCAGATGCGTGCGACCTCGATCGCCGCTTCGCGGCGGGTCTCGATGAACTGGGCCTGCTCGTTGTTGCCGGTGTGCCGCTGGTACTTCATGCCGGGCATCAGCAGGGCGTCGCGATGGGCGTTCCGCCCGGTCCGCGCCCGCCGCCAGGCGGCCAGCCAGCGGGTCTCGTCCGCGTGGGTCTTGAACGGATGGCTGGGCTCGATCACGCCGCCCGACTGGGCATCGTTGGCGAAGTACCGGGCCCCGTAACGGTGGACCGCCAGGGCATGGGCCAGGACCTCCTGATTGGTGACCAGGGGGCTGCGCCCGCAAACGCCGTCACTGTCCAAGGGCAGGGATCTGAGGTGGAGGACATCGTCCGCGCTCAAGCTCCGGATCGAGGCCGTCCGTCCGTCGTGCACGTGGTAGACTGGGCGCCCCGCCCGGGTTTCCACCCGCACATGCCGCCAGGCGTGCCAGCGCAAGCCGACCGGTCCGGCCGGTCCCCACTCCCACTCGGCCAGGGCGTTGGCGTGCAGGGCCAGCTCCCATTGCATCTGGCCGCGCCACTCGAACCGGGTCAGCCCCCCGGGCCGGTCCAGCAGGGACGCCGCTGGATGGTCTGGCGCCGGCTCCCGCTCGGACCGGTCGGTGCCAATCCGCCGGAACACCTTGAACGGCAGATGGGCGATCGGGTGACTGATCGCGACCAGGGCATCGACCACGGCGGGAATCTGCAGCGCGTCGTCCGGGCCGACCGGCAGGATCGCCTGCCCCTGGGCCTGGATCGGGCCGTACCACCAATCATCGGCCGGGTCGCGCGGTCGGGGCTCGGCCCCCAGGATCAGGCCGGTCAGACGGGTGAGCCAGCTCATGCCACCGGCACCTCATAGCCTTCCGGGACCGACAGCGCCGGGGCGACAATGGGGTTGAAGCTCATCAGATGAGCCGCGTTGAACAGGGCCATCAACGGGTCGATCTTCCCGTAGCCGCTGGCCGCCCGTTCGATCAGCATGGCGGTGGACGTCGCCCGCACCTTGGCGTTGCCGGCACACCAGGCCAGCAGCCGGCTGCCCGGGTGGCGGAAGCTGCCGTCGACCAGCTTGCGCTCGACCGTCTTGGCGGCGTTCATCAGCCGAATCCCCTGGGGGACTCCGGTCAGCAGATCCGCGTCCTCCGTCACCTCGATCTCGGCCAGGACGTCGACGATGCCGCCCAGCCCGGCCGGATCCGCGCCGACCTTGGCGAGCAGGCCCGTATCCTTGATCCGCTCGACCGTGTCGCGGATCCAGGCCAGGTCGTCGGGCAGGGCCTCGACCACCGTCAGGTCGCCGTCGGCGATGAACCCATCGTATTTGGGTCGATTGGCCTTGCGGCGCTCCAGCCCCTCCGGGCTGATCAGGGCGTGTGCCCAAGCGAGCCAGGCTCGGGTCTCCCGCTCCCGCCCGATCACAGCTAGGCCGAGCAGATCGTCGAGCCCGCCGCCATCGATGCCGATCGTCACCACCTCGCTGCGGGCCAGCAAATCCTCCAGGGTCAGTTCGGGCGCGGCACCGCGGATCCAGTGATCGGCGCCGGCCCAGCCATCGGTCGACAGCCCGACCCCGATCTCGACGTTGAGGTGTTGGCTCGCCACCAGGGCGAGCTGGGCGACCCCCTCCAGCTCGGCCCGTTCCAGCTCCCGGGCCAGGAAGTCCTCGCGCACCGACCGGCCGAGATTGGGGTTGACGATGTGCCAGGTGGTGCGGTCGCGCCAGCGCCGCTCCTTCAGCATCGCCCTTGGGTACTCGTAGATCACCGGCAACAGCGGCAAATCCAGCGTGCCGTCGCGGACCGCCCGCGCGGTCTTCAGCTCGGCCGCGAACACGCCCGATGGCGGCTCCTTTGACTGGGTGGTCGTCTGGAACAGGAACCCGTCGGGCCGCGCGGTCAGGGCACCACGCAGTTCCACGAAGATCGCCGCCGCCTTGCTCTTGGCGGCGAACACATGGGTTTCGTCGATCATCGTGCCGACCGACTTGCCGCCGGTGATCACGTCGGTGTCGGCCGCCTTGATGGCGAGCTTGGCGCCGCTGACCCGGTGCTCGATGGTGCGGATGTGCCCGCGGGTCTGGAACAGCTTGTCGAGCTCGGGGTCGAGCTTGATCGTCTTTTCCGCCTGGTCGAAGGCGATCTGGGCGATCGTGATGGTCGGCGCGATCAGGTTGAACTCGGCCTCGGGGCGACGGTTCATGATCAGGGCCGCCAGCATCAGCGCCCCGCCATAGCTCGATTTCGAGTTCTTCTTCGGGATACACAGGAAGAACTCCTGGATCCGGCGGATATGGGTGGCCGGGTCGTAGGCGCCGAACAGGGCGGCGGCGATCTCCAGGAACCAGGGGCCGCAGGCCTCGGCCAAGGTGGGGGTGCCGATCAAGTCCGGCACCCGCAGCCGCTTGAACACCCGCAAGCCCCGCTCGGCCTCATCCCGATAAAGCGGCAGGTCGGGGACCAGGGACCGGCCGTTCAGGATGCGCGCTTCCCAGTCCGGCATGGACGTCGACCAGTTCGGGGTCGGGTCGGCCGGGCGGGGCAGGGGCTGGCTCAATGCCGGGTCCCTCCCGCCGGCAGCAGGTCGTCGCCCCAGTCGCTGCCGCGCCCCGCCGTCCGGGCGGCCAGGGCGGCGGCCTCCTTCTTGCCCATCGGCGGTTGCCGGACGGGACGGGGCGGGTCGGCCTCGGACTCGGCGAAGGTGTGGGCCAGGGCGGCGCGGTCCTGGGCTTCGACGATGCGGCCGAACTCCTTGATCGCCGCGACGTTGCCCTGGTTCATCTGCTCCCACAGCAACTCGAACCGCCTTGCCTCCATCCGGTCCCGCGCTTCCTCGCGGGACCGGAGCTCGCGAAAATAATGCTTCCGTAGGGTCGGTGGGGTGATGCCCAGGGCGTGGGCGATCCGCTGGTTGGGCCAGCCCATCGCCAGTAACAGCATGACTTTGTTGGCATTTTGGTCGGTACGCACATGCGGCGGCCGGCCCCGCTTGCCCCACCCCTCCGGGATCGGGTCGCCGAGCAGGTCAAACCTCACCTCCCCCACAAAAAAACCTCCCCATGAGTACCGACGCGGTCGTGGGCGGGGTTAGGTGGGGGAAAGTGCACTACCCCCTCCCTTGTGGCGGTTCGCGCGGGACCCGGCGGTCTTCTTGCCGCGGCAGGACCCACACAAGGCCTGACCGTTGAGCGGATCGGTCGGGTTGCCGCCGTCCTTCAGCTCGACGATGTGGTCTGCGTAGAGGGTCTTGCCCGGCACGCCGCAGCCTTCGCAGCGCCCGCCGGCGTGCTGAACCACCGCCTCGGCCCATCGCCTATGCGCAGAGGTCCGGTACACCGGATCGGTCTGCTTGCTGGGCGCACGCAACCGCGCGCCGGCGGTCGTCTTGAGCCGACCCCCAACGGTTCTCACGTCTAACTCCTTGTTCGGAAACGACAACGCCGCCCCGCGGCCAGAGCCGGGGCGGCGTTCGGGTATGGCTTCGCCAAGCTTACCGACTTCCATAGCCTATTTTGGGGAATGTGGGCAATACCCTTCATAAGTCAATCCCCACAATCCGGTGAAGTAGGCTCATGGTCCTATTAACTATACATTGATTGGTAAATGCGGCGATGATACATTGTTGCCGCTCCTGGATATCGCACAGCGATATCTGGTCGGGTCTGGAGCAGCCCACGCAACGAAAGGAGATCAGCACAATGCCTCTAGCAAACGGAGTACTAGAGACACTCGCTTGTCGTGCTTACCCGTTTACGTGACTCAGCGCGGAACCTCGGCCTTATGCAGCTCTTGATCATGAACAGGATCAAGGCTGACCCGGTCCGTGCGACGGGAATGCTGATTACCGACGATCTCTCAAAGATCGCCGGGCGGCGGATACCGGACGCGCAAGTGTTCTTGACGCTGTCAAGGCTCAAGGACCGCGGATTGGTCGAACCGATCACCCACGAGGAAACAGTCCCGGGTGAGGTACTGCCAAAGAAGGAGGGTGAAAAGCGCGAAGCAAATGGACCGCTAAAGCACAACGGCATCCACAATGGCCTTATGGAAGTTGATCGATCGTCGTCCCTCAAACCTCCCAGTGCTGCAAAGTACAAGAAGGCGACGAGGTTTGTTCTTACTAGTGAGGGAACGCAAGCGATCGAGGCAGCAAGTCGCCTTCTTGTTCTGAGCGGCACGGTCAGTTTCAAAGGAGACGACCATGACGATCAGAAAACGCCTCCCTTGGGAGGTTGAGGTGCTACTTTACCTTTCGTCCTGGCCTAGCACCAACTTCAAAACGAAGTGGTGGCGCCTGCATGCAGGATACCTGCGTGAATACAGGCAACATGGCTCGGAAGGAGCGCGTACATACGCGAGCCAAGCTCGCACTGCATACGCATACCTGACGCTGAGACGTCTGGTACTCCTGCGCGAATGGTTCGATCCAGGATCATTCTTTTGAAAGGTAAGGGCCAATCCAGTGCCAGCTGGAAAGGCCCCTTTGGGTACCTCAGACACTGGGGTGGTCACCATCAGGAGACCACCCTTCTTTTTTCTAAGTGTTGGTTTTGCACATCGGTGATGCGGATGTCAACACATTCCGGGACTGTATTGTGACCATACCACCTAACTCTTGTGGATAAACTCCACCCAGACAACTGTTGTCATCTTAACTAAACTCTGTGTCATCTTCGCTGCTGCTGTCCCCGCACTCGCCGGATAATAGCGTCGGCCCCTCGCCACCACCACGCGGCGGCCGTCTTGTGGTCGATGTCGAGCGCTCTCCCCACCGCCCGCCAGGACCGCAATGGCTGGTCCAGGATCGGGTCCCAGGACAGGCGCAACGCCAACACCGCCTGCCAGCCCTTGTCCGGCACTGCCTTGATCTCCGCCATCAGCGCGTCGAGCAGGGCGAGGTCCGCCGCGCTCGGTGCCGGTAGCGGCACCCGTGCGGGCTCGGCGCCATAGCCGAACCACGGGTCCGGCACGGCCAAGCGACCCAACGGGCAGCGCGGCGCCCGCGGTCCCTCGGGGCCCGCCCGTCGATCCTCGAGCGCCGCCGCCCGCGCCGCCATCCGGTACCAGTCCTCGAACCGCGCCCGTTCGGCCGGAGTCGTGGGGCCGTCCCGTCGATCCTCGAGCGCCGCCGGCCGCGTCCCGATGGCTAAAGCCGCTCCCCTACCCGATGACGGGTCACGCCGATCCGTGCATCGTCCATCCCGATCCGTCATCGTCCCAACCCGTTGATCCGGTTGACGTTCTGTAGGGTGTGTGGGGAGTGTAGGGTTTTCCCAACCCTTGTATGCGCGCCCGCCCCCGCACCCCCGCTCGTGTAGGGCGCCGAAACCCTGCACTGCCTACACACCCTACATTTACCCAACAATCTCAATCCCTTACCAAGGCAGAGCGGACGCGGACCCTACATCGACCCGTCACACCCTACACGCCACGCCCACCCCGATCAGGGTGGCCGGGCGAGACGTACACCCCAAGATACCGTGGCCCAAGGCCGGCGTACGCCCCCATATCTTGAGCGTACAATCACCCATCCGGGGTCCGGGGCCGGCATCGCTCACCATCCCCCCTGGGCCGGTCTCTGGGCCGCCTGGTGGGCCATCACGGCCTCGATCGCCGCACTCGTCAGCTTGACGTCGAGATAGCGCTGACCGCGCGCATCGCGCTTGCGCCGCACCGTCCCGCGGTTGATCATCGATCGGCCGAACGCCTTGATCCCCAACGGTTCCTGGCCCGCCAGCCCGGCCCACACCACGTATTTGTCGTAGAGGTCCTGGGCACCGATCGACGCCCCTTCCGCGTCCTCGACCCACCCGTTCAGGAACGCCCCCACCGGGTCGCTGTCCGCTCGGTACTCGGCCACCGCGTCGGTCACCGCCGGCGGCGGGTCGAGCCCGCGCTCGGCCCATTCCCGATACCCGTCGATCATCCAGTTGAGGATGCCGGGTCGTTCCGCCAGCAGCTTCGCCTTGAGCGCCTGGTCCGGCCGCTCGAACGTCTGGGAGAACGGGATCAGCATGATCCGCCGCCAGATCCCCTTGTCCACACCGGTGATGGTCGGCCGCGGGTTGCAGCTCAGGATCAGCTTGAACACCGGCCGGAACTCGAACTCGTCCCGGAACAGCCGCCGCACGGCCATTTCCTCCCCGCCGGTGACCATCTTGACGATGCTTTCGTCCAGCCGGTCGCCGATCCGCGGCTCGGCCGTCAACACCAGCCGCACCGCCGCCAGCTTGGCGAGATCCGGGGTCGCGTCGCCGCCGCCCCGCTGCTTGGTCGAGAGAAACGTCTCGATCTTCACCGTCGCGGCATAGTCGCCCATCACCGTCTTGATCAGATCGGTGAAGGTCGACTTGCCGTTCAGCCCGCCACCATGACAGATGAACAGCGCCTGTTCGCTGGTCTCCGCGGTCAGGCAATAGCCGGCCAGCCGCTGCAGGAAACCGCGCATCGCCGGGTCGGGCTGGATGTCCTCCAGGAACCGGTGCCACGCCGGTGCCGCCGCCGCCGGGTCATGGCGCACGCCGGCCACCCGGGTGATCCGGTCGGCGCGGTCGTGCCGGCGCAGCCGGCCGGTACGGCCCTCGACCTCGGCCTTGGGGTCCGGGGCCGTCAAATCGAAGGTGCCGTTCGGCAGATTGACCAGGCGGGGCGCCTGGTTCAGCGCGTCGATGGTGTGCCAGCGCCAATGCTCAGCGACCGTCAGCATCGCCACCAGCTTGGTCACATCGCCCATCCGCAACGCCACCCGGGCAAAGCTCGCCGCCGCCCGCCGCAGCCGGTCGATCCGCTTGGACGGTGCCAGGCTCGGGTCGTCCTCCTCGACCGTGGGCTCCGGCTCCTCGTCCGCCTGCACCTGGGCGCACATCCGCTCGACCATCGCCGTAAACGCCGGCACCTCCTCGTCCAGCGCCGCCCGGGCGGTGTCCTCGGCCCGCCGCCGCGCCAGATGCTCGCCCGCCTGGGTGGCAAAGCGCGTGCCGTCCCACACCGCCCAGCCGTTCTCGGCGATGTAGATCAGGTCGCGCCCGTGCCGGCCCAACAGGCGCTGGCAATTGCCGCTGTCGTTGCGCGGCAACAGGGCGTAGTCGAGCGGGGTCTTCGGCCTTTCCGGCCGCACGCCGGCGGCCGTGTCGAGATCCGATCGGCGCCGCCCGCTCATGCCACCGCTCCCGCGCGAGGGGGGTCCGGGGTCCGGCCGATCCGGGCCAGGCGTTGGGCGGCCCAGTCGAGCCCACGTTCGGGCCAACAGACCTCGACCCGCCGTCCTTCCAAGTGCCGACGGGCCACGGCGGCGTCGACCCGGTCGCGGTCCTCATCCACCGTCTTGCCATTGGCGTCGGGGAAGATCCGCACCGTCTCGATCGCGTCGGGCAGCTCGGCCGTCGCCAGCCCGCCGCCGCTGATCGCCGGCCAGACGACCAGGGGGCGGCCCGCCTCGGCATGGTCGGCCATCACCGCCAGCCCGTCCTCGATCCCCTCGGTCTGCCCCAGGACCGGACCGAGCGGCCCCAGCCGGATCGAGCCGCCGCGGATCCGCCCCAGCACCCGCTTGGGTCTCCCGGCCGCCGCCTTGCCGCGCCCGTCCGGGGCCAGATAGGTCAGGTGCACCGCGATCAGCCGGCCGGTCACCGCCTGCACCGGGGCGATCATCACCGGGAAGGTCCGCGCGGTCGGGTGGATCCACACCCTGCCCACGTCCGCGCCGCCGGCCCGCAACCCCCAATCGATCGGCCAATCGGGCAGATAGCGTAAGGTCGGCGGAACCCCGCCCAGCGCGCCCGGGTCGATCCCCCGCCAGCGCAGATAGGTCTCGACCGGCGTGCCGGCGGCCGGCCGGGCCTGGCGCCACCATTGCCCGGCCAGCCGCCGGTTGGCGGCATCGGCCGCTTGTTGGGCCTGGTCGTGCGCCGCGGCCTCCCGCGCCCGGGCTTCGGCCCGTCGGGCCAGCGCCGCCCGATCGATCGGGGCGTCCCCGAGATCGCCGAGGCCCCCCGCCGCCGCCAACGCCGCCACCGCCGCGCGGAAGTCCAGGCCGGCGACATCCTCGACCAGCCCGATCGCGTCGGCCGAGTACTGGCAGGACCGGCAGTAATACCGGATCGCCCCGGTCGCCCCCCGGAACCAGCAGAAGCTCGGGTTACGCTCGGCATGCACGGGACACAGCGCCGTCCGTCGCCGGTCGAAGGCGATGCCGACGACGGCGCCGACGGTGCCCGGATCGAGATCGCGAATGGCGTCGAGGGTGGCGTCGTCAAGCCGCGGCATCGGCGCCCTCGCTGGGGGTCCGGGGCGAGGGGTCACCACCAAGACACGAAGGGCACGAAGCGGGCGTGCTGATCTCCACCGGTTCTGGACACGCCCCGCCGCTCACGCCGCGCGCCCTCCTGGCTCCTGGTTCCCGGCCCCCGCCCCCTGATCCTTCCAATCGAACCAGCGCAGCTCCGGCGCGCCGGTGTGGGACCGATCCCAGACGAACCAGGCGAACGCCATGCCGGAATTGCCGGTGCGCGGTCCGGTCCAGCCGGCCCGGTGCATCATCGGCAACCGGCGACTGGCGATGTGGATCCGGGCCAGGGGTGACGCCGTGAACCACCCTCGCCGCTGCTGACCCTCCAGGAACGCAAGACGCAGGAGCATCGCCACGACCGGCGTGAACTTGAGCGCCTGCGCGACGAACGCTTGGGCGAGCTTGAACGGGGGGTTGGTGACGATCGCTTG
This sequence comes from Alphaproteobacteria bacterium, assembly GCA_028281265.1. Classification (GTDB taxonomy): domain Bacteria; phylum Pseudomonadota; class Alphaproteobacteria; order DSM-16000; family Inquilinaceae; genus JANQKE01. Next base: position 945 of record JANQKE010000195.1, on the reverse strand, counting down.
CGCCCCCCAGCCGGCCGGCCCGGGCTGCCCCGGCCAAGTCATCAGGAAGTCGACACCCGCATGGTCCTGATCCGGGCTGTCATAGTCGACCAGATCGGTCGCCAGCACCGCATGGCCGGCCGCCCTCAAGGTCCGCGCGATCGCCCCGGGCCCGCAGGCCGGCTCCCACAATTGCGGAGGCAGGTGTTCGATCGCCAGCAAGGCAGTCACCGCCTCGACCGGCGTCTCGTAGAGGTCGTCGCCGCGCACGGCCAAGGCGTGCCGCGTCGCCCCGCAGCCCGTCGCCAGGCTGCGCATCAGCCGGCCCCCGCCGCGCCGGGGAGGGCGTCGTGCGAAACCCCGTCAAGCAGCCGGCCGGCCCGCGTCTTCCCGACGCGCCGCATGAAGGACCACCCATCCCCGGCTGTGGCACCCGGCGGGAAATCGGTGGTGCGCGCGGGGGACGGGACCACGCGCCCAGCCCTATCAAGACAGACGGTCTTGGCGTCGAACTCGAAATCGCTGCCGGGCTTGTAGCCGCCCCATTGCTTGAAAAAGAAGGGCACACCGGCACCCATACACTGGTCACGCAACGCCCGCGCCCAGTCCGGATGCATCGGCCGCGCGCCCGGGCCGCTCTCGCCGCCGACGATGACCCAATCTATCGCCGCAAGCCCGCTGGTTTCGGGATTCTCAGACGGCGCCAGGCCTTGTCCCGACCACCCTATGACGCCGCGCAAAGCGTCTAAGTGTCTGGCACAGTGCGTTTTCTCTCCCAGGAAATGCCCAGGAGCCGGCTTACTGGATACAGCGATGCTGGTGAGATCAACCACCCCCAACAACGGCTCAGCGGAAACGAACCTGACGGCGGCGGGCGTGACCAAGAGCGCCGGTACGCGCTCATCAGCCCGTTCCTGGTCTTCAGTACTCACCCCCAGCCAAACATTAGGCAAAGGATGTCGCATA
>JANQKE010000232.1 GCA_028281265.1 Alphaproteobacteria bacterium | reverse complement strand
AGCGGGGCCCATCCGCCCGGCCCTTCGGGTTGGCGTGTGCCGGCCGCCCGCTGCGTTGCGCCGCTTGCCCGATGGCACCGCATCGCGCCGTGCTATGCGCCTTGCGGATCGATCCGGCACACGCCAACAGATCGATCCGGTATTCCCTGAAAACGCTCTAAGGCCCCATGGGCGGGTCGGGATCGGTCCCGAACCGCCGATCCGCAGCCGTCGTCTACACCCGTCGCGTCGAAACGGACGGCGGGCGTCGACGAATGCCGTGAACCGACCGACGCGCGGCTCCGGTCGATGGAGTTTCGGTCCACCTGATGTCATGGGTGTTTCGGTCTGACGATCGTGCAGGATGGCCCGGCGCGCCCCGGGTATGCCCGGGCGACGGCCGACCGATCCTTGCCGCGAGGGTCAACGCGCCATGGTCACCGTCGTCGCCCCCGTTGCGGCCCTTCTGGTCGGCGCGGCCATCCTGTTCCTCGGGATCGGCCTGCAAAGCATCGTCATACCCATGGTGGGGGCCGCCCAGGGCTTCGGCATCGTCACGCTGGGCCTGATCGCCGCGGCCTATTCGGCCGGGTTCGCGATCGGCTGCCTGGTCACACCGGGCCTGGTTCGGTCGGTCGGGCATATCCGGGCCTTCGCCGTCCTGGCGGCCCTGGGCGGCACCGTCGCCCTGCTGCACGGCCTGCTGATCGATCCGATCGCCTGGGGCGTGCTGCGGGTGGTCAGCGGCCTGTCGGTCGCCGGACTGTACGCGGTGACAGAGAGCTGGCTGCAGGATCGCAGCAGCAACCAGACCCGGGGTACGGTCTTCGCCGTCTACATGATGGTCAACGTGCTCGGGTTCGCCGGTGGGCAGTTGCTTTTGCCGGTGCTGGATCTGGCCAGCTTGGCGCCGTTTGCCTGGATCACCATCCTACTGGCCTGGGGTCTGATCCCGGTGGCGATGACCCGCAGTGCCGCACCCGCCCCGATCGAGGACACCCGGATCGACATCGTCAAGCTCTATCACCGGTCGCCGGTGGCGGTGGTGGCGTGCCTTGCCGCCGGCCTGGCCCTGGGCGCGACCGGCGGGCTGGCGGCGGTCTTCGCCGACCGCATCGGGTTGGCGGGCCTGATCCTGGCCGCGTTCTCCGGCGGCGTCCTGCTCGGCGGGGCGATCTCCAACCTGCCCCTGGGCCGCCTGTCCGACCGGACCGACCGGCGCTGGGTGATCCTGGGGGCGGCCGTCGCCGCCAGTGCGGCCTGCCTGCCGATCATCACGGTCGCCCAATCCGGCCCCGACGGCGTGCCGGCGGGCTGGGCCATGGTGGGCCTGGCGATGCTGCTGGGGGTGTTCCAGATGCCGATCTACGGTGTGGCGATCGCCCATGCCAACGACCACACGCCGACCGGCGGGTTCGTGGAGACGAGCTCGGGTCTGCTGCTGGTCTATGGCGTCGGCGCGGTGATCGGCCCGCTGTTGGCGGCATGGGCGATGAGTGCGGTCGGACCGGCCGGTCTGTTCGGCTTCATCCTGGTCGCCAATGCCGGCCTGGCCGCCTTCACCCTGTACCGGATGACCCAGCGGGCCGGCGTGCCGACACAAGAGCGGGACGATTTCGCCCCCAGCCTGCCGCGCACAAGCCCGGTCGCCCTCGGGCTGGACCCCCGCGCCGAGCCGATGCAAGGCGATGACGGGGCGGCGGCGGCCGGCCAGGGCGAGGACGCTGCGTCCGAACATCGCGGCCCCCGCACGGAGCCCACCCAGTCGACCGCTTGACAGGCGCGCCGGGACGGCCAGGCTTTGTGCCTGTGGCCCACGCGGCTTGCCAAAGGGCACCGCCGGAGACGGGAGGGCTCGGGATGCATGGTCTGTCGACGGATCTGTTGCTGCGCGCCTATGCGTGCGGCCTGTTTCCGATGGCGGAGTCCAAGGATTCGCCCACCCTGTTCTGGGTCGACCCGCCGATGCGGGGGGTGCTGCCGCTCGACGGCCTGCATGTCCCCCGATCCTTACGCAAGGTGATCCGGCAAGGGCGCTTCGAAGTCCGCTACAATACCGCGTTCACCCCGATCATGCGGATGTGCGCGCAGCCCGCCGCGGACCGGCCGGACACGTGGATCAACGACCAGATCCTCCGGCTGTACGAAGAACTGTTCTGGCGCGGCCACGCTCACTCGGTCGAGTGCTGGCAAGGCAAGGATCTGGTGGGCGGCCTGTACGGCGTGTCGCTGGGTTCGGCCTTCTTCGGGGAAAGCATGGTCACCCGCGTACGCGACGCCAGCAAGGTGGCGCTGGTCCACCTGGTCGCACAGCTACGCGCCTGCGGCTACGGCCTGCTCGACACCCAGTTCAGCACGGACCATCTCACCCGCTTCGGCGTCATCGAGGTGCCGCAAGCGCAGTACAAGCACGAACTGGCCCGGGCCTTGCGCGCACCGGCCCGGTTCAGCCCGCGGCCGGAGGCCCTGGATCGCCTCTGGGCCGCTCTGGACGCCCGGGACCGGTAAGCGGGAGGGGCGCGCCGGCCCCGTCGCGATGAGCCCGGCTCGGCGCATCTCGGTGTCAACAGGCCGTGTGCGCCGGCCGGACGACCGGCCCGGACGAACGGCGGAACCGCCACCGGAACAGGACGGCAAACGCGGCGCGGATCGCTCGCGCCTGCAGCAGCCGGCCGCGTACGATATGCGGATCGGTGAGCGTGGTGGGGATAGGGGCGCTCATCGGACAGACATCTCCTGATCAAGAGCGGGTGAAGGCCAGCGGCGAGGGCATCACGCCCTCGATCCGACAGGACCCACCTTAATTGGTCCTCGTGAATTGATAATCGGTCTTGATCTCACATCATTTTTTCCCATGGATCATTAATCCAAGCCCTGCCCGCCCCTGAAGGGAGCCGCCAGCCCATGCCGATCGATCGTTTCGCCGCGGTGTCGACCTTCCTGCGGGTGGCCGAAACCGGCAGCTTCAGCGCTGCCGGAACGGCTCTGGGCCTGTCGCCATCAGCCGTGAGCAAGCAGATCAGCCATCTCGAAGACCGGCTGGGTGCGCGCCTGCTCAACCGCACCACCCGCAGCGTGCATCTGACCGATATGGGTCGCGCGTTTCTGGAACGGGGGCGCGCCGCCCTGACGGCACTGGAGGAGGCGGAAGCCGCGGTCACCGACCTGACCCAGGCCCCCCGCGGGACGCTGCGGGTATCGATGCCGGTGGGTTTCGGGCGCGCCCATGTCGCCCCCCTGATCCCCGATTTCCTGGGCCGCCATCCCGACCTGTCGGTGGAGCTGGAGCAGAACGACCGGCTGGTCAATCTCGTCGAGGAGGGCTTCGACGTGGCGGTCCGGATGGGGGACCTCGCGGATTCGAGCCTGATCGCCAGACGGGTCGCCCCGATGCGCCGGATCGTCTGCGCCAGCCCCGGCTATCTCGACCGCCACGGCGCCCCGCACACCCCCCGGGACCTGACGGACCACGCCTGCCTGGTTTTCGCCCAGGCCGGCCGGGTGATGGAATGGGTGTTCGGCGACGGTGCCGACCGCCATGTGGTCCGGGTGAAGGGCCGGCTGACCAGCAACAGCAACGAAACCCTGATCCATGCGGCCCTGGCCGGCCACGGCCTCGTCTGGCTGTCGAACTACCTGCTGGGGGAGCATTTCCGGCATGGCCGGCTGGTCCGGCTCCTGGAACCGTACGAGACCCATGAAGCGGGCGTGTTCGCGGTCTATCCGGCGGCCCGCCACCTCTCCCCCAAGGTCCGGGCGTTCATCGATTTCCTGGTCGACCGGCTGGGCCGGTCCGACTACTGGGCTGTCAGCAGCCTGGAATAGCCCCGCCGCCGGAGCAAGAGGCTCTCCCCTCTTTGAAGCCGATCACCTCATCTCTGTTCGGATGAGTCCATCTGAACGCAGGTCGATCTCCTTCAAAGACTTAGAGCATCTTATCGGCGTCCGTTTGGACGCAGGATGCTCCAGCCGGTCACACCAGCAGGCCGATCGCCGCGGCGATCAGGCCCGCATCGTAATGGTTCGGAAAGACCGTCCAGGGCTCGCCGGCCTCGCCTTCGAAGCGGTTGGCCCGGATATCCGTCTTCAGCCCTTCGAGAAACATCAACGCCATCGTGAACACGAAGGCGAACCGGGTGAAGGCGAGCAACACGCTGTCGGGACCCCCATAGGCCGCCACCATGCCTTGGGGTGCGACCGCCAACAGCCCGGCGCCGACAACGCCGGCGACCAGCAGCGGGATCACCAGAACCTGCGTCAGCAAAGACCGTCGCAGCATGGATCAACACTCCCTGCCCCCGGGGGGGGGTCCGAGGCCGCCTCGAAGACCGGTCTGTCGGGTCAAGACCCCTGCTAGAGCATTTTCAGGGACTATCGGGTCGATCTGCCGAGGTGGATGGGCCCTGATGCCAGGAGCGAGGAGGAAGGACATAACAGATGCAGGTTCTGGTAAAGCATGCGATTGATCAGTATCTGCAGGCTCTGCGCTATTTTTGCCCTGAGCCTACCCGGGAAGAAAGAACAGCCCTGACGTGGGTGGTCGATGCCTACTATGCGGGATCGATTCTGCAATGGCACGTTATGGATGACCCGGCAGCCTGTCG
>JANQKE010000231.1 GCA_028281265.1 Alphaproteobacteria bacterium | reverse complement strand
GGGAACTCCTTGATCGCTGGTAACTCGTTCTCACAAAACAAGTTTCTCAGTTCTCAAGCCCCAATGCACCTAATCCTTTGAGATTTCCAGGCTAGATCTGCCGTCGCACAGGTGCTCCCGTAGGGTCCGTTTCCAGCCGCGTTAGGGAGCCTGGGCGGAGCGTGAGCAAATCCCGGTTTGGTACGGGACACCCAGATTGGTTCGGGTGCCGTGCCGGGTGTCGCCCGCGCTCTCCCCGGCGGCGTTGTGATCGCAAGAGAGGCCTTCCCGGATGGCCTGAAACGGGACGTGTTCCAACTTCCCTACGCGTTGCCGGACGACCGATCCGAGGGGCCGTCCGGTGTCGCCGACCGTGACCGAACCGACGCCGGGCTATCCGGGCGCCCTGACGGTCGAACCGATCCGGCAGGGCGGGCCTCGACCTCCCGCTCGTCCGGTCGCCGCCCACTGCCGGTGCAAATGTTCTTTATTTGTTCTATTGATCGGCGTACTCTCAACCGGATATGCAGCTCGGCCTCGGATTCGACGATCGGACATCGACGCTGGCGGAGATCCACCGGCGGCTGCGACGCCGTTTTGGGGCGCGAGGCCCGGTCCGGCGGCTCGATCCGGTGAGCCAGTTGATCCTAAGCCTGATCGGCGGGCGGACCCGTGGCGAGGTGTCGGCGTCGGCCTTCGAAGCTTTGCATCGACGCTTCGGCGACTGGGCGGTCGTGCGCGATGCGTCGGCGGATCAGATCGAAACGGTCATCCGCACCGTCACATTTGCCGAGATCAAGGCGCCGCACCTCAAGGCGGCGCTGGCGACAATTACCGAAACCCAAGGTGAGCTGACGCTCGACGGTCTTGCGAGCCTGTCGGTCGAGGGCGCGCTCGCGTGGCTGGAGCGGCTGCCGGGGTCGGCCGCAAGGTCGCCGCGGCGACGCTCAACGTCAGCACCCTGCGGATGCGCGCGCTGGTGATCGACACCCATCATCTGCGCGTGCTCGAACGCCTCGCCTTCGTCGGCGGGCATGGCAGCCTGACGCGGGCTTATGATCGTGTCATGCCGCTGCTGCCGTCGGCCTGGTCCGCCGCCGATCTCGACGCCCATCACCAACTCATGAAGCGGCTCGGCCAAACGGTCTGCCGACACCACCGGCCGCTCTGCCATCGCTGTCCGCTTCAGGACCTCTGCCCGACCGCGCCGGGATACGGCCACCGACCGCGTCGTGCATGAAGACATGCGGAGCGGCGAAGACCCCTGCCGTCACCGGGCTTGCCGTCGCGCCGCGGCGGTTTTCAGCGCGCCGCATACGCCTCCAGCTTGTCGAAGAAATCGCGCAAGATGGCGTCGCGGTTGACATGGCCGACATAGCGCATGGTGTGGCGGTTCTCGCCTTCGTGCCACGTCATGTCGTCGCCCAGCACCGGCGTCGGCATCAGGACGCTGGGCGCCCAGTCGGGATTCAGCAGCCAGCCGACGGCCGCCATGTCCCAGATCTCCTTGGACCAGCCCTTGTGGTCGTCACTGTAGTCCTTGAAGCGCCCGGCGAGAAACGCGCCGATCGCCCCATGGGGTTCGACGTATTTCTCGATCTCCGGCACGTTGCTGCGGAGGTGCGAGGTCACCCCCGAGGCCGGCACGTAGACGACCGGCACACCGCTGTCGAGCAGCAGTTGGCCGGCGCCGACGTCCTGACGCAGATTGAACGAGGCGAGCGGGTCGAAGCTCTTCGGCCAGTGCGGCGCGTTGCCGCCGAGCCAGACGACCACCATGCGATCGGCGATCTCGGGAGCTTTCAGCAAGGCCGACGCCACGTTGCTGATCGCACCGATGGCGACCACGTAAAGCGGATCGTCGGCGGAGGACGCGCGCGCCAGCCCGATCAGATGGTCGACGGCCTCGGCCTGGCGCGGTCGCTTCTCAAAACCGACATACTCGGTCACGCCGCGAAACGCGAAACCGGCGGACGGCCGTTCCAGCCGTTCGAGGACACGAAGAATCTCCTCGTAGCTCAGCTCCATGCCATGGCCCGGACCGTCCGAGCGCTTGTTGTGAAACGGGCAGGCATAGACCGCCAACACCTCCAGCCGATCGGGCGAGAGCAGCGCCTGCACCATGGCGAACTGATCGTCGATCTCGTTGTAGGTGTCGGTGTCGAGCACCATACGCACCTTGCCCGGCGGCGTTTGCAGAAGTCGCAGCCGTTGTTCTTCGCTGAGGGCCATCGGTTCTCGCTCCCTGGTTGATCCGTGCCGACCTCGCCTGGGCCGGGGCGCGCTTCGCTCCGGCACCGAGGCCCGGCGCTATCGGTGGTTGACGATGCGTGCGCCGTCCGCCGGCGCAAACAGATGGACATGCGCTTCGTCGGGCCGCACCCGCACGCGCGCGCCCGGCGCCAGGTGGATCATGCCGTTGACCACGGCCGTGATCTCCCGGCCCAGGCAATCGAGCATGACGAAGGTCTGGGCGCCGGTCGGCTCCACTTGGTTGACGGTGAGCGCCAACCCGTCGTCGTCGTCGGTGAGCCTCATATGCTCGGGCCGCAGCCCCAGCTCCACGGCGCTGCCCGGCGCCAGATCGTACCCCTTGCCCAGGGCGATCGCGCCGAGATCGGCGATGTGCGCGCTCAACCCACCGTCCTCGCCAAGCGCGACGGTCGCCGGCAGGACGTTCATCGGCGGCGATCCGATGAAGCCGGCGACGAACCGGTTGGCCGGTGTCTCGTAGAGTTCGACGGGCGTGCCGATCTGCTCGACGCGACCGTTGTTGAGGACGACGATCCTTTCGGCCAGCGTCATCGCCTCGATCTGGTCATGGGTGACGTAGACCGAGGTGGTGCGCACATTCTGGTGGAGCGCCTTGATCTCGGCCCGCATCTGTACCCGCAGCTTCGCATCCAGGTTCGACAGGGGCTCGTCGAACAGGAACACCGCGGGATCGCGGACGATGGCCCGGCCCATCGCCACCCGTTGCCGCTGACCGCCCGATAGCTGCGCCGGCCGCCGGTCGAGATAGTCCTCGATGTGCAGAAGCCGTGCCGCCTTTGCCACGCGACGCTCGATCTCCGCCCTGTCGACCCGCGAGATGCGCAGATTGAGCGAGATGTTCTGGCGCACCGTCATGTGCGGGTAGAGCGCGTAGTTCTGAAAGACCATGGCGACGTTGCGCTTCTTGGGGTCGAGCGCGTTGACCACCCGGTCGCCGATCCGGATCTCGCCCGCGGTGATGGGCTCCAGCCCCGCGATCATGCGCAACAACGTGGACTTGCCGCAGCCCGAAGGCCCGACAAGGGCCACGAACTCGCCTTCGGCGACGTCAAGATCGATGCCATGCACAACCTTGACGGCGCCATAGGACTTCCGGAGTCCCGAAAGCGTGACACGGCTCATCGGCTTGCCCTTCCGCCTTCGCGGCTTCGGCGGCCGATGCGGCCGTCCCCGGAACCGTCCGTCGTCGCCATCACTCCTTGCTCCCGCCGGAGGCGACCGAGGCGGTGTAGAAGCGCTGCAGCGCGGTCAGAACGGCCATCGGCACGAGCGCGATGAACAACGCCGCAGCGAACACCAGGCCGAAATTCTGGTCGTAGAAGCTCGATAGCTGGGCGATCGCGACGGCCGCCACCTTGTAGTCGGGCGCCGGCGCGATCAGCAATGGCCACAGATAGGCCTGCCACTGGAAGACGAACAGGATCAGCGCCGCGCTGACGATCGCCGGTCCGGACAGCGGCACGTAGATGCGCCAGAACACGCCGAACCAGCCCATCCCGTCGACGAAGGCGGCTTCCCGCAGCTCCCTGGGGATGCCCAGGAAGAACTGCCGCAGCAGGAACACCGCCAGGCCGTTGCCGATGCCGGGCAGGATCAGGCCGGTATAGGTGTTCTGAAGGCCCAGGCCGCGCATGATCCCGAACAGCGGCACCGCGATCGCGTCGAACGGGATCAGGAAGCTGATCACCATGATGATGAAGACGGCGTTGCGGAACGGGAAGTCGATGACCGCGAGCGCGAACGCGGCCGTGGCGCACACGACCAGGCCGACGACCACGGTGACGAGGGTCACGTAGACCGAGTTGACGATCGCCTGACGGAACGGGCCCGTCCACAGCTCCGCGATATGCGCCACCGTCAGCTCGCGCGGCCAGAACGTCCAGGTGCTCAACGGGGACAGGTAGCGGAAGATCTCGTCGGCCGGCCGCAGCGCGCTGATCGTCACCCACCACAGCGGCAGGAAGAACAGGAGCGCGATCGCGACGATGACGGCGATGCGGACCGGACCGGGACGGGTCATCGCTGCCTGTCCTCCGGCGCGCTCATCATGCGGAACTGGACAATCACCACGAGCAGCACGACCGACACCAGGATCACCGTCGCCGCGGCCGCACTGGCCGGATCGCCCGCGACGAAGGCCAGCGTGTAGATCTCGTTCATGATCAGGTTGGTGGAGCCCTGCGGGCCGCCTTGCGTCAGGATCTGCACCGGGGCGAAGACCAGGAAATTGGCCACCGTGTTGGCGACCAGCACGAATGTCAGTGGCCGGCGCAGTTGCGGCAGCGTGACGTACCAGAACTGCTGCAGGCGGTTGGCGCCGTCGATGCGAACCGCCTCGTACAGCGATTTCGGGATGTCCTGGAGACCGGCCAGCAGGAACATCATCCAGTACCCGACCCCGATCCAGCTCACGATCAGGATGACCGACGCCAGCGCCTGGTCCGGTGACGTCAGGAAACGCTGTTCCTCGAGCCCGATGGCGACCAGCATCGCATTGACCGGCCCGTCCGGCCGCAGCGCCACACCCCAGATCACCGCCGACACGCTTTGTGGAATGGCGACCGGCAGCAGGATCAGGGTCCGCCAGAACCTGATCAGCCGCACGGCAACGTTCATCAGCAGCGCCAGCGCCAATGCGATGGCGATCTGCAGCGGATTGACGATCAGGGAATAGATCAGCGTGGTCCAGAGACTGTTCTGGAAGACCGGATCGGTCAGGATGAAGATGTAGTTCTCGAAACCGTAGCGGGTCGCGCGCGGTGCCAGCAGTGACTGATGGACGGCATCGAATGCCGGCCAGATGCGCAGCAGGATGACCGCCAGCAAGGCCGGTCCCAGGAAGATCAGCGCGGCATAGAGCCTGTTGCGGGCGCTCATGGCGGCCTGCCTGTCGGGTGTGCCGAGAAGACGCCCGGGTCGCGAGAGGCCCGGGCGTCCCGGCGCGGGCCGGTCTTCAGCGCAGACGGCTCATGGCGCGGCCGAGCCGGTTCTGGGTCTGCTCCAGCATCTCGGCCACGTCGGCGCCGTTGCGGATATCGCTGAACGTCCGGTTCATGATCGTCTCGAACGCCACATAGCCTATCGTGCGCGGCCGCCCGACGGCCGTGTTGCCGAGTTCGTACTCCATCACCGCGTGGATCGGACCGATCTGGCTCGCCAGCTGGGCCATGTCGGCGATGTAGCGCTGCCGCGCCTCGGCGTTCGTCGGCGGGAAGGGGGCTTGCGAGATGCTCAGATACGACCCCTCGGCGGTCAGCGTGACGAATTCGGCGAAGGTCTTGGCGGCCTCCTTGTTGGCGGCACCGGGATTGATGCCCAAGGCCCATGCGCCGGTCGGTGTCACCGGTTCGCCGCCTTCGAAATAGGGCACGGGCGCCACCCCGAAATCGAGACCCTCGGCGCTCATGTAGCGGCCCAGAACCCAAGGCCCGCCGATCATGAAGGCCAGTTGCCCGTTGATGAACAGGTCGTCGGTCTGGCTCGGCGCAATGCCCCGCGGCGCGATGCCGTCCTCGAACAGATCGGCATACCAGCGGGCGGTCTCGATCCAGGCGTCGGTGTCGACTGCCGGCTCGAGCAGCCCGTCGCCCGTCAGGCCCGGTCCGGCCCCGCTGGATTCGAACAGCGGCTGGAGCTGATAGTAGCGGTCGACCTGCTGCACCAGCACGCCCCATTCGGCGCCGGCCTCTTGGGCCGCTCGAGCTTTTTCGAGCAGTTCCGCCCAGGTCAGGCGCTCGGCCGGTGCTGCGGCCGGCGCCCGGACGCCCGCTGCGTCGAGCAGGTCGCGGTTGTAGTAGAGAAGCTGGGTCGACGACCACATCGGGTAGGCGAAAAGCGTGCCCTCATGGCTGACCTGCTCGATGTCGACCGGGTTCGGCACCGCCGCCTCGATCTCCGCCCGCCGGCTTTCGAGCGGGGCCAGATAGCCCCGCCAAGCCAATGCCGGCACCCGCGGCGTGTCCGCTTCGAAGATGTCGATGCTGGAATCGCCCTGGCCGATACGCGCTTCGATGGCCGCGTTGAGGTCTTCGAACGGCACCCGCTGATAGGCGATCGTGATGTCGGGGTGGGCCGCCTCGAACGCCTCGATCACCGGTGCGTACCAGTCGAGTGAGTTGGCGCCGAGGAAGTTGACGGTCGTTTCCTGGGCCAAGGCCGGACCGGCGATGAGGGTGGCGGTCAGAAGGGCCGCCACCTTGCCGGATGTGCCGCCCCGTCTGGATCTCCGTTCTGCCATCGTCATCGTTGGGTCCTCCCTTCATGCTTGTTTGTCCTAGACAAATACCAATGGGCTTTGACATTTGTCAATCGGATGACGGTGTCGGGCAGGAACGGTGCCGCCGCGTTGTCCCGGACGGGGCTGAATCACGGCACCGCCGGGCACAAGGGAACGCCCGACATGCATGCGGCGTTGCGTCGTAAAACGCTGGAGCATCCTGCGTCCGGAATGGGCGCGGGTAAGATGTTCTAGCTCCTTAAAGTAGATAAGCTTATCTGTATTCAGATGATTCCATCTGAATACAGGTTGATCTAGGATATCCGTGTCGGCCAGGCGTTGACGCTTTGCCCTGGTCTTCGGTTCTCGGAAGCGTGTGTTTGGCGCGGATGACGCGCTTTGGCATGACGGTGGTGATGGTGACTGAGGGGTTTTTCCGGTTTTGACGAAGTTCGATCCTTGGCCTTGAGATCCGGATTGACCCCGGCGGCGACCAGGGCGGGCTTGGCGCGGCGTGGCCGCGGCCCCCCTTTCCTGGTGCGTCCGTTCCGGCCGTCGGGCGGGTTCGGGGAGCACGGCATGCCGCGTTCATGCGCCGTCAGGGTCGCCGGCCGCGAGTCCGGTCAAATTAAAAGTATGCTATATAGATTTGCATAGCCAGCCATACAAGGCTATCGATCCCCCATGGCGTTCGAGAAACTGCACTCGGCGGGGTATCTCGCCAATCACATGGCCCGGCTGTTCGCCCGCGAACTGCAGGCCCGCATCAAGCCGATGGGTCTGAGCACCGGCGTGTTCCCCGCCCTGTTGGAGTTGTGGGAAGAGGACGCTCTCACCCAGAAGGACCTGGTGGAACGGCTCGACATCGAGCAGGCGACGATGGCCAACACCCTGGCGCGGATGGAACGGGACGGCCTGATCACCCGGCAGCGGGACCCGGCCGACGCCCGGGTGCAACGGATCTGGCTGACCGATACGGCCCGGACGCTGCATGCGCCGGCGACCGAAGCGGCCCTGGCCACCAACGCGCTGGCCCTGGCCGGCCTGTCATCGGCCGAAACGGCGCAGTTCCTCAGCCTGATGCGGCGGACGATCGCGACGTTGCAGGACGGCCGGTGACCGGCGATCACCCGATCCGGACTACCGCACCGAGGAGAGATCGAAACCGGCGACCTGCTTGTACCGTGCGGCGATGGCTTCGAGTTCGTCCCGGCTGATCACCGCGTCGAGGTCTTCGAACCCGTCGGGGGCGCGATCCTCGACGATCTGCATGACCTCATCGGGCCCGTTCCGCCGGTTGGTCTCGACGATCTGACCGGTCTTCGGCCGCCGCTCGGCCTCGTAGGCCTGCAGGGCCGAAGACGGTGTGTCGCCCGCCTCGGCCAGGCAGCGGGCCAGGCAGGCGGCATCCAGAATCGCCTGTGACGCACCGTTGGAGCCGATCGGATACATCGGATGGGCCGCGTCGCCCAGCAGCGTCACCGGCCCGAAGGTCCAGCGCGGCAGCGGATCGCGGTCGACCATCGGGTACTCGTAGATCGCCTGGGCCGAACGGATCAGCTCCGGCACGTCGAGCCAGTCGAAGCGCCAGGACCGGAACGGTGGCAGAAAGTCCTCGATCCGACCCGGGCGGTTCCAATCCTCCCGCTCGGCCAGATCGCGGCCGTCGGTCCGCAGCTCGGCGATCCAGTTGATCAGGGCATGGCCCTGTTCCTCGGCCGGGCTGCCGATCGGATAGCACACGAACTTCTGGTCCTGGTGGCCGGCCATGATCATCGACCGGCCGGACAGGAACGGCCGGGCGATCGAGGTCGCCCGCCACAGCACCGCACCGTTCCACACCGGCACGCCCTCCTCGGGGTAGAGGATGGCCCGGATGGCGGAGTGGATACCGTCGGCGCCGACCATAAGGGCCGCCGTCTCGCGATGGTCGGTCCCGGTATGGCGGTCCCGGAACACCGCCTCGACCCCGCCGCCCGACACCTCCCGCCAGGACAGCAGTTGCCGGCCGGTGATCACCGCCTGTGTTCCCAGCCGAGCGCGCACGGTCTTGAGCAGCAGCATCTGCAGCCGACCGCGATGGATGGAGAATTGCGGGTACGGATACCCGGCCTCGAGCCCGCGCGGCTCACGCCAGATCAACTGGCCGAACTTGTTATAGTAGCTGAGATCCTTGGTCTGGACACCGCTACGGTTGAGGGTCTCCAGGAGATCCAGCTTGGCCAGTTCGGCAACCGCATGGGGCAACAGGTTGATGCCCACCCCCAACGGCCTGACTTCCTTGACCGCCTCGAACACCGAGACCCGGTAGCCGCGGGCGTGCAGGGCGAGCGCGGCGGTCAGCCCGCCGATCCCGCCGCCGGCGATGATCACGCGCATGGTCGTATCCGTTCCCTAGAGCGTTTTCAGGGAATGCCGGGTCGATCTGTTGGCGTGTGCCGGATCGATCCGCAAGGCGCGTAGCACGGCGCGATGCGGTGCCA
>JANQKE010000154.1 GCA_028281265.1 Alphaproteobacteria bacterium | reverse complement strand
ACCTGCGTTCAGATAGACTCATCTGAACGCAGATAAGTTGATCTATTTCAAAGATTTAGAGCATCTTATCTGCGTCCGTTAGGACGCAGGATGCTCTAGATCGACCCGCATTCAGATGGACTCATCCGAATGCAGGTAAGTTGATCTACTTCAAAGAGTTAGAGAATTTTATCTGCATCCGTTCGGACGCAGGACGCTTTAGAGCGGGATGGCGTCGGGGGCGATCGCCGTGGCGATCGCATATGACGTCTGGATCCCGCTCGTTCTCTCCCCTTGGAGAGCAAGACGACAGGAGGGTGACTCACCCTCCTGTCGTCTTGCTCGAGGGCGGTTTCGGGGGCATCGGCGGAGCCCCGTCCGCCCCGTCGCAGGAGCTCTCGACGATGGCACCCGTGACCAACCCGTCCGGGCTGACCGGTTTCGACCATCCGATCATCGGGGTGGCCGATCTCGATGCCGCCGCGGCGACATGGCAAAGGCTGGGCTTCACCCTGACGCCGATGGGCCGGCATATCGGCTGGGCGACCGGCAACCGCTGCATCATGTTCGCCGACAGCTATGTGGAGCTGCTCGGCATCCTCGATCCCGACGGCTACACCCATGGCCTGGCCGAGCGGCTGGCGACCCGCGGCGAAGGCGCGGTCGGCTTCGCCCTGACCGCCCAGGACGCCGATCTGACCCATCACGCGTTCCGCCAGGCCGGCATCGGCGGCGAACCGCCCAAGCGGCTGGAGCGGCTGCTCGACCTGCCGGCCGGGACGGTCCGACCCGCCTTTCGCCTGGTCCATCCCGACCCGGCGGAAGCCCTGGGCGCCCGGGCGTTCGCCTGTCAGCACCTGACCCCGGAGATGATCCGTCGGCCGGCCTGGCTGTCCCATCCCAACGGCGCGACGGGCGTCTCGGTGGTGACCCTCGCCGTCGCCGATCCGCCGGCGGTGGCAGGGGTGTACCGGTCGCTTCTGGGCGACGCCGCGGTGGTCGCCGCCGCGCGCGGGACGACGGTGCGGATCGGCGCCACCACCTTGGTGTTCGGTACGTCCGAGGACGTGACCGGCATCGTCGGGCTCGGGATCGCGGTCAAGGACATCGCGGTGACGCGGGCATGGCTGGACCGCAACGGGGTGGCGGGCCAGCAGGATCCGGCCGATGCCAGCCTGACCGTGCCCCCGGCCGCCGCCAGCGGGGTGACGGTGACGTTCCTGCCCGGCTGACCGGTCGCGCGGCGCGACCGCACGGGGCAGGCGGGCTCAGCCGGGTTTGCGGAACAACTGAATGCCCCAGCGCAGGTGGCCGGCATCGGCCGCCTTGACCCAGTTCTCCAGCCCGACGGCCATCGTGTCGAGATACGCGGCCGACGCGCCGCCGTCCCGCAGCCGGTCGTAATTCGCCAGCAGGTCTTCGCGCACGCGGGCGTAGTGGGTGCGGAGATGGATCGTCAGATCCTCCTGCAGCAGCACCTCGAACCCCAGCGCCTGGGCTGCCTGGCGGTAGAACCGCGGGGCGCCGAGGCCGGTCAGTTGCAAACGGTCGTAGACCGGCTGCAGCACGCCGTCGGGCACGTCGTCGGCCTGCATCGGGTCGGTGAAGACGAAGTGGCCGCCCGGCTTGAGCACCCGGAACACCTCCGCCAGAACCCGCGGCCGCTGGTCGGAATGCAGGATGGCGTCCTGGCTCCACACCACGTCGACCGCGGCATCCTCCAGCGGGATATCCTCGAACACCCCGTGCACCACCGATATGCGGTCGGCCAGCCTGGCCGCCCGGTTCTTGGCTCGGTTGGTATCGTTCTGGGTCTCGGAGAGGTTCAGGCAGGTGGCCGAGCCGCCGAACCGCCCGACCACCCGGCGCATCGAGCCGCCATAGCCGGCGCCGATGTCCAGCACATGGCTGTCCGGCCCCAGGCCGGACAGCAGAGCGGCCATCCGGTCGACCGTCGCCTGGCTTGCCGTGCGGATGTCCCGGGTCCGATCGTACAGCCCGATATGCAGGTCTTCGCCGCCCCACACCATGCGGTAGAAGGTGTCGGCATCGTCACTGTCGTAATAGTCCTCCGTCACGTCCCGGACATCGGTCTCGCCCGGGTTGCGGACCCCGCCGCCCCACCGCATCACGTGCAGCGTCGACTTCTCGGCGACATGGATGAAGAAGTCGGGCGCATCCTCGGCATAGGTTTCCTGGAAGTCGCCATAGGTCCGCACCCGGGCGAAGCCGGCTTCGGACAACAGCCGGCGGACATAGTTCTTCCGGATCGGGCACAGGTTGAGGGTGTAGTGGGACCCGTCGGGAAAGCTGTACTTGAAGCGTACGAGACTGTCGTCGATGTGCTCGGGCTCGGCCGTCACCCGATCACCGACATAGTAGTACTTATGCTTGCTGGAATAGCCATGGTCGAGCATGGCGTCGTAGTTGCGCTGATCGAGGATCAGGAGGCCGTCATGTCGGAGCGCGGCGTAGAACTCGGCAAGGGCCCGGCGCCGATCACTTTCGGCGTGCAGATGGGTGAAGGAGTTGCCCAGGCAGATGATGGCGTCGTACTTGCCTTGGATGTCGCGGTTCAGCCAGCGCCAGTCGGCCTGCACGGTCTTCAGGATCAGTCCGCGCGACTGGGCGTTGGCGAAGGCCTTGGCCAGCATGGCCGCGGAGCCGTCGGCCGATGTGACGTTGAACCCGGCTTCGCTGAGCCGGACCGAGTGGAAGCCGGTCCCCGTCGCGACGTCCAGCACGGTGTCCTTGCCGCGGGCCCGCAGCACGTCGATGAAGAACTGACCCTCACTTTCCGCCCTGGCCGTCCAGTTGATCAGCTCGTCCCACTTCTCGACGAAACTCATGATGTATTCGCCGCGATAGAGATCGGTCTCCCGGTCGTCCAAGGGGTTCTCCCCATAGGCCTGGCGGTCGAGCCGGAGTTCGGCGTTGGAGTGTTGAAGGGCGGCACTGGCCATGGTCGCGAAGGCTCCGGTTCAGCGGGAACGACAGGGTTCGGCCGGTCGAGCCGGGCGGCTTGACGGCACCGTCGGGTGGCATCGTCCCCGGCCGAGGACGATGGAAGGCAGGTCACAGTCAGTCGCCATGTCGACAGAGGATCACACAACCGGCGATGTTCCACCGGGCGGTGCCTCAAGGTTCTTGTTGTTGGGTCCGTGGCAGAAGGCCGGCGGAGCGCCCGTCGCGGCGGCGCCATCCGGCCTGACCCCTATGCGCGGCAGTGGATCGGCCCGCCGCAGAGGTAAGTGGACCTTGTCAGATGACCAAGACGATACCCCGGTCCCGTTCAGATATCAAGTCCGTTTGCGCGACCTTCGGTGATCTAGCTTCAGTCTTCCTATTTACTTGTGCTCAAATACTGAGAGGCTTGCGGCGAGCGGAGCCGCCAATTTTGATGGTCGAGGAATTCAATACTGTAACGGATTGGAGATTTTGAGGACGGCGCTGCATACCGATCCGGTTTCTTGGAAAAGAGTATTCGGCAAGTGATGGCCGAGCCGCGGCCGCATCCACCGGGCTCCGGAAACCCGGCGGATCGGCGCCCTGGGGGCCACCGCCGCTGCCGACACATATCTGTCATAGTCGGTCATGCCGGATCCGGTTGCCGGGGGAGCGCATCGCGGTCCCACGGCAATGCCTGCGGTCGGGCATCGGCCCGCTGCCGGGGGTCGGTGGGGCGGCAGGAGGACCGCGATCCGTAACGGCGCGACACCGCAACCCGACCGCCCCGCACCGGACCGGCCGCCGGAGGCGGTGGTCACACCGTCGGCGCCTGGTGAAAGCCGCCTTCGCAGGCCGGCGGCGGCTCGGGCGCCTCGGTCCGGACGACGGCCGTGACGTCGGCCGGCGGCGGGCCGTGCCGGCACGCCCGCTCCAGGGCCGCGACGCCGGCCGGCACGCCTGCGGCCAGGATCTCGACCGTGCCGTCGCGGCGGTTGCGTACCCAGCCGCACAGGCCCAGCCGCCGGGCGGTGTCCACCGTCCAGGCGCGGAAGCCCACGCCCTGCACCCGGCCGTGCACGACCAGGCGGATCGTCGGGCCGGCCATGGTCATCGACGCTCCCCCTACCGGGCCGCGTCCAGAAGCCCGCCGAGGAAGGCGGCCACGTTGGCGCCGAGGCTGGCGAGGTCGTAGCCGCCCTCCATCACCACGCAGGTCGGCCGGTCCCAGGCCCCGATCACCCTTCCCATGCGGCCGAAATCCTCGGTCGTCAGGGCGAACCGGCTGATCGGGTCGTCTTCGTGCGGGTCGGTGCCCAGGGAGATGACCAGCCCGTCCGGCGCGAAGGCCGCGACCGCCCGGCCGGCTCTGTCCAGCGCCTCGGCATAGCGGTCCCAGCGGGTGCCGAACGGCAGCGGGAGGTTCAGGGTGGTGCCATCGCCCGCGCCGGCACCGGTCTCGTCGGCATAGCCCAGGAAGTACGGATACTCCCAGGCCGGGTCGGCGTGCAGGGACACGAACGACACGTCGCCCCGGTCGTAGAACAGGGTCTGGGTCCCGTTGCCGTGATGATAGTCGACATCGACGATCGCCACCCGGTCGGCCCCGGCGTCCCGCAGCGCCTGGGCGGCCAGGCCGGCGTTGTTCACAAAGCAATACCCGCCGAACGTGTCGCCCGAGGCGTGGTGGCCCGGCGGCCGGCAGCCGGCGAAGGCGAACCGGCTGCCCTCGGAAACGGCCCTGGCGGCCGACAGGGCGGTCTGGGCGGAGCGATAGACGGCTTGCCAGGTGGTGGCGGTGATCGGGGTGCCGGCATCGAAGCTGTAATAGCCGAGCAGGCCATCGATGTGCCGGGGCCTGACCCGCCGCATGCCGCGGCCGACCCAGTTCAGCGGCAGGGCGTCGTTGCCGCGCCCTTCGGCGGTCCAGAGGGCCCAGGCGCGCTGCAGGAAGTCGATATAGCCCGGGTCGCACAGCGCCAGGATCGGGTCCAGCCCGTGATCCGCCGGGGTCTCGATCGGACCGAACCGAGCGGCTTCCAGCGCGGTGAGGATCCGCACCATGCGCTCGGGCCGTTCGACGACGGGCTTGAGCAGCCCTTCGGCCAGTTCGGCGCGGGCGTTCTGCAGCGCATGGTCGGGATTGGCGAACAGGCGTATCATCACCACCCCGTGTGATGCGGGCGACCCGGGCGAAGGGGAGGACGCCGGCGCGGTCGCGCTTGCGGCTCTAGATCTTCGTTGTCTAATCTAACGACGGCGCGACCGGCGCCGCACCGGCACACAACAAGAAGCGCCGGTTGAGAACAAGAGGGAAGAAACGATGCCGCTGGACGAGGACAAGGGGGCGCAGGCCCGCCTGATCGAGCAGGCCTATGCCGCCGACCCGATGGACGCCGATCGCACGATCTTCGGGCGGGTATCCCATGCCGACCGGCGCGGGTTCCTCAAGGGTGCGGGCCTGGCGACGATGTCGGCCATGCTGGGGGCGACGATCCCGTTCCACCGCACCATGCCGTCCGGGCTGGTCCCGGTCGCGCTGGCGCAAGGCACCACCGAGGCCGCTCTGTTCGAGGCCAAGGACGGGCTGACGCTGCTCAACGACCGGCCGATCAATGCCGAGACGCCGCCGCATCTGCTGGATGACGCGATCACGCCGGCCGACCGGTTCTTCATCCGCAACAACGGCCTGGTGCCGGACCACGCCCTGGCGATGGATGCCGGCGGCTGGACGCTGACGGTCGACGGCGAGGTCGATACCGAGCTGACCCTGACGATCGACGATCTGCGCGCCAACTTCGAGGTGGTGACGTATCAGTTGCAGCTCGAATGCGGCGGCAACGGCCGGTCGTTCTTCCAGCCCGGCGCCTCGGGCAACCAATGGACCTTCGGGGCGGTCGGCAATTCCGAATGGACCGGCGTGCGGCTGCGCGACGTGCTCGACGCCGCCGGGTTGAGGGATACGGCCGTCTACACCGGTCACTATGGCAACGACCCGCACCTGTCGATGGACCCCGCGCGGATCCCGATCAGCCGCGGCGTGCCGATCGACAAGGCGATGGAGGAGCACAATCTGATCGCCTTCGAGATGAACGGCGCCCCGATCCCGGCACTCCACGGCTTCCCGCTGCGGCTCGTGGTGCCGGGATGGCCCGGCTCGTGCTCGCAGAAATGGCTCACCCGCATCTGGGTGCGGGACCAGGAGCATGACGGCCCGAAAATGGGCGGCTACTCCTACCGGATGCCGGCCTATCCGGTCCCGCCCGGGACCGAGGTGCCGGAATCCGACATGGTGGTGATGGAGTCGATGCCGGTGAAGTCGCTGATCACCAACCCGGTGACGGGGGCCACCGCCACCCCGGGCACGGCGTTTCAGGTGCGCGGGCACGCCTGGGCCGGGGACGACGCGGTCGCCGCCATGCACGTATCGATCGACTTCGGCGCCACCTGGCACGCGGCCGAGCTCGACGCCCCGGTCAACCGCTATGCCTGGCAGCATTGGCGGGCCGACCTCACCCTGCCCCAGGCCGGCTATTACGAGGTCTGGGCCCGGGCGACCGACGATCGGGGCCGGATGCAGCCGCCGGTCACGCCGGGTTGGAACCCGCGCGGCTACGGCAACAACATGATGCACCGGATCGCGGTCTTCGCGGTCTGATCGCGGCGGGGCCGGGCGGTCGCCGACTCGCGTCCCTCCGGCCCCTGCCATGCGCGCCGGCGCCGGTCACCCCGGCGGGTCCGCCGGCCCGGTCCGGCCATGGCGGCCGTCCCCGGCCGCGCCTTTGCCCTCATCGTCTCTGAGGAACGGATATGAAGTCGCTGATGCCCCTGATGCTGGCCGCCGTCCTGGCGGTCGGGGTGGGTGCGGGTGGTTACGCCGTCATGGACAGCCACAAGCGGGCCTATGATCGGGACGTCGCGCAGCGGCAGGCCGAGGCGGCGGCCGAGCGCGAGCGCCAACGGCTGCTCGACGAACGGCGCGCCGCCGAAGAGGCCGCCCGGCTCGCCGAGGAGGAACGCCGCCGGGCCGAGGCCGAGGCCGCCGCCCGGGCCGAACGGATCCGCCAGCAAGCCGCGCGCTTCGGGGCGTCTGCCGGCCCGGGCGGGGGCGGCTTCAACCCGCTCGCCCCTGCCGGCGGCGGCTACAATCCCCTGGCCGCGGCCCAGCCGGGCCTGCCGGGGATGCCCGGCCCCTCCCCGGTCGCCCTGCAGCAGGGCGCCGCGACGGCTCTGCCCGACGGCACGCCGCTCAACCCCGACTTCGGCAATCTGCCCGACACCGAAGGGGTTCAGATCGTCTATCAGCAGTGCACCTGGTGCCATTCGGCGACCGTGTTCCGCTCCCAGCACGTCACCCGGGAACGGTGGGACTATCTTCTGTCCTGGATGGTGACCGACCAGGGCATGCCCGAGCCGACGCCCGAGGATCGGATGGTGATGCTGGAGTATCTCGTCCGGCATTTCGGCGCCGACCGCGGCTGATCGGCCGGCCGCCGCCCGCGCCGCCGGCGGCACCGCCGATCCGCGCAACGCCAGCGGTCCGCGGTCGCGCCAGACCGTCCAGGCCATGAAGAGCAGATAGGCCACGCCCAGGAGCTTGACGGCCTGGAAGGCGACCGCACCGGTGTGCAGGATCGCCGCCAGGCCGAGGATGGCCGCCGCCATATGCGGGAACGATGCCCAGGGTGCAGCCGACCGCCGCCAGCAGGCTGCGCCGCACCCCGCCCGCCAGGCCGGTCGCCACGGTATAGAGCACGCCCGTGCCGGGCGTGACGACGATCACCAGGGAGGTCGGCAGGAACTCCGCCATCATGGTCTTGGCCCTTCCGCCGGGGCGTGCCGGCCATCGCGCGCCCGGGCTCAGCTCGCCTTGGCGCGGTCGCGGTAGAGCCCGTCGAGCCGATCGCCGTACACCGCCAGGGCCCGGTGCCGGCGGATCTTCATGGTCGGGGTGAGCTGTCCGTTTTCCACCGACAGGGGCTCGTCGGCGAAGACATACTTGCGGACCCGCTCGATCGAGGACAGCGATTGATTGGTCAGGGCGAGCGTCTTGTCGATCCGCTTGGCGAAGCCGGCATCGCCGATCGCCGCGGCGTAATCGTTGGCCGAGCCGGTCTCATCCGCCCATTGCCTGATGTAGTCGGCATCCGGCACGATCAGGGCGGACAGGTAGGGCCGGCGGTCGCCGATCACCATGGCCTGGGCGATCTCCGGTGCCAGGCACAACACCCCTTCGACCCGGGCGGGGGAGATGTTGTCGCCGCCGGAATTGACGATCAGGTCCTTCTTCCGGTCGGTGATGACGATGGCGCCGTCGGGTTCCAGATGGCCGATATCGCCGGTGTGCAGCCACCCGTCGACGATCGTCCGGTCGGTCGCCGCCTGATCGGCCCAATAGCCCTTCATCAGCAGCTCGCCCTTGACCAGGATCTCGCCATCTTCGGCGATCCTGACCTCCACCCCTTCCATCGGCGGACCGACCGAGTGGAGCTTGACCCGGCCGGGCAGATTGACCGCGACCACCGGCGAGGCCTCGGTCTGGCCGTAGCCCTGGAGAATGCGCAAGCCGAGCGCATGGAAGAACAGGCCGACCTCCTCGTTCAGCGGCGCGCCGCCGGAGACCATGGCCTTGAGCCGGCCGCCGAACCGGTCCGCGACCTTGGCCCGCACCAGCCGGTCCAGCAGCCGGTCGATCAGCCAGTCGATCAGCCCCAGGCGATCGCCGCGGTAGCGCTTGGTGCCCAGTTCCACCGCCTTGAGCAGGGCCTTGCGCCGGGTCTCGGGCTGGCGCTTGAGTTCCCTGAGGATGCGCTGGTGGATCACCTCGTACAGCCGCGGGACCGCGGTCATGATCGTCGGCCGCACTTCCGCCATGTTGGCGACCAGGGTGTCGATCGATTCCGCATAGTAGATCTCCGCCCCGATGCTGACCGGGAAGAACTGGCCGGCCGAATGCTCGTAGGAATGCGACAGCGGCAGGAACGACAGGAACACCTCGTCCCCCAGACCCAGGCCGCGCAGGACGTGATAGGCGCCCTCGCAATTGGTCAGGATGCCGCCATGGGTCTGCATCACCCCGCGCGGCGCGCCCGAGGTGCCGGAAGTGTAGATGATGCAGGCGACGTCCGTGCGCTCGAGCCGGGCCGCGGTCTCCGCCGCCACCGCGATCTGCCCCGTGTCGAGTGCCATCAGATCGGCCCATTGCGACAGCGCCACCTGGCTCGATCCTGGATGGTCGATCGGGTCGATGGCGATCACGTGCTGCATCTGGTCGGAGTTGATCGCCGCCGCCCACAGCCGGGTGAACAGCTTGGGCGTGCCGACGATCGCGGCCTTGGCGCCGGAATTGGCCAGGATGTGGCGGTGATCGTCGACCGTGTTGGTGGTGTAGGCGGGCACCGTCCAGGCCCCCGCGGCCATGATGGCGAGATCCGCGATCAGCCATTCGGGCCGGCTGTCGGCGACCAGCACGACCCGGTCTTCCGGCCCGATGCCCAAGGCCCGCAGGGCCGCGGCGAGCTGTCGGACCGCGTCGGCCACCTCCTGCCAGGTCCACGGCCGGTAGGCACCGTCGATCTTGCGCCAGACCATCGGTGCCTTGGGATGGCGCTCGGCCTGGTCGAACAGCATCGCCACCAGATTGGGCCAGCGGGGAAAGCCGCGCGACCGGGCCATGAGCACCACTCCCTGTTCGGATTGCCACCGGTTGGATGTCACCGGTTATCGCAGACCGATCCGGACCTGGGGAAGGTGTTCCCGCATTGCCGGGTCCGTTTTCCGTCCGGGCCGGCCGGCCTTGCGTCGATCCCGTTCCCCGCGCCCCTGGCCGGACGGGACGCCATGGCCCATATCGGCCCCATGCATGAACGGAGAAGCCCCATGACGTCACCCCGCCCTTCCCCCGACGCGGCCGGCGCCCCGCCTCAGACGGATCTGGGTACGCTGCCGACCTGGCGGCTGGAGGATCTGTATCCCGGTCGGGACTCCTCCGAGCTGGCGGCCGACCTGGCCCGGGCGGAGGAGCAGGCGGCGGCGTTCCACGGCGCGTTCGCCGAGAAGGTAGCCGATCTCGACGGGGCCGGGCTGGCCGCGGCGATCCGGGCGTTCGAGCAGATCGAGGAAACGCTCAGCCGGCTGATGAGCTACGCCTATCTGGTGTATGCCACCGACATGTCGGACGGCGCGAACGGACGGTTCCTGCAGACCATGCAGGAGAAGGTGACGACCATCTCCTCCCGCCTGATCTTCTTCACCCTGGAGATCAACCGCATCCCCGACGCGGTCCTGGACAAGCGGCTGCAGACCCCCGCCCTGGCGCATTACCGGCCCTGGCTGCGGGATGTGCGCAGTTTCCGGCCGCACCAGCTTGCCGACGATCTGGAACGTCTGCTGCACGAAAAGGCGGTGGCCGGCCGGTCCTCCTGGTCGCGACTGTTCGACGAGACCATGGCCGCGCTGCGCTTCGCCATCGGCGGCCGGGAGATGACGTCGGCGGAGGCCCTCAACTGCCTGTCCGATCGGGACGGCGCCCGCCGCAAGGAGGCGGCGCGGGAGATCGGCCGGGTCCTGGGCGAGAACATCCGCCTGTTCACCCACATCACCAACACGCTCGCCAAGGACAAGGAGATCGAGGATAGCTGGCGCAGGTTCGACCGGCCCTGGTCCGGCCGCAACCTGTCCAACCAGGTCGAGGATGCGGTGGTGGACGCGCTCAACGACGCGGTGACCGATGCGTATCCGCGGCTGTCCCACCGCTACTATGCGCTCAAGGCGAAGTGGTTCGGCGGCGATACCCTGGCCTATTGGGACCGCAACGCGCCGCTGCCCGACGATGACGACCGTACCATCGCCTGGCCGGAGGCCGAGGCGATCGTGCTCGATGCGTACGACCGGTTCTCTCCGGAGATGGCGGCGATCGGCCGGCGGTTCTTCGCCGAGGGGTGGATCGACGCGCCGACCCGGGCCGGCAAGAGCCCCGGCGCGTTCGCGCATCCGACCGTACCGTCGGCCCACCCCTATATCCTGCTCAACTATCTGGGGAAGACCCGGGACGTGATGACCCTGGCGCACGAGCTGGGCCACGGCGTCCACCAGGTGCTGGCCGGCGGTCAGGGCCATCTGATGGCCGACACGCCGCTCACCCTGGCGGAAACCGCCTCGGTGTTCGGGGAGATGCTGACGTTCCAGTCGATGCTGTCCGAAACCACCGAACCCCGGCGGCGCAAGGCCATGCTGGCCGCCAAGGTGGAGGACATGCTCAACACCGTGGTGCGGCAGATCGCCTTCTACCAGTTCGAACGGGCGGTCCATGGCGAGCGCCGGCAGGGCGAGCTGTCGCCCGAGCGGCTGGGCGAGATCTGGATGGACGTCCAGACCCGCAGCCTGGGACCGGCCTTGACCTTCGACGACGGGTACAGGGCGTACTGGTCGTACATCCCCCACTTCGTCCATTCGCCGTTCTACGTGTACGCGTACGCGTTTGGAGACTGCCTGGTGAATAGCCTGTATGCGGTGTACCGGACGGCCGAGGACGGGTTCGCGCGGCGCTACCTCGATATGCTGCGGGCGGGCGGTACGCTGCGCCACAAGGAGCTGCTGGCCCCGTTCGGCCTGGACGCCGGCGACCCCGGCTTCTGGCAGCAGGGCCTGTCGATGATCGAGGGGATGGTGGACGAGCTGGAAACGCTGGGCTGACCGCCGGCATCCGGCGGGCGGTGCCGGCCGTAGTGTCGCGGGGGGACGACCGCCCCCTTGTCCGCACCGGCCGCTGAGGCGAAGTGAGAGCGATGGCAGATCTACGCGAAGAGAACAGTCTCGGCGGCCGCGTCCGACGCTACGCCCGGGTGTCGACGTCCATGAGCGGCCTGGCCGCCCGCCTGGCCGGGGAGAAGTATCTCGGCCTGAAGCTGGAACGGGGCAAGCATGCCGCCGATCTGAAGTCGGCCCTGGGCGGGCTCAAGGGCCCGCTGATGAAGGTCGCGCAGATCCTGGCGACCATCCCCGAGGCCCTGCCGCCCGAATACGCCGACGAGCTGCGGCAGCTCCAGGCCAACGCCCCGGCCATGGGCTGGCCGTTCGTCAAGCGCCGCATGGCGGCCGAGCTGGGCCGGGACTGGCAGTCGCGGTTCGAGCGGTTCGACCGGGAAGCCGCCGCCGCTGCGTCCCTGGGTCAGGTGCACAAGGCGGTCGACCATGACGGCCGGCTGTTGGCCTGCAAGCTGCAGTATCCCGACATGCAGTCCGCGGTGGAGGCCGATCTCAAGCAGCTCCGGCTGGTGTTCTCCGTCTTCGAGAGCTACGACAAGGCGATCTCGACCAAGCAGATCCATGCCGAGATCTCCGAGCGGCTGCGCGAGGAACTCGATTACGAGCGCGAAGCCCGGCACACGCAGCTCTACGCCGACATCCTCGCCGGCGAGCCCGACGTGCACGTGCCGACGGTCGCCCCCGACCTGTCCACCAAGCGGTTGCTGACCACCACCTGGCTCGACGGTAAGCCCATCATGGGCTTCACCAAGGCCGATATCGAGATCCGCAACCAGCTCGCCTACAACATGTTCCGGGCCTGGTACGTGCCGCTGTACTATTACGGCATCATCCACGGCGACCCGCATCTGGGAAACTACACCGTCCGGCCCGATCTGGGGATCAACCTGCTGGATTTCGGCTGCGTGCGGGTGTTCCCGGCCCCGTTCGTCGGCGGTGTGATCAGCCTGTACCGCGCGCTGCAGCGCGACGACACGGAGCTGGCCGTCCACGCCTACGAAACCTGGGGCTTCCGGAACCTCAGCAAGGAGCTGATCGAGGTCCTCAACATCTGGGCGCGGTTCCTGTACGGCCCGATCCTGGAGGACCGGACCCGCACCATCGGCGAGACCAACAACGGCGTCTACGGCCGGGAGACCGCGCAGCGGGTGCATCTGCGCCTCAAGGATGTCGGCGGTGTCGAGGTGCCGCGGGAATTCGTGTTCATGGACCGGGCGGCCCTGGGTCTGGGCTCGGTGTTCATCCACCTGGCCGCGGAGGTGAACTGGTACCGGCTGTTCAACGAGTTGATCGAGGATTTCGATGCCGAGAAGCTGTCCGCCCGCCAGGCGGAGATGCTGCACAAGCACCACCTGGCCGGGCTGACGGCCGAACTGGCCCCGGACGACGACGACCCGGACGACCAGCGCACCGCCGCCTGACGGCCGACCGATGACCGGGGCGGAACGGCTCATCTACGGCAAGATGCCGTCGTGGGTCGTCTCTCCGGTGGGCTTCCTGGTGTGGGGCCATGCCCGCACCGTCCGGATCAACCGGGCGGAAGGCGACACGCTCGACGCGCAAGGCCGGTTCTCGGACGGGCCGGCGGCGGGAGCGGGGTGTGCCGGATCCCGCTCCGACCTCCCCCTTCGAGAGCGAGATCCGGACATCGGGGTGACTCACCCTCCTGTCCCCTTGCTATAGGCCCAGGGCGACGATCGCCGCTCTGCCGTAGCCCGCCTGCCCCGCCGATGCCGAACTTGATCCCGATCCTGGCCCCGGTCCTGCTGACCGCGGGTCTCGGCTATCTCTGGGCGCGCTCGGGCCGGGCGTTCGAAACCGAGTTCGTCACCCGGATCGCCACCTATGTCGGGGTGCCGGCACTGGCCTTCTCGGCGTTGACCGAGGTGCGGCTGAGCGCGGACGTGCTGCTGCGGACGGTCGGGCTGGCGCTCGCCGCGGTGGTCCTGTTCGCCCTTGTGGGGGCGGCGGCGCTCAAGCTCCTGCGCCAGCCGGTCCGGCCGATGCTGCCGTCTCTGGTGCTGCCGAACACCGGCAATATGGGCCTGCCGATCGTCTTCTTCGCCTTCGGCGACGAAGGCCTGGCCCTGGCGATCGCGTTCACGGTGGTCATCATGATGCTGCACCACACCCTGGGCGCGGCCCTGGCATCGGGCCGGATGCACCCGGCGACGATCGCCCGGCAGCCGGTGATCTACGCCCTGGCGGCCGCGCTCGGCTTCGTCCTGACCGGTACCGCGGTGCCGCCGTTCCTGGCCAACTGGACGGCGCTTCTGGGCGGCTTGACGATCCCGCTGATGCTGCTGGCGCTGGGGGTGTCCCTGGCCAAGCTGACGGTGGCCAATCTGCCCGGCAGCGCGGCGCTGGGCGTGGTCCGGGTCGGGGCGGGCTTTGTGGTCGGTCTGGGGCTGGCGACGGCCATCGACCTGCCGCCCCTGGCCGCCGGCGTGCTGATCATCCAATGCAGCATGCCGACGGCCGTCTTCTCCTACCTCTATGCGGCCCGCTACGGGGGGCCGGCGGTTCAGGTCGCCGGCGTGGTGGTGCTGTCCACCCTGATCAGCTTCGTCAGCCTGCCGCTGATCCTGCCGTTCGTCCTGTCACTGGCCGGCTGATCCGGCCCCCCGGTCTCGCCGTGCCGATTGATCGGCATGCCTCCGGCGCCCATATCGTCGTCCGGAGAGAGGCCCACGGCACCGAAAGGCTGGACCATGCACGCCCGTTTCGCACCGATCGTCGTTCTTGCGGCCGGGTTGGCCGTGACCGGATCGGCGGTCGCCCAGACCGCCTCGACCATCGCCGAGGCGCAGCGGGGCGCGCTGGTCACGCTGAAGGGAACCGTGGAGCGGATCACCGACGATGACGAGTTCAGGCTGACCGACCATACCGGCAGCCTGACCGTCTATATCGGCCCGACCCCGGTTCCGGTCGGCGTGGGCGAGCGGATCAGCGTGACCGGCCGGATGGACGACGGGTTGATCCGGGAACTCTACGCCCGGAGCCTCACCCGCCAGAACGGCACCACCGTCACCTTCGAGCACCGCTACGACTGATCCGGGTCGGCGGTCCCCACCGCGAGCCGGCCCAGCCGGTCGTTGCGGGCAGCACGGGCGATCCGGCACGCGATCGTCTGCAGCAGGAACCGGTCTAGATCATCCTGCGTTCAGATGGACTCATCTGAACGCAGATAAGATGATCTAGTTTAAAGAGTTAGAGCATCCGGGGCCAGGCGGTCCCGCGCCCGGTCCAGGATCGCCGGCTGATCGAGGGCGGGGATCACCCGGCCCTCGGCCGGGATCGCGGCCAATCCCACCGCCTCGCCGTCGGGGGCGAGGGCGCCGCGGCGGTCGCACCGGCCAGCGCCCGGAAGCGGTAGTTGTACGGGCCTTCGGTCTGGTGCATGCGGGCCAGTTGCTCGGCCGTCAGCCAGGTGATGGCGACCTCGACCCGCACGCCGGGGGCGGGCTGCAGCATCGCCGGCAAGGCCCCGTAGGTGGTGAAGTGGGCGGAGTAGACGACGTCGTGATGCTCCAGCCACGCCGTGGTCACGGGGATGGTCGTACCCTCGGGCCAGCCGTGATACTTGCGGGCAAGCTGGGCCGGGGCGCGGTTGGAGCCGAAGGCCACGACCGGCACGCGGGCGGTCGGATCGAACCCGCCCAGGATCTCCTGCCGGCCGTCACGGAACAGATAGCTCGCCCGCGGAAAGGCGTAAGGGTAGCCCTTGGCCAGGGCCAGCCGCTCACGGCTCATGGGGCACCGGCGGCGGGATGGTACCCGGTGCCGCGGGCCGATCCCGCCGCCGCGGCTTGATCTTGAACCGGTCGTGCAGCCAGAGCCATTGTTCGGGCCGGTCGCGCACCCAGTCGGCGAGCGTCTCGTTGACCCGGCGCATCACCCGCTCCACATCGGCGTCGGCGTCGGCGGTCCAGCGCACCGTCCAGGCGGGGCAGGCCGTGACCCGGAAATGCGCGCCGTGCAGCCGCTCCACCCGGACGGGGACGAGCAGTGCTGCGTGGCTGCGGGCCAGCCGGGCCAGCGCCGGGGCGGTCCGGGCCGGGGCGCCGAGAAAGGTCAGGTCGAGGCCGTTGGTGAGCCGCTGGTCGACCAGCATGCCGACGACCACACCGTCCTTGAGCGCGCCGACCAGCGGCCGTCCGCCCGATCGGCCCTTGCTGAACTGATGCACCCCGAAGCGTGCGCGCATGGCGAACAGCGCCCGGTCGATCAGCGGGTTGTTCGGCGGCCGGTAGACCAGGCCCAAGGGCCGGGTCAGCCCATCGACGACGGCGGCGTTCGCCTCCCAGTTGGCGAAATGGCCGGTGAAGCCCAGCACCGGGCCGGGATGGCGATTGACCTGCTCGAACACATCCAGGCCGCAGAGCTCGAACCGGCCTCTCCGGCGCAGCGTCTGCAAGTGCGGGTACTCGAACAGGGTCCGGCCGAGATTCTCCCAGAACCCGACCGCGATGGCCCGCCGGCGGGCGTCCGGCAGGTCGGGAAACGCGATGCCGATGTTCCTGAGCACCCGGCGGTGCTGCCCGCCCAGGACGGGACCCAGCCGGCGAAACAGCCAGCCGCCGACGGCCGAGGCCGCATCGACCGGCAGCATCCGGGCGATCCCGAACAGGAACCCGGCGGGCAGCGCTTCGGCCAGGACGATCAGCCATTGCCAGCCGGTCGGGCGCCGACCGTGCCGTCCGACCCGGTACCGGCTCATCGGCCGTGCCCCCCCGGTTGCGGCAGCCATGCCAGCAGCCGGTCCACCGCCTGGGGGGCATCCCACGCCACCCGGATACGCGCCACCACCGCGCTGGCGGCGATCGCCGGCGGTAGCCGGGGGACGTCCTTGGCCGTCGTCACCAGGTCCGCGTCTTGTGCGACGGCGTGTTCCAGTGCCGCCATGGCCTCGGTCTCGGTGTAGGGGTGATGGTCCGGATAGGCCGACAGGCCGGTGATCTCGGCCCCCGCCGCGGCCAGGCTGTCCACCACCTTGCCGGGGCGGGCGATGCCCGCCAGGACATGCACGCGGCGGCCGGGCCAAGCACCCGTCGCCGGGGGCTCCAGTGCGGTGTAGCCCGTCAGAACCGGCCCGGCAAATGCCGGGATGGGAACCCGGTCGGCCGCATCGGGCCGGGCGCGCAGGAAGGCGACCGCCTGGGCCCGCGCCAACCCGTCCCGCAAAGGCTCGCGCAACGGACCCGCCGGCATCACCCGGCCGTTGCCGAAACCGGCGGCGGGGTCGACGACGAGGATCGAGAGATCCTTGGCCAGGCACGGGTTCTGATGGCCGTCATCCATCACGATCGCAGCCGCACCCGCATCCAGCGCCGCCCGGCCGCCGGCGGCCCGGTCGCGCGCCACCCAGGCGACCCCGTCGGCGGCCAGCAGCACGGGCTCGTCCCCCACATCGGCCGCGCCATGCCGGTCCGGGTCGACCCGGACCGGCCCCGTCAGCCGGCCGCCATAGCCCCGGGACAGGGTCGCCACCGGCAGCCCCCAGGCGCGCAGACGGGTCGCCAGGTCGCGCACCACGGGCGTCTTGCCGCTTCCGCCCACGGTCAGGTTGCCGACGCAGATCACCGGGACCGGCAACCGGACAGGGGGGGTGAACCGGCGTCGCAGGCGGCCGGCGGCAGCGACCGCGCCGGACGCCGGCGCCAGCAGCGCCGCCCGTGCTCCGGCGGCGCGATACCAGAAGTCCGGCGCTTTCAATCCCGCTCCCTTTCCA
Source organism: Alphaproteobacteria bacterium (assembly GCA_028281265.1). Lineage (GTDB taxonomy): Bacteria > Pseudomonadota > Alphaproteobacteria > DSM-16000 > Inquilinaceae > JANQKE01. The sequence goes on along the minus strand of JANQKE010000154.1, from coordinate 12,554 downwards.
TCGGCTGCGGCAGGCCGGAGGCGGGGCCGGGCAGGAGGCTCTCGACGGTCGCCACGGCCGCATCGAGGATCGCCGCGCCGGTGTCCCGGACCCGATGGCCGATCCGCTCCAACCGGCGCTGGCCGATCGGGTCCGACAGCAGTTCGGCGACGCCCGGTGCCAGCCCCTCGGCCCCGTCGATCCGCCGGGCCCCCCCTTCGCTCAGCAGGAAGGCGACCTCGTCGCGAAAGGCGAAGCTGTGCGGACCCAGGATCACGGGCTTGCCCAGCATCACCGGTTCGATCGGGTTGTGCCCGCCGATCGGGACCAGGGACCCGCCCACGAAGGCGGCCTCGGCCACCGCGTACAGCGTGCCCAGCTCGCCCATGGTATCGGCAAGGTAGACGGTCGTCTGGGCGTCCGGGAGAGCCCCTTGCGACCGCCGGACGACGGAGTGACCGGCGGCCTCGATCAGCGATCCGATGACGCTGCTCCGGTCGGGATGGCGGGGCACGATCAGGGTCAGGAGGTCCCCGAACTGGGTGACCAGACGGCGGTGGGCGGCCAGGACGGCCTGCTCCTCCCCGTCATGGGTCGATGCCGCGATCCACACCCGGCGCTGCCCGATCGCCTGGCGCAGCGCGGTCAGGGCGCTCTCGTCGATCGCCGGCGGCGGGTTGGCCAGCTTGAGATTGCCGACGGCGCCGACCCGGTCGGGGACGAACCGGCGGAGCATGCGGGCCGCCTCCTCGGACGCGGGCAGGATGCTGTCGAACGATGCCAGCAGCCGCCGGGCGGTCGCCGGGACCAGCGACCAGTTCCGGAAACTCGCCGGCGACATCCTGGCACTCACCAGCGCCGCCGGGATCCGCCGTTCGGCGAGCCCCCGCAGCAGGTTGGGCCACAGCTCGGACTCCACCCACACGGCCGCATCGGGTCGCCAATGGTCCAGGAAGTCGGCAACGAACCGGGGATGATCCAGCGGGACGTACTGATGGATGAGCCGGTCGCCCGGCCAGCGGGCCACCATGCGGGCGGAGGTCAGCGTGCCGGTCGTGATCAGGACGGACAGGTCCGGATGCCGGGCGAGCAGGCGGTCGATCAGCGCCCGCAGGGCCGCCGACTCGCCGACGCTCGCGGCATGGGCCCAGATCAGCCGCGCGTCCGGACGCGGGACGGCCGACCGGCCCGTCCGTTCGGCCAGACGGTCGGGCTGTTCCTTGCCGTGCCGGGTCCGGTAATCGAGCCAGCGCGGCACCAGCGGGCCGGCCAGCCGCATCGCGAAACGGTATCCGGCCAGGATGGCCATCACCTCTCCCCCCGGATCGCCCCGCCCGATGCGGCGACCCGCGATGCCGCCGAGGGAGGCCTGATCCGGTACATGGGGTGTCGACGATCGCTGCGACGCGGGACCGCTACTCGGCGGCCTGCAGATCGGCCGGGGCCCGCAAGGGGGCCAGATTGAACAGGAACTGATCGGTGGACGCGGCCCAGCTGAACTGCAGGGCGAACTCCCGGCACCGCTCCGCCGGGACCTCCAGCGCCACCGTGACCGCCTCCCCCAGATCCTCGCTGAGGCATCCGACCGGGGCGTCGCCGATCACGTCGAGCGGCCCCTGCACCGGGAACGCCGCCACCGGTACGCCGCTGGCCAGCGCCTCCAGCAGGACCAGGCCGAACGTGTCGGTCAGAGAGGGGAAGACGAACACATCGGCCTGAGCATAGGCGGCGGCCAGTTCTTCGCCGAACTTCGCCCCCATGAAGACGACGTCGGGATAGCGCCGCTCCAGCTCCGGCCGGGCCGGGCCGTCCCCGATCACCACCTTGGTGCCCGGCGTGTCGAGCCGCAGGAACGCATCGAGGTTCTTCTCCGGGGCGACCCGGCCGACATTGAGCAGGATCGGCCGCGGCAGATCCCACAGGTCCTTAGGGCGCGCGCGAAACAGCTCGGTATCCACGCCGCGGGACCAGCGGCCGATATTGAAGAAACCGCGCGCCCGCAGCCGGCGTTCGACCGAATCGGTGGCCACCATCATGCAGGCCGCCGCCCCGTGGAACCGGCGCAGGAGCTTGTACGACCAGGCCAGCGGGAACCGTGTCCGGACATGGACGTATTCGGGGAACTGGGTGTGGAAGCTGGTGGTGAACGCCAGCCCCCGCCGCATGCAGTACCGCCGCGCCGACCAGCCCAGCGGCCCCTCGGTGGAGATGTGGATGGCGTCCGGCGCGAAGGCCTCGATGGCGCGGACCAGCGCGCGGCGCGGCCGCAGCGCGAGCCGGATTTCCGGATAGGACGGCATCGGCACCGTCCTGAACCGGTCGGGCCCGATGATGTCCACCGTATGGCCGCGGTGGACCAGTTGCCGGCGGAGCATCTGCAGCGACCGCACGACGCCGTTGACCTGCGGTTCCCAGGCGTCGGAGACGATCAGAATGCGCATCGGTTCGGCATCGGGCGGATACTGGGGCTTCGGGGTCGGCATGAACACGGCGGAAGGGCCTGCGGGCCGGCAAGGACGGAACCGGGCCGGCAACGGGGGTGGCGGATGACGGCGATATGGGGATCACCCGGCGGCATTGTTACCGCGCTTGGCGGGACTTTGTCCGTCAAACCCGTGCCGGAACCCTGTCGAGGGCACCGCGGCCGGTCAGGCGGCCTTGCTGTCGACGGCCTTGGGATACCGGCGCGTCTGGTGACGGGGGGTGGCCATCGTATCATGGTCGATCCTGGCCCAATGGACGATCTCCAGCCGGCCGTCGAAATGTTCGACCAGGGCCGTGCAGCTCTCCACCCAGTCACCGTCGTTGCAGTAGGTCACGCCGTCGATCTCTTTGAACTCGGCGGTATGGACGTGGCCGCAGATCACCCCGTCGAGGCCGCGGCGCCGGGCCTCGTCGCTCAGCGCCCGCTCGAACCGGCCGACGAATTCGACGGCCTGCTTGGCCCGCCCCTTCATGTAGGCGGACAAGGACCAGTAAGAGAAACCCAGGCGGCGGCGGATTGCGTTGACGCCCGTGTTCAGGCCCAGCAGCAGCACATAGGCCTTGTCGCCGATATGGGCGAGCCATTTGGCGTATTTGACCACCACGTCGTACTGATCGCCATGGATGACCAGGAACCGCTTGCCGTCCGCGGTTTCGTGGACGAATTCGTCTTCGATCGGGATCGTGCCGAAATTGATGCCCAGGAAAAGCCGCGCCGCCTCATCGTGGTTGCCCGGAAGATAGTATACCTTGTCGCCCTTTCGCGCCCGGCGCAGCAGCTTCTGCACCACGTCGTTGTGCGCCTGCGGCCAATACCAGCTCTGCTTCAACCGCCAGCCGTCGATGATATCGCCGACCAGGTAGAGCTCTTCGCTTTCGTTGTACTTCAGAAAATCCAGAAGGTACTCGGCCTTGCAGGCCCGCGTTCCGAGGTGGACGTCGGAAATGAAGATCGTGCGATAGCGGCGGACCTCCCGCGGTTCGGTCATCACCCTCTCCTCAAGCTCTTTTCCAATGGACAGTATAGACGTTCGTGAGAACGCCAAGCAATGGTGGAAGAGCATGTCAGCCACCGACAACTGATCAATGTCGAAGAAAGTCCTTCCTTACAGAGATTTCAGGCATGATCTGAAAAGCAAACGTCAAATATTGAGAACAAAACTGTCATCTGGACCGGCTCTGTCGACCGCTCGCGGAAGGGAGCGGTGCCGGCGTCCGATCGCGATTCGCAGCCGGCGGCAGGGAACCGACCGGTTCGGCCGGCCCGAGGGGTATCCGCACTGATCGCGCCGCCGGCGCAAGGTGACTTGCCTCCTCGGGGGGAATGCCGCTACCTCCCGCACCGGCGCCTGCCGGACAGCAGCCGGCAGGCCATGACCGCTGTGCGGATATCCCCCAGATCCTCGGCCCGGCAAGGGAGTAAGAGCTTGAGAACGGCGCTCGTTACCGGTGTTTTGGGCCAGGATGGAGCCTATCTTGCGAAGACCCTGCTGGACGAAGGGTACCGTGTCATCGGCGGCATACGCCGGACCTCCTCGGTAAATCCGTGGCGACTGGAAGAACTGGGCATCCGCGATCACGTCGATCTGGTGCCGCTGGACCTGCTGGAACAGAGCAACGTGCAGCGGACGATCGGCCGGATACGGCCCGACCTGCTGTTCAATCTGGCGGCCCAGAGCTTCGTCGGCACCGCCTTCGAGGAGCCGGTCTACACCACCATGGTCGATGGTGTCGCCGTCCTCTACCTGCTGGAGGCGATCCGCAGCCACGCACCGGAGACCCGGTTCTACCAGGCGTCCACGTCGGAGATGTTCGGCAAGGCCGTCGTCGTGCCGCAGACCGAGGATACGCCGTTCCACCCGCGCAGCCCCTATGGCGTGGCCAAGGTGTACGGCCATTGGATTACGGTGAACTACCGCGAAGCCCATGGCCTGCATGCCAGCTCCGGCCTGTTATTCAACCATGAGTCGCCCTTGCGCGGCATCGACTTCGTCACCCGGAAGATCACCCATGGCCTGGCCCGCATCCGCTGCGGCCTGCAGGACCGGCTGGAGCTCGGCAATCTCGAAGCCCGCCGGGATTGGGGTCATGCGGCGGACTATGTCCGGGCGATGTACGCGATGACGCAACGGCCGGCCGGGAGCACCTACGTCGTTGCCACCGGCGCCGACCACAGCGTCCGGGACTTCCTGGCCCTGGCGTTGCAGGCCTCGGACATCGAGGTCCGATGGGAAGGCGAAGGGCGGGACGAGCGCTGCCTGGACGCGGCGACGGGTCGGCCGCTGGTCACCATCAATCCGCGCTTCTACCGTCCCGCGGAGGTCGATCGGCTGGTGGGCGACTCGAGCCGGGCCAAGCGGGACCTCGGCTGGCAGCCGACCATCGGCTTTCCGGCCCTGGTCGAGGAGATGGTCCGCGCCGACTACGACCGGGTGCGGCGGTCGGTCGACGCCTGACCGTACGGCATCCGGGCCGAACCCCACAGATGGGCCGTCCGGCCGGCGATCCCAGCGGCCCGTCCCGCACGCAGTCATGCGGCGGCTGCCGTTCCCCCGGCCCGGGCATTTGCGTATAGGGGGGAGATGGATGAGCCGATTCCGACGACCGCCTCCGCCGACGCGCCGGAGCCCCGACCGAAGGCCGGCTGGCTGTCGCGCCTGACGGTCGGCCTGAAGCGTTCCTCGGCGCGCCTGACCGACGGGATCACCTCGATCTTCACCAAGCGCCGCCTCGATGACGAGACGCTGGAGGAGCTCGAGGATCTGCTGATCACCGCCGATCTGGGCCCCGCCGCCGCCGCCCGGCTGACCGCCGATCTGGCGAGATCGCGGTTCGGCAAGGAGGTCGAGGAGCACGAGGTCCGCGCCGCCCTGGCCGACCTGGTCGCCGCCTCGCTGGCTCCGGTGGCCCGACCGCTGGTGCCGACGCCGGGAACACGCCCCTTCGTTGTCCTCGTGGTCGGGGTCAACGGGGCGGGCAAGACCACCACCATCGGCAAGCTCGCCCGGCAATGGCGGGACGAGGGCCGGTCGGTGATGGTGGCCGCCGGGGACACGTTCCGGGCCGCGGCGGTCGAGCAGCTCCAGATCTGGGGGGAGCGGGCGGGCGTGCCGGTGATCGCCCGGACGCAAGGTGCCGATGCCGCCGGGCTGGTGTTCGATGCGCTGACCGAAGCCAGGCGCCAGGGCACCGACATCGTGCTGATCGACACGGCCGGCCGTCTTCAGAACAAGGACGATCTGATGGCCGAGCTGGCCAAGATCGTCCGCGTCATCACCAAGCAGATGCCCCAGGCGCCGCATGCGGTGCTGCTCGTGCTCGATGCGACCACCGGCCAGAACGCACTGAACCAGGTCGACGCCTTCAAGACGATGGTCGATGTCACCGGCCTGGTGGTGACCAAGCTGGACGGCTCCGCCCGGGGAGGGGTCCTGGTGGCGATCGCCGACCGGTTCGGCCTGCCGGTGCATGCCATCGGGGTCGGCGAGACGATCGACGACCTGCGGCCCTTCGACGCTGCGGATTATGGCCGCAGCCTGATGGGGCTGGACCGGCTGACCGGCTGATCCCGGCCGCCGTACCGGCCCCGACGTCGCCCCACCCAAGAACGGTACAGGAGAAGCCGCCGATGGCCGCAGAGACCGCCCCGCTCCGATCCGACAGACGGGCCCCGTTCACGGCCGAGATGTTCGACGATCCCGAGCAGGCCTACCAGCGCGTCCTGGCGATCTACGGGCACAACACCGGCTATCTGCGGCGGCAGTTCCAGGCCTATGCCGGCGGCGCCGTCCCGCCCCGGCGCGTCCGGGCCTGCTATCCGTACGTCAAGGTGGCCACCGAGGCGTTCGTGGCGGCCGACAGCCTCCTGGCCTACGGGTTCGTCGACAGCCCCGGCACCTACGGGACGACGATCACCCGACCCGATCTGTTCGCCCCCTATCTGCGCGAACAGCTCACCCAGTTGAGCCGCAATCACGGCGTGCCGATCGAAATCGGCATCTCCGACACGCCGATCCCCGTCCATTTCGCGTTCCCCGACGGGATCCATCTCGAAAGCGGCCTGGGAGCCGAGCGCATCCGGGCGCTGCGGGACAGCTTCGACGTCCCCGATCTGGCCTATATGGACGACAGCATCGTCAACGGCACCTGGACCCCGCGTCCGGGGGACTCCTCGCCGCTGGCCCTGTTCACCGCGCCGCGCATCGACTACTCGCTGCACCGGCTGCGGCACTATACGGCGACCAGTTGCGAGCATTTCCAGAACTTCGTGCTGTTCACCAACTATCAGTTCTACGTCGACGAGTTCATCAAGCTGGCGCATGCGCTGATGGACGCGCGCGACGGCACCTACGAAGCGTTCGTCGAGCCCGGCAACATCGTCACCACCCATGGCGGGGTGACCGTCGGCAGCCCGCCCGGCCGGCTGCCGCAGATGCCGGCCTATCACCTCAAGAGGCCGGGGCATCGGGGGGTCACGCTGGTCAATATCGGGGTCGGCCCGTCCAACGCGAAGACCGCGACCGACCATATCGCGGTCTTGCGCCCGCATGCCTGGGTGATGCTGGGACACTGTGCGGGCGTCCGGAACACCCAGAAGCTCGGCGACTACGTCCTGGCCCATGGCTACGTCCGGGAAGACCATGTGCTGGACGCCGATCTGCCGACCTGGGTGCCGATCCCGGCATTGGCGGAGGTGCAGGTCGCCCTGGAGCAATCGGTGCGGGAGATCACCGGGCTTTCCGGGGCCGACCTGAAGCGGATCATGCGCACCGGGACCGTCGCGACCATCGACAACCGCAACTGGGAGCTCCGGGACTTCCAGGAGCCCGAACGGCGGCTGTCCCAGTCCCGGGCGATCGGCCTGGACATGGAAAGCGCCACGATCGCGGCCAACGGGTTCCGCTTCCGGGTGCCCTACGGCACCCTGCTGTGCGTCTCGGACAAGCCGCTGCACGGGGAGATCAAGCTGCCGGGCATGGCCGACGCCTTCTACCGCCAGCAGGTCGACCAGCATCTGCAGATCGGCATCCGCGCGATGGAGAAGCTGGCCGACCTGGGGTTGGAGACCCTGCACAGCCGGAAGCTGCGCAGCTTCAACGAGTGCGCGTTCCAGTGATACCGTTCGCGGCCGAGGGGGCCGCGTCTCACGCCGTCCTTCTCATGTCCGAAGCTCGCTCTCCAAGGTGAGCGTCGGAGCGGGATCCAGACGTCAGGCGCGATCGCGACAGCGATCGCACCTGACGCCATCCCGCGCTAGATTAACCTGCGTTCAGATGGACTCATCTGAACGCAGGTTGATCTGTTTCAAAGATTTAGAGCATCCTGCGTCCGTTCGGACGCAGGATGCTCTAGCACATCCAAGTGTCCCGACCCCGTCAGCCGTCGATTGCCATGACCCTGCCTGCCCGACCCTCGGCCCCGGACGCCCCCGTCCTGCTGCACCGGAGCGATGCCGGCGTGGCGACGGTCACGCTGAACCGGCCGGCGCGGTTGAACGCGCTCAACCGGCCGATGTGGCCGGCGCTGACCGAAGCCTTCCGCACGCTGTCCGACGACGAGGGCGTGCGCTGCGTGGTGCTGACCGGGGCGGGCACGGCGTTCTGCCCGGGCGCGGACATCTCGGAGTTCGAGACCGAGCGCCCCTCGGCGGAAGCCGCCCGGGCCTATGGGGCGGTGATGGACGAGACCTACGCGGCGATCACCGGCTGTCCGCACCCGATCGTCGCCGCGATCCGGGGACCCTGCACCGGGGCGGGGCTGGTGCTGGCGCTGAAATGCGACCTGCGGATCGCCTCGGACACGGCCAGATTCGGGGCCGCGGTCGCCCGATTGGGCCTGGCGATGCCCTATCCCGAGTTCGAAACCCTGTACCGGGCCGCAAGCCCGGCGGTGGCGCTGGAGATGGTCCTCGAAGCCAAGGTCCTGGATGCCGAGGCCGCCCTGGCCCGCGGGCTGATCGCCCGGGTGGTGCCGGACACCCGGTTCGGGGCGTCGGTGGAAGAGACCGTCGCCCGGATCACCGCCGGCGCGCCGCTGGTGCATCGCTGGCACAAGCGGTTCGCCCGCCGGCTGGCCGATCCCGCCCCGCTGACCGAGGCCGAGATCGCGGAGTCCTACGCGAGCTTCTCCACCGCCGACTACCGGGAAGGCTTCGAGGCCTTCCTCGCCAAGCGCAAGCCGGCCTTCCGGGGCGCTTGAGGGGTCGATCCCACCATTCTTGTCCCCCCTTTTCGGAGAGGGCCGGAGCGGGATCCCGTCCGATCGCGCCGGTCGGAGGGGATCAGGCGCCGCGATGGCCCGGCTTCAGCCAGCGCCGGGCCCAGTCCAGGCCGGCCTCCGTCGTCGTGGCCGGGTGGTATTCGCAGCCGATGCAGCCGCGATAGCCGATCCGGTCGAGGTGATCGAGCAGGAAGGGGTAGTCGATCTCCCCGGTCCCCGGCTCGTGCCGGCCGGGGGTGTCGGCGATCTGGATATGGCCGATCCGGCCGAGATGGCGCTCCAGCGTCGGCGCCAGATCCCCTTCCATGATCTGCATGTGATAGACGTCGTATTGCAGTGCCAGATTGGGGTGGTCGACCGCCTGGATCAGCCGCGCCGCCTGGTCCGTGCCGGTCAGGAAGTACCCCGGCACGTCGCGGGTGTTGGCCGGCTCGGTCAACAGGCGGATGTCCGCCCGCTCCAGCACCTCCGCGGCGAAGCGCAGATTGGCCACTAGAGCATCCTGCGTCCTAACGGACGCAGATAAGATGCTCTAAATCTTTGAAATAGATCAACCTGCGTTCAGATGAATCCATCTGAACGCAGGTTGATCTAGCTTTTCGCCAGCACGATCGGCCGGTCAAGCCGCCCGGTGCGGCGGCTTGACATCGATCCCGTCGACGCGCGCCCGGGTGACCAGCGCGGCGAGCATCAGGACGGTCAGCGCCAGGGCGACGGTGGCGGCGACCATGCCGACCTTGTGCGGCGGACCCAGGACCCAGCCTTCGCCGAGCTGGAAGGCCACCTGACGCAGCCGGTGCAGCGCGTCCCAGCCGGAGACGATTGCCCAGACGAGCGTGGCGACGGCGGCCGCCGTCCAGGATCGCCGCTGCCACAGGGCCAGGGCGATGGCCATGCCCGCTGCGGCGAAGGCCGCCCCGACCCATGGGCGGCTGGCGGCGATCGGCAGATCGAGCAGCCGTTGGGCGAAGACCATGCCGTTGAACCACAAAGGGCTTTCGGCGCTGGGGTAGAACCAGGTGCCGTAGAGCTGGGCCGCATGCAAGGCGGTCAGGACCACGACCGCCAGGGCGGCCAGGCGCCCGCCGTCGAACCCCGGTTCGACCGCACCGGGGGCGGGGGACGGGAGGGGAGAAGCGGCGATCATGAAGCGCATCCTCTGCCGTGTCGGATACGGGCATCGCCGGTGGCGCGCCCGCCGACCCCTGCCCTTGCGCCGCCCATGGGTGGGGGGCCAGTCATCCCGGATCACGCGTGCGTGACGCGGTCGAGGGGATCGACCGGCCTGGCGGCGATCAGGGGTCCAGGGTCAGGCCCTTGGGCTCGGCCTTGAGCGGACGGCTCAACAGCGCCGTCATCGTCTCCTGAATGCCCTTGCCCTCATGCACGATGGCGCGGACCGCCTGGCTGATCGGCATGTCCACTCCCAGCCGGTCGGCCAGGTCGGTGACGGACCGGGCGTTCTCCACGCCCTCGACCACCGAGGCGCGGTTGGCGAGCAGATCTTCGGCCGCCTTGCCCTGCCCCAGCGCCTTGCCGAAGGACATGTTGCGCGATTGCTCCGACGAGCAGGTCAGCGCCAGATCGCCGATCCCGGCCAGGCCGGTCACCGTGTCGCGGCGGCCGCCCAGGGCCTCGGACAGCCGCTTGATCTCTTCGAGCCCGCGGGTGATCAGGGCGGCTCTGGTGTTCGCCCCGAAACCCAGCCCGGTGGCGATGCCGCTGGCGATCGCCAGTACGTTCTTGACCGCCCCGCCGATCTCCACCCCGGTGACGTCGTCGGAGACGTAAGGCCGGAAGGTCGGCGTCGCCAAGGCGACCGACAGCCGGCCGGCCAGGGACCCCAGCCCCGCCGTTGCCCCGTCTTCCGAGGCGATGGTGACGGCCGTGGGCATGTCGGCCGCCACCTCCGCGGCGAAGGTCGGCCCGGACAGGACCGCCAGCGGGTGGCCGGGCAACTCGTCCTCCACCACCGCGGCCATCAGCTTACCGGTCTCCCGTTCGATGCCCTTGGCGCAGATCACCAGGGGTAGCCGCTCCGGCAGCACCGGGGACAGGTCCCGGCAGACCGCGCGCAGGAACTGCGACGGCACCACCAGGATCGCCGCGTCGGCTTGCCGCACCGCCTCGGCCAGGTCGCCGGTGGCCCGGATCGATGCCGGCAGCCGCACGCCCGGCAGGAAGACGGGGTTCTCGTGCCGGTCGTTGACGGCGGCGACCGCCTCGGCCTCCCGCGCCCACAGGACGACGTCGCGGCCGGCCCGGGCGGCGGTGATCGCCAGCGCCGTCCCCCATGCCCCCGCGCCGATCACGGCAAATCGTTGCATGAGCGAGATGACCTTCGTTGCGACTCCAAAACAGTATCGAAGCGGGAACGATCCTGAACCGAAACGGCTTCGTCCCACTGCCGGAACGGACCGCCGCCGCTACAGAATGAACCGGCTGAGATCCGCGTCCTTGGCCAGGTCGCCGACCTTCTCGCGCACGAACGCGTCGGTCACCGCGACCGTGTCGCCGGGCCGGTCGCTGGCGGTGAAACTGATCTCGTCGAGCAGCTCCTCCAGCACCGTGTGCAGCCGCCGGGCGCCGATATTCTCGACCGATTCGTTGATCTCCGCAGCCAGGCGCGCGAGCTCGTCGATCGCCTCGTCGGTGAAGTCGAGCGTCACCTCCTCGGTGCCGATCAGCGCCTTGTACTGGCGCAGGAGATTGTAGTCCGGTTCGGTCAGGATGCGGCGGAAATCGGCTTGGGTCAGCGCGTCCAGATTGACCCGGATCGGCAGCCGGCCCTGCAGCTCCGGCAGCAGGTCCGACGGCTTGGCGAGCTGGAAGGCACCCGAGGCGATGAACAGGATGTAGTCCGTCCGCACCACGCCGTGCTTGGTGGTGACTTGCGTGCCCTCGATCAGCGGCAGGAGGTCCCGCTGCACCCCTTCACGGCTGACATCGGCCCCCATCCGTTCGGACCGGGCGGTGATCTTGTCGATCTCGTCGAGGAAGACGATGCCGTTCTGCTCGACCAGCCGGATCGCGTCGGCGGTGATCGAATCCTGGTCGATCAGCTTGTCGGACTCCTCGGCGATCAGCACCTCGTAGCTGTCGGCCACGGTCATCCGCCGCTCCCGCGTGCGGGTGCCGAAGGCCTTGCCGAACATGTCGCCGAGATTGATCATGCTCATCTGGCCGCCCGGCATCCCGGGGATGTCCATCGCCGGGAAGGGGGAGGAGGTGTCCTGCACCTTGACGTCGATCTCCCGGTCGTTGAGGGAGCCCTCCCGCAGCATCTTGCGGAACTTCGCCCGGGTCTCCCGGCCCGCATTCTCCCCCACCAGGGCGTCGAGCACCCGTTCCTCGGCGGCGATCTCCGCCTTGGGCGCCACCGCTTCGCGGGCCTGGGTCTTGACCAGGCGGATGCCGATCTCGACCAGGTCGCGGACGATCGACTCGACGTCCCGGCCGACATAGCCGACCTCGGTGAACTTGGTCGCCTCGACCTTCAGGAACGGCGCGTTGGCGAGCTTGGCCAGGCGGCGGGCGATCTCGGTCTTGCCGACCCCGGTCGGCCCGATCATCAGGATGTTCTTGGGCAGGACCTCGGCGCGCAGGTCTTCGGGGAGTTGCTGGCGGCGCCAGCGGTTGCGCAGCGCGATCGCCACCGCCCGTTTGGCGTCGGACTGGCCGACGATGAAACGGTCGAGTTCGGAGACGATCTCGCGCGGGCTGAAATCACTCATGGGGATCGGGTCTTCGTAGCGGTCGGCCCCGCCGGCCGCGGGGCGCGGCGGCGGACCGGATGGGGTCGGAAGCGCCCGGCGGCTAGGCCGCCTTCAGGCTCTCCAGCACGACGGAGTGGTTGGTGTAGACATCGATAT
>JANQKE010000130.1 GCA_028281265.1 Alphaproteobacteria bacterium | reverse complement strand
ACACTTCTAATATAGTCTAGATCCGACTGTGAGAGCTCAGTCATTGTCCGTATCCTCCGTGCTTGATCGCCAGCTTTCCAACAACTGGATTGCTGTGTTCGTGGGGTCGCTCCAGAAGAACTGTGGGTTTTCTTGTCTTAGAAGCTCTGGAAACATTATGTAAAGAATATAGTCTCGATCTCTGTCCCAGATCCAACCGTCACAAATACTTCCCGGGCATCGTAGTCTCACAAAAAAATCATCGTCGAAGCTATGAAATATCGTAGGATTGGAGGTTGGCGATCGCCGTGCGTTTTCGAAGTATTGTATCTGTGGCGACTGTTCGACGTTTGGGCTGCCTGGCCACAAGATACGGAATCGCACCACATACTGACCGTCTTCCGGCGGCTCCCGCCCCGGCTCACAGGGGCGCATGGTCGGGGTCCACCTCATGTTGCGCTCGATATAGCGCCCGGAGGGCATCCAAAAAGAAAACTCCGGTGAGCCGATATCATTCTCCATTACACCGGGACCGAGCAGATCGGGATTGAAACGGCCTGTCGACGCGTCGTAGCCGGTTCTGGCCGAATTACGGCTAATGGCTTCAAGATGTTCCTCAAGAGTACGGGTTGTTGTCCGTTCCGTAATCTGCCAGGGATTCATATATCCATAGGGAAGATGAAACAATACGCCTTTGTTCCAATAATACATGAGTTCATCCAGCCGTGGGCCGAACATAGTGATTTCATGTGTCATCCGCAATCGAGATCTGTACGCACGCTCGGTCCTGGGATTGTCTGCCGTTGCCCAGGTGCTGCAGGCCCGATCTTCGAAAGAAGTCGCAGGCGATGCAATGATAATCAAACCTATAGTCATCAAGAAGGCACATAGCCGCCCATACATCACCGATATCCCCCTCCTCGTCACACAAGACAGTACTCGATGGCGAAGCGTACCGCCAAACGCCCCGTAACCTACCGTATTCCACAACGCAGCGCATAGCTGAACACGCGAAACGCCGCAACGCGTGAACGACAAGGTGACGAAACGGCGCGCGGTGGCGGAGACGAGCGCGCTGCGGTGCGTCATCGGCCGTTGATCGTCGGAACGGGCTCGCCCATAGTCGGGCCGACGCGCGCCCCGATCAGACCATGCCGCCCGGACATCGTCATGCAGCCTCCCGAGATCATCACCGTCGATGCGGAGACCGAGACCGTCGGCTGCGACGGCGGCGGCGGTGCCTTGGGTCATCCGATGGTCTACTACACCTTCGGCACCAAGGCGGCGGTGGATTGCGGCTATTGCGGTCGCCGCTTCGTCAGGCGCGGGTCGGAGCCCGACCGCAGCGCCAACGCCAGCGCCGCCTAGATCAACCTTGCGTTCAGATGGCCTCATCTGAACGCAGACAAGGTGATCGACTTCAAGGAGTTTAGGGCATCCCGCGCCCGTTCGGACCCGGGATGCTCTGGAGCACGATGACATGAAGGTGATGCACCCTGATGTCTGCCTCTTGCTCTCGAAGGGGAGAGTCAGAGCGGGATCCGGGTGCAGGGATGGCGGAGGGGAGGCCGGCCATTCGCCGCATCCACATCGACCGTGATGCCGTGCATCCGGTCGGTCCGCCCTGGCATCCGTACGACCGGCGTGGTCTTTGACGGTGCCCATCGCCGCCTCCCCATAGAAGCGGGCCGTGCCATCCGGTTCGGTGGCGATGCCCGTGGGCCTGGCCGCAGGACGGTGAGGTCCGTAGCTCCCTGTCCGCCCCGGGCAGGGTGAAGACGACAGGCAAGGAACGGATGCGGCATGACCGGCAGCGAGAACACCAAATGGGTCTACGGCTTCGGCGACGGGGAGGCCGAGGGCGCGTCGTCGATGCGCGACCTTCTGGGCGGCAAGGGGGCGAACCTTGCCGAGATGTCCCGTCTGGGTCTGCCGGTGCCGCCGGGCTTCACCATCACCACCGGTGTGTGCACCTACTATTACGATCACAACCGCAGCTACCCGCCCCGGCTGAAGGATGCGGTCGCCGCGGCCCTGGCCACGGTCGAGGCCTCGGTCGGCAAGCGCTTCGGCGATGTGGCCGACCCGTTGCTGGTCTCCGTCCGCTCGGGCGCGCGGGCGTCGATGCCGGGGATGATGGACACGGTCCTCAATCTCGGCCTGAACGATGCGACGGTGGCCGGGCTGGCGGCCAGGACCGGGGACGAGCGGTTCGCCTATGACAGCTACCGCCGGTTCATCCAGATGTACGGCGACGTCGTGCTGGGGGTCGATCATCTGCTGTTCGAGGACGTGCTCGACACCCTCAAGCGCGCCAAGGGCGTGACGCTCGACACGGCCCTGGATGCCGAGGACTGGAAGTCGATCGTCGTCCAATACAAGGAGGTGGTGCGGGAGGATCTGGGAGAGCCGTTCCCGCAGGATCCGCACGATCAGCTCTGGGGGGCGATCGGCGCGGTCTTCGGCTCCTGGATGAACCAGCGCGCGATCACCTATCGCCGGCTGCATGCGATCCCGGCGAGCTGGGGGACGGCCGTCACCATCCAGGCCATGGTGTTCGGCAATATGGGCGACGACTGCGCCACCGGGGTCGCCTTCACCCGCAACCCCTCGACCGGGGAGAACGCGTTCTACGGCGAGTATCTGGTCAACGCGCAAGGCGAGGACGTGGTCGCCGGGATCCGCACCCCGCAGGTCATCACCACGGCCGCGCGGGCGGCGTCCGGCGCCGACAAGCCGTCCATGGAGGAGGTGATGCCCGACGTGTTCGCCCGGCTCGACGCGATCCGCCTGAAGCTGGAGCGGCACTATCGCGACATGCAGGACATCGAGTTCACGGTCCAGCAGAACAGGCTCTACATCCTGCAGACCCGCAGCGGGAAGCGCACCGCCAAGGCGGCACTGAAGATCGCCGTCGACATGGTCGGTGACGGCCTGATCAGCGAGGCGGAAGCGGTCGCCCGGATCGAGCCCGGCTCCCTCGACCAGTTGCTGCACCCGACCCTCGACCCCGACGCCAAGCGGGAGGTCGTGGTCAAGGGCCTGCCCGCTTCCCCCGGCGCGGCCTCGGGCAAGATCGTCATGACGGCCGACGAGGCCGAGGCGCGGGCGCAGATGGGCGAAGCCGTCATCCTGGTGCGGGAGGAGACCAGCCCCGAGGACATCCACGGCATGCACGCCGCCCACGGTATCCTGACCAGCCGCGGCGGGATGACCAGCCACGCCGCGGTGGTCGCCCGCGGCATGGGCCGGCCATGCGTGTCCGGGGCGGGGGACCTGCGCATCGATGCCAAGGGCGGCACCGTCTCGGTCTACGGGGTGACCTTGAGCAAGGGCGACGTCATCACCATCGACGGCTCCACCGGGGAGGTGATGCGCGGCCGGGTGCCGACCATCCAGCCCGAACTCTCGGGCGATTTCGCGAGCCTCATGGTCTGGGCCGACAAGCTCCGGCGGATGAAGGTGCGCACCAATGCGGAGACCCCGGCCGACGCCCGCACGGCGCGCAAGTTCGGCGCCGAAGGCATCGGGCTGTGCCGGACCGAGCACATGTTCTTCGATGCCGAGCGGATCCTGGTCGTCCGGCGGATGATCCTGGCCGACAGCGAGACCGAGCGGCGCAACGCACTGGCCGAACTGCTGCCGATGCAGCGCCAGGATTTCGAGGCGCTGTTCACCATCATGGCCGGGCTGCCGGTCACCATCCGCCTGCTCGACCCGCCGCTGCACGAATTCCTGCCCCATTCCGACCAGGATATGGCGGAGATCGCCGCCGCCGCCGGCGTGGACGTGCCCAAGGTGCGTCACCGCGCCACCCAGCTCAGCGAAGCCAACCCGATGCTGGGCCATCGCGGCTGCCGGCTGGGGATCTCCTATCCGGAGATCTACGAGATGCAGGCGCAGGCGATCTTCGAGGCGGTGGTCGCGGTGATGCGGCAGACCGGCGATGCCGTCTTGCCGGAGATCATGATCCCGCTGGCGTTCTCCAAGACCGAACTCGACATCCTGAAGACCCGGATCGACCATATCGCCCGCGACGTGCAGGAGACCGCGGGCACGCCCTTCGACTACCTGGTCGGCACCATGGTGGAACTGCCGCGGGCGGCCTTGCGCGCAGGCGAACTGGCCGAGACGGCCGAGTTCTTCAGCTTCGGGACCAATGACCTTACGCAGACGACGTTCGGGATCAGCCGGGACGACGCCGGGGCGTTCCTGCCGGCCTATATCCAGAACGGCATCGTCGAGACCGACCCGTTCGTCACCCTCGACCCCGACGGGGTGGGGGAGCTGGTCCGGATCGGCTGCGAGCGCGGCCGGGCCACGCGGGGAGACATCAAGCTCGGTATCTGCGGCGAGCATGGCGGTGACCCGGCCTCGATCCAGTTCTGCGAGACGGTCGGGCTCGACTATGTCAGTTGCTCGCCGTTCCGGGTCGCGATCGCGCGGCTGGCCGCGGCCCAGGCGGCGCTGAACACCCGTACACCGGCCGACGGTTAGAGCGTTTTCAGGGAATGCCGGGCCGATCTGCCGAGGGGGATGGGCCCTGATGCCAGGAGGGAGGAGGAAGGACATGCCGGGGCCTATTCGACGACGAGCGACGCCGCAGCAGGGCCCATCCGCCCGGCCCTTCGGGTTGGCGTGTGCCGGCCGCCCGCT
>JANQKE010000129.1 GCA_028281265.1 Alphaproteobacteria bacterium | reverse complement strand
AGCGGCGCAACGCAGCGGGCGGCCGGCACACCCCAACCCGAAGGGCCGGGCGGATGGGCCCTGCTGCGGCGTCGCTCGTCGTCGAATATGCCCCGGCATGTCCTTCCTCCTCCCTCCTGGCATCAGGGCCCATCCCCCTCGGCAGATCGGCCCGGCATTCCCTGAAAACGCTCTAAGGCTCTCAGCACACCCGCATACGGTAGCGGCGTCCGGGCGATCCGGTGACCACGGCACGGACATGGCAGGCCTTCACCCGAGCCTGAGGGCGTCCATCAAAAAGCCCCGGCACGGCGAACCGCACCGGGGCTGCTCCGCTGGACCGCCGGAAGGCAGGACGTCCGCCCTGCCCCCGGGCCCGGCCCGTCAGTTGATCTGGCTGTAGGTGCCGTCGGCCCATTCGTAGAACACATAGGCGGGCTGCTCGACATCGCCGTTGTCGTCGAAGGTCAGGGTGCCGATCACCGTCTCGAACGTCCCGTCCCGCAACGCCTGCACCATCGCGTAGAGATCGGTCGACCCGGCCGCCTCGGCGGCCTGGGCAAACACCTGGACGGCGGCATAGGTGTACAGGGTGTAGCCTTCGGGCTCGACACCGTTGGCGCGGAACTCTTCGACCACCGATGCGGCGGCCGGCAGCAGGCGCGGGTCGGGACCGAAGGTCATCAGAACGCCCGCGCCGGCATCCCCGGTGATCGACCAGAACTCATCGGTCACCAGCGCATCGCCGGAGATGAGCTGGGTGTCCATGCCCTGCTCGCGCATCTGGCGGACCATCAACCCCGCCTCGGTGTGGTAGCCACCGACATACAGGACGTCGATGTCCTCGTTGTTCAGCAGCGTCACCAGGGCCGAGTAATCGCTCTCACCGGCGGTGTAGGCCTCGTACAGGGTCTCGATCACGCCGAGTTCGTTCAGGGTGGCCAGCGTCGCGTCGGCCAGGCCCTTCCCGTAGGCGGTGCGGTCGTGGATGATCGCGATGTTGGAGTCGCCGAAATTGTCCGCGATGTAGGACGCGGCAATGGCCCCTTGCTGGTCGTCGCGGCCGCAGACGCGGAAGACGTTGTCGCCGCCGTCATCGGTCAGCGCGGGATTGGTCGAGGCCGGCGAGATCTGCAGGATCCCCTCCTCGGTATAGACCGAGCTGGCCGGGATCGACGAGCCAGAGCAGAAATGCCCGGCCATGAAGATCACCTCGTTGGCCGCCATTTCATTGGCCACGGAGACGGCCTGGCGCGGGTCGCAGGCATCGTCGCCGACCGACAGTTCCAGCATCTCGCCCAGGACACCGCCGGCGGCGTTGAGATCGGCCACCGCCTTCTCGGCACCGGCCTGCATCTGCGCGCCGAACGAGGCGTATTGGCCGGTCATCGGCCCGGCGGTCCCGATCTGGATCTGCGCCTGGGCGGCGGTCGCCATCGCGAACACGGCGGCCGAAGCCAAGAGCGCGGTCTTCACACCGTTCATATCGTCTGTCTCCCTGTCATTCCCCATAGGGATCGTCAGCCGGGCACGTCCCGGCCGTGATACGGCATCCCGGACCGACCCCGGGCCGGTCCGCTGGCCGCCACCCTAGCACGCGGCCGGGCGGCAACAAGCGGGTTCGCCGACGTCTCCGGCCCGAAGCCCCCGGTCAGCGGGCCGCAACCGCTTTGCTGCGCCAGGCGAACGCGCCGGCGGCTTCGTACAACCAGGGGTACTGGCTGACCATCTTATGCACCGTCGTCATCCGATGCGCCATCGCCGCGACAGCCACCAGATAGACGAGATCGATGGCGAAGGCCGGGATCGCCAGCAGGTTCTGGTTGAACAGCGCGTATTCGAGAAACCGGTCGCCGACGGTCAGGAGCGCGCCGTAGGGGACGCAAAGCCACAGACGCCCCCAACCATTGGCCACCGCCTGCCCGGTCAGGAACGCCGCCCCGCCGAACAGAATGCCGGTCATCACGATCAGCAGGATCGGCGTCGTGCCGATAAACGGCCACAGGGCGAAGGGCTGGCCGAACAGCGTCGGCCCGCCGAACAGCTCCGGCGAACCGAGCGCCAGCGGCAGGTCTTCGGTCGGTGTGCCGAACGGCAGACGGAACGCCGCGCCCAACTCGTCGGAGCGGATGACCAGTTGCGTGCCCGACCGCGGGATCACGTAGCGGCCGGAGATCTCCGGCAGGTCCACGCCCAGCGGGCCGGACAGGGTGTAGGTGTTGTCGTCGCGGAACTCGAAAACGAACCGTTCGTCCTCGGACACCCAGCGGCCGGGCAACCGGTCTTGGGCGATCTGCGCGGCGGCGACACCGGCCCACACCCCGCAGACGGCCGCCAGGGTGACCAGGATCAGACCCAGGCGGGCCAGGGACTGCAGCGCCGCCACCTCAATGTCCCCCTTCCAGATAGGCCGACCGGACCTCTTCATCGGCCAGCAACTCCGCACCGGTTCCCGTCATGGTGATCGCACCGGTCACCAAGACATAGGCCCGGTGGGCCAGCTTCAGCGCGTGATAGGCGTTCTGCTCGACCAGGAAGACGGTCATCCCGTACTCCCGGTTGAGCTCGCCGATCACCGCGAAGATCTGCCGCACCACCAGCGGGGCGAGGCCGAGGGACGGCTCGTCCAGCAGCAGCAGGCTCGGCCGGCTCATCATCGCCCGGCCGATCGCCAGCATCTGCTGCTCGCCGCCCGAAAGGGTTCCGCCGCGCTGGTTCTGCCGTTCCTTCAGCCGCGGGAACAGGGTGTAGACCCGCTCCAGATCCCGATCGTAATGGGCCGGATCGGCCGTCAGGGCCCCCATCTGCAGGTTTTCGAGTACCGTCATCCGCGGGAAGACGCGGCGCCCTTCGGGGGACTGGGCGATGCCCTTGCGGATGATCTCGAAGGTCGGGGTGCGGGTGATGTCCTCGCCGCGGAAGGTGATGCTGCCGTGCCGCGCCCGCGGGCTGCCGCAGACGGTCATCAGCAGGGTCGACTTGCCGGCCCCGTTGGCGCCGATCAGGGTGGCGATCTCCCCCTCCTCGACCGTCAGGCTGACGCCCTTGAGCGCTTCGATCGCACCGTAATAGGTGTGGACCGATTCGATCCGCAGCATCAGCCGGCCCTCCCCTGGGCGGCGACGTCGGCTTCCACCTCGGCCGGCAGGGCCTCGTCCTCCTCCTGGCCGAGATAGGCGCGAATGACGGCCGGATCGTTGCGCACGAACGCAGGCGAGCCGTCGGAGATCTTCCGGCCATAGTCGAGCACGATGACATGGTCGGAGATCCGCATGACCACGCTCATGTCGTGCTCGATCAGCAGGACGGCCGTCCGATGCTCATCCCGGATCGCGGTGATGAGGTCGTTGAGCTCCGCCGTCTCCCGCGGGTTGAGGCCGGCGGCGGGTTCGTCCAGGCACAGCAGCACCGGGTCCGTGCACATGGCCCGGGCGATCTCCAGCCGGCGCTGGGCGCCGTAGGGCAGGTTGCCGGCCTCCGTATCCGCGCGGTCGAGCAGGCGCACCTTGTCGAGCCAGTAGACCGCCTTGTCGATCGCCGCATCCTCGATGTGCCGGTATCCGGGCAGGCCGAACAGGCCGGAAAACACCCCCGCCGCCTTCATAAGGCGGTTGTGCTGGGCGACGAGCAGGTTCTCCAGCACGCTCATATTGCCGAACAGGCGGATGTTCTGGAACGTCCGCGCCACCCCGGCCTTCTCGGCGATGTCGTGGCCTTCCATCCGCTCCAGCAGATACGGCTCCCGCTTGGGCTCATCGGGGGCCGAAGGCGGGGTCAGCGCCAGCATGCCCTCGGTGGGCTTGTAGAAACCGGTCAGGCAGTTGAACATCGTGGTCTTGCCGGCCCCGTTCGGCCCGATGACGGCGGTGATCGCCGCGGCGTGGGCTTCGAAGCTGACATCGTCGACGGCGACCAGACCGCCGAACC
>JANQKE010000125.1 GCA_028281265.1 Alphaproteobacteria bacterium | reverse complement strand
TCTGCGCCAGGGCCGGCCGTCCAGGGGCCGATGAAAGGCCCTCTGGTCGCCGATCCGTCGGGTCGAGAGAGGTCGGCGCAGAGCACCGACCTACAATGGCGGCGTGCCACCCGGCCGCAACACGGGCATCCGAAAACAGATGCTCCCAAAGCGCCCAGCACGACGCGTAGGTCGGTGCTCTGCGCCGACCTCTCTCGACCCGACGGATCGGCGACCAGAGGGCCTTTCATCGGCCCCTGGACGGCCGGCCCTGGCGCAGAGCCCAAAGCGATGACCCGGCCGCTATTTCGGCATTGCGCGTGCCGTTCTGGCCCGCTATACGTTAGGGCTACGCCGCAGTAGCTCAGTGGTAGAGCAACTGATTCGTAATCAGTAGGTCGCGAGTTCGAATCCCGCCTGCGGCACCAGAGATTTCAAAGACCTGAAGGTGATTGTAGCGCGGCGGGCGGTTTGGCACCGCCTGCGGGGCCGGAACCAACGATATGCGTGTGGTGTGGCGCGGCCAAGTACAGCGCGGCGGGCGCGATCGGCGCGGATGATCCGGAGCTGGCGGCGTTGGCCCGGGCCTACGAGGCCGGGGCCGTGTGCATGGCCGGGAGGGCGGGGTGACGGCTCAGTCGGACACCAGGTCGAGCCGCCGCTCCAACGCCCGGTCGATCCGGGCCGATTGCGCGGCCGCATACGCGGCATCGGCGGCCTGCACGGCGCGCCCTTGCGCCTGCGATCTGTCCAGGGCCGTCAGTCGATCCAGGATTTCTTGCAGAATCTCGCCATGGGCCTGCGTGCGCTGGTCGAGCCGCCGCAGATACACCAGCACCAGGTTTTCCGGGTCATCCCCCATGGCGACCTCCCTTTGTTGGCGTAACGAAAGCGGCCGAACCAAGAGGAGAACGCTCATGGTGCAAGCTGACTCCACCCATAGCACACCTCTTGACCGGATGGTGAGCGACCATGGCCGTTGAGGCTTGCATGGACGACATCCGACGCGCCGCAGGGTGAGCGTCGGGGTGACCCACGACACCGCTCAATTTGCTGTCCACTGCAACGCGCATGGATCCAGGCGGGCGCCGGCGATGACCGCCCGGGCAATCACACCCCACCAGGCGACCGTCGCCGGCGTCCTTCTGCTCATGGGCTGCTCATGGGCCACGGTCCGGCGGATAGTCCTTGCTTCGCGCATTAGGTATGCATTCTACTCAAGGCGAATTCAGAAACCCGGCCGTCCCTGTCCGGGGGCTCCGCCTGGACCGACCGCCATTCTTGACAAGGGGACCCCATGACAAGGACACGCCTCGCTCTCACATCGGCCGCGCTTGCCCTTGCCGCCGGCGCGGCTTCGGCCGAAACGCTCCGCTGGGCCAATGCGGGTGACGTCCTGACGCTCGATCCCTACGCCCATACCGAGAGTTTCACGTCCTCTTTCCTGCACCATATCTACGAACCGCTGGTCCGCCGGGACGCCGAACTGAAGTTCGAACCGGCGCTCGCGACGGCTTGGGAGGTCGTCGAACCCACGCGCGTCCGCTTCACCCTGCGCGAGGGGGTCGTCTTCCACGACGGCTCCGCCTTCAACGCCGACGACGTGGTCGCCTCGATTGCGCGCCTCATCCACCCGGACGCGCGCGCCCGCGGCAACCTGTCGTCGGTGTCCGGCGCCGAGAAGGTGAGCGACACGGTGGTCGACCTGGTCCTGAAGGCGCCCGATCCCCTGTTGCTGAACAAGCTGTCCGGTGTGTTCATCATGGATGCCGAGTGGTTGGCGGCGAATGGCGCCACGCAGCCCGGCAACACGACGACCGGCGTCGTCACCTATGCCTCCGACCATGCCAACGGCACCGGTCCCTTCAAGCTGGAGAGCCGTCAGCCCGACGCGCTCACGGTTCTTGTGGCGAACCAAGCCTGGTGGGACGCGCCCGCCGGCAACATCACGCGGATCGCGTTCACGCCCATCGGGTCGGATGCGACCCGCGTGTCGGCCCTCCTCTCGGGCGAAGTCGACGTCATCACGCCCGCACCGCTGCAGGACGCCCAGCGGCTGGAGGCGGCCGACGGGGTGACCCCCCTGCAAAACCCGTCGCTGCGCACCATCATGTTGGGAATGCCGCACACCGACACCCTGAACGCCGACCCGGACGCCGACGCGAATCCGGTGCAGGACGTCCGGGTGCGCGAAGCACTCTGGCGGGCGATCGACATGGACGCGATCAAGACCAAGATCATGCGCGGCAACGCGCGCATCGCGGGCAGCATCATCGCGCCGCAGATCGCCGGCTACGAGGCCGGGACAGACGTCAAGCCCGCCTATGATCCGGACGCGGCACAGGCCCTTCTGGAGGAAGCCGGCTTCGGCGACGGTTTCACCATGGGACTGGACTGCCCCAACGACCGCTACATCAACGACGAGGAGATCTGCCTCGCCATCGCGGGCATGTGGACGCGGATCGGGGTCGCGGTCGATCTGACCACCCAGACCAAGGGCAACCACTTCCCCAAAGTCGACCGGGGCGAGACCGACGCCTACATGATCGGCTGGGCGACCCTCCCGGCCATGGACGGCTTTTCGCCGTTGAACGCACTGCTCGCCACGCGGTCGGACGACTGGGGCGGCAACAACCCGAACGGCTATTCGAACCCGCGCATGGACGAACTGGCCGTCGCGGCGTCGATGGAGGTCGACGAGACCAAGCGGATCGCCATGATCCGGGAGGCGATGGCCATCGCGCGCGAGGAGATCGCTTATATTCCGTTGCACCAGCAGCCCCTGAGCTGGGCCGTGCGCGATGGCGTCCAGGTCATCCAGTTCCCCGACAACTACTTCCGGGCCTGGCACTATACCGTGAACGGCTCCTGACCGGACCGGCGCCGTGGCCCGGTTCCTGATCAAGCGCCTGGGACAGGCCGTCCTCGTCATCCTCGCGGTCGGCCTGCTCAGCTTCTTGATGGTCCGCACCGTCGGCGATCCGGTCCAGTCCATGGTCCGCGAAGATGCCACGGTGGCGGAGCGGGCCGCGTTGCGCGCGCGCCTCGGCCTCGACGACCCGGTTCCGATCCAGTTCGCCAAATACCTGGGCCGGGCCATGCAGGGAGACTTCGGGATTTCCTACCGGAACCAGCGGCCGGTGGCGGAGATGATCGTCGAGCGGCTGCCGGCGACGCTGGAACTGGTTCTGGTGGCGACCGTGCTGGCGCTCGCCATCGGGATTCCGCTCGGGGTGATCACCGCGATCCGCCCCCGGGGGCCGCTGGCGAATGGGGTGCAGGCCGTTTCGCTCGTCGGGGTTTCGACGCCCACCTTCGTGACGGGCATCCTGCTGATCCTGTTGTTTGCGGTCACGCTGCGGTGGCTGCCGTCGTTCGGCCGCGGTGAAACGGTCGAGCTCGGCTGGTGGTCGACCGGCTTTCTCACCCTGTCGGGATGGCGCGCCCTGCTGCTGCCGTCGCTGACGCTCGCCCTGTTTCAGATGACGCTGATCATGCGGCTCGTCCGCGCCGAGATGATCGAGATCCTGCAGTCGGACTACATCCGGTTCGCCCGCGCCCGCGGGCTGCCGCAGCATGACATCCACTATCGCCTGGCGCTCAAGAACGCGCTGATGCCGGTGTTGACCATCACCGGCATGCAGATCGGCGGGCTCATCGCTTTCGCCATCGTCACCGAAACCGTGTTTCAATGGCCGGGCATGGGGCTCTTGTTCATCCAGGCGGTGCAATTCGCGGACGTGCCGGTGATGGCGGCGTATCTCATGTTCGTGGGACTCGTCTTCGTCGCGTTGAATGCCCTGGTCGATGTCACCTATGCCGTGGTCGATCCACGCCTGCGGACCGGCGGGGCGGCATGAGCGCCGTGTTGTCGGCCCCGCCGCGCGTCGGTGCGCTGTTTCTCGCGTCGCCCAAGGCGATGATCTCGTCGGCGGTGGCTCTGATCCTGATCCTGTCCGCCCTGTGTGCGCCCTGGATCGCCCCCCACGACCCCTTCGCGCTCGGCTCGTTCAGCCTCATGGACAGCGAACTGCCGCCGGTCTGGTCTGAGGGCGGAGACCCCCGCTTTCTCCTGGGCACCGACACCCAGGGACGCGACGTCCTGTCGGCGATCCTCTATGGGATGCGTGTCTCCCTCCTGGTGGGCTTTGCCGCCGTGGCCATCTCGGCGGCCGTCGGCACGCTGTTCGGCCTCGTCGCGGGGTTCCGGGGCGGTTGGCTCGATGCCGTGCTGATGCGGTTGGCCGATGTCATTCTGTCGTTCCCCACGATTCTGATCGCCCTGTTGGTGAGCGGCATCGCCCGCGGACTCTTGCCCGACACGCGCCAGGAGGACTACGCGGTCCTGGTCTTGATCCTCGCCATCGCGATCAACGAGTGGACCCAGTACGCCCGAACGGTGCGCGGTCAAACCCTCGTCGAGGCCTCGCTCGACTACGTCAAGGCGGCCAGACTCTCGGGGCTGGGCGACGGCCGCATCCTTGCCCGCCACATCCTGCCCAACGTGCTGTCGCCCGTGATCGTGATCGCGACGATCAATCTCGCGCTTGCCGTGCTGGCCGAGGCGACGCTCTCCTTCCTCGGGGTCGGCATGCCGGCCACGCAGCCGTCGCTGGGCACCCTCATCCGCATCGGCAACGAGAACCTGTTTTCGGGTGTCTGGTGGGTCGTGGTGTTCCCGGCGCTGACCCTCGTCCTCCTCGTCCTCAGCGTGAACCTGTTCGGAGATTGGCTCCGCGATGCGCTCAATCCACGGAGCGAGTGAAACCTCGGGCCTCCGGGTGCGCGGGCTGACCGTCTCCTATGGTAGGCGTGGCCATGCGGTCCCCGCCGTCGAGGCGGTCGATGTCGATGCCGCGCCGGGGGAAATCGTCGCCATCGTCGGCGAGAGCGGGGCGGGAAAGACGTCGATCGGCACGGCGCTGCTCGACCTGGTCGATCCGCCGGGACACTGGACGGCCCGGGAAGTGACCCTCGACGGCGAGACCATCGACTATCGGACCACCCACACCCGCGGGCGCGATGTCAGCGTGATCTTTCAGGACCCGCAGACGGCGCTCAATCCGCTGTTCACCGTGGAGAGCCAGCTCGTCCACATGGTCCGCCACCACCTGGGTCTCGATCGCGGTGCCGCCAAGCGCCGGGCCATCGAGATGCTGGAAGAGGTCGGCATTCCGGATGCGGTGGCCCGGGTCGGACAATACCCGCACCAGTTTTCCGGCGGCATGCGCCAGCGGGTGGTCATTGCCCTGGCGCTCGCCTGCCGCCCGCGCCTGGTGATCGCCGATGAGCCGACATCGGCCCTCGACGTGTCGATCCGCGCCCAGATCCTCGCGCTCATCCGCCGTCTGTGCCGCGAAAAGGGGATGGCCTGCCTCCTGATCACCCACGACATGGGGGCGGTCGCCCAAATCTCCGACCGGGCCGTGGTGATGCGGGACGGGCGCGCCGTGGAAACCGGCCCGACGACACGCCTCCTGTCCGGGGCCCAGCACCCGTATAGTCGCGCCCTGATCGCGGCCGTCCCGCCGGCCCACCGCCGGCTTCCGCGCTTTGCGGTGCCCGACACCGGGGCCGCCGTCACCGATGCCGAACTGGAGCGCTGGCTGCGCGACCGCCCGACGGCCGGCGGCGACACGCCGCTCGCCGTCGACGAACTGACCAAGGTGTTTCGATTGCCCGGCCGTCTCTTCGGGCGTGGCGCGCGGGCCGTGCGGGCCGTCGACGCCGTGAGCTTCGCGCTGGCGCCCGGCGAGATTTTCGGCCTCGTGGGGGAGAGTGGCTCGGGCAAGTCCACCCTCGCGCAGATCGCCGCCGGCCTCCGGTGGCCCGATGCGGGCGAGGCGCGTGTGCTTGGACGGCGCTTCGGCCCGACGACGCCCAAGGCGGCGCTGCGCGGCTATCGGCAGGGGCTGCAGATGGTGTTCCAGGATCCGTACAGCTCGCTCAACCGCCGCATGACCGTGCTGGAGACCATCCTCGAACCGATGGCCGATACCCCGCGCGCCGTGGGTCTGCGTCTCGTGCCGGCCCTGCTCGAGCGCGTGGGACTGCCTCGCGACGTCGCCCGTCGCCATCCACACGCCTTTTCGGGCGGGCAACGCCAACGGATTGCCATCGCGCGGGCGCTGGCCGGGCGCCCGCGCGTATTGATCTGCGACGAGCCGACATCGGCGCTGGACGTCTCCATCCAGGCACAAATTCTGAACCTCTTGAAGGACCTGCGCGACGAGCTCGGCTTGTCGATGCTTCTCATCACACACGATCTGCCGGTTGTCCGGCAAATGTGCGACCGCGTCGGTGTCATGCAATCCGGCCGGCTCGTCGAGATGGGACCGACCGAACGCGTGTTCGACGCGCCGGAGGCCTCCTATACCCAAATGCTGCTGACGCATTTGCCGCGCTTGCCGGAACGCCAACCCGCCTCCTGACACTCCCTGAGAGGACTCCCATGGCCAGCCTCCGCATCGACAACGCCACCATCGTCACCATGGACCCCGCGCGCCGCGTGATCGAAGACGGGACCGTCGCCATCGCGGGCGACAGGATTGCCGCGGTGGGTCCGACCGCCGAAATCGCGCCGGCGCATCCGGCCGAGACCGTGATCGACGGTGCCCGTATGGCGGTCTTGCCCGGCCTGATCGACGTGCACGCCCACGCGGGACACGGGCTGATCAAGACCATGGGTGGCGGGAACGGGACGCTCTGGTTCGAGACCTGCGGCGAGGTCTACACCGTTGCCTCGGATACCCACTTCTGGCGTGCCGAAGCCGCGCTCGCCGGCCTCGAGCGTCTGAAGGCCGGTGTGACGACGGGTATCTCGCTGCTCGGCGGTGGCGACAGCGTCATGCGGACCGACGAGACCCTCTATGGCGAGGCCCACCTCGACGCCATACGGGAGCTCGGCATCCGGGTCGTCCTCGCCGTGGGCTCCACCCGTCCTCCCCATCCGTGGACCTATGCGAACTGGGAGACGGGTGAGCGACGCGACATCACCGTCAGCTTCGAACGGCAGATGGAGACCTGCGAGGCGCTGATCCGCGCGTATCACGGCAGGGACGGGGGCCGGCTCAACCTCTGCATGCTCTCGCCCACGCTGCGGTCCGAGCATCTTGATGCGGCGGACACGGCGCTCCGGGAAGAGATGATGCGCCAGGCCCGCGAGGCGAGCCGGATCGCCCGGGCGCATGGTATCGTGTTCACCCAGGATGGCCACAAGCAGGGAACCGTCCAGTTCGCGCAGGATCACCTGGGTATTCTCGGGCCTGAAGCGTTGCTGTCGCATTCCACCGACTTCACCGATGCCGAGATCGCCATCTGCGCCGCTCTCGACGTCAAGATCGCCCACAACCCCTCGGCCGTGGCATCGATCTGGGGCCGCTGCCGCGCCATCGAGATGATGGACGCCGGGATCACCGTCGCCATCGGATCGGACGCCACCGCCCCGGACCGCTCGGGCGACATGTTCCGCCATATGCAGCAGGGCATGCACTACCACCGCCGCCACTTCCGCGATCCGGGCGTCTTGCCGCCGGGCAAGGCGCTGGAGATGGTCACCATCGACGCGGCGAAAGCGCTCGGCATGGACCAGGA
Source organism: Alphaproteobacteria bacterium (assembly GCA_028281265.1). Taxonomy (GTDB): domain Bacteria; phylum Pseudomonadota; class Alphaproteobacteria; order DSM-16000; family Inquilinaceae; genus JANQKE01. Next base: position 2,444 of record JANQKE010000125.1, on the reverse strand, counting down.
CATCGGCTCCCTCGAGGTCGGCAAGAAGGCCGACGTGATCGCCGTGGACCTGGCGAAGCCGCATCTTTACCCCCTCAACATGCCGCTGTACCGCGTGGTGTGTTTCGCCAATGGTGCCGACGTCGACACGGTGGTGGTGAACGGCACGCTCCTGATGCAGGGGCGCAAAGCGCTGAGCGTGGACGAGGCGCGCGTCCTGGATGAAGCCCAGAAGGCCACCGAAACCATGCTCGACCGGACGGGACGGCGGGCTCTCCTCGAAACACCGCCGACCTTCTTCGGGGCGACGCGGTATTGATGCCAACGGATCGAACGGATGACCGTTCGCTGGATGCGCCCGGCGTATGCTTGGGCGTTCGCCATTGCACCGATGGGGTCATCAAATCGGCCCACGTCACGCGTCGCCTTGCCCCGATACCGGCGGTCCTTTTTGCCAAGTCCGGCGTTTGGCTTCGCAGGGCGTCGCCGGCTTCGGATGGCGACCCTTTCAGGCGGTTGGTACGGCTCGGAAAACGGGTCTTCGGGATCAGGTTTCGCCGAGGCGGAACACCGGGCCCTTGGGTGTGAAGGGCGGGCGGCCGTCGGCCGGCACCAGGAAGGCGTGTTTGCGGGTGACGGTGAAGCGGTCGGTGAAACCGTCGGTGATGACGAGGATCGGGCCGTCGGCGGGGAAGTCCTTGGCGGATTCCAGCAGGTCGATCGCCGGTTTCAGTTCGGTGCCGCCCCGGCCCTGGATGCGCACCCGGTCGGCCAGGCCGTCGGCGCCCTGCCGGCGGCTGAGCCGGGCGTAGCTGCGTTGTCGAAGGCATCGAGATCGGTGCCGACGCAGGCGCCGGTCTCGTTGGTCGCCGACCCGACCATGTCGCGCAAGCCTTGGCCCCGCAAGGTGGCCAGCTTGCGAAAACGACGCAGATCGGAAACGATCAGATGGTAGATGTCCTCGGCGGACAAGCCGGCGAGTTGCGGGTCGAGGAGTGCGGACTCCGGCATCTGCCCGATCCGCATCTCGGTGAGCCAGGCGTTGATCGCGAAATCGCAGGCGACGTTCCAGAGATAGGGGTCGCGGCCGAGCCGCCGCATGTCGTGGCGCAGGCCGACGTGCAGCATTTCGTGCGTCACGACGAACTGCCATTCGGCAAACGACAGGCCGGCTGCCGGGTTCAGAACGGACCAAGCAGCGAAACGGCACCCGACACCGCAGGTGGGACACGCGGGCGGGTGAGAACTTGACGGTACCCGACGGCCTGGAGGGCGTTGAGGGTGGTCAACGGCGTCGTGAAGATGAAGATTAGGCTGGGACATGACATGATGCTGTCGAGCGCCGCATAGGTGCCGATGAACAGGGCTGCCAAGGCACTCCTTGCGAAAGCAGCAAGAAAACCGGATGAGACGTGTTCCTGCCGACCGATGTTCTAGGGAGACCTTGATCATGAATTGGAAGAGCTTACTCTTGATGCTGGCGTTGTTTGCAGTCTCCGCGGGCGCCCGCGCCGAAACCGTGGATCCCTTCGAACCGTTCAATCGCACCATGTTCGGCTTCAATCGGGCGCTTCTGGAGACTGTCGTCAATCCTGGCATCGAGTATTTCGGACCGCGCCTCCCAAACGGGCTGATAGAGAGCGTCACCAACGTCTATTCCAATCTGACCGAGATTGAGTTCTTTCTCAATGGGCTCCTTGTGGGCGACTTCGGCGCCGCGGGCGCCTCGGCGGCACGGTTCGTCATCAACTCAACGCTGGGTCTGGGCGGCCTCTTCGATCCTGCGGGCCACATGGGTATTGAGCGAACGGAACGGGATTTTATCGAATCCATTTGCCAGACCGGTTTGCCCCCGGGCCCCTATACGGTTTTCCCGTTCGTTGGACCGGCGAACCTCAACACCGCCATCGCGCTTGTCACCATCATTGCGGTGGAGGTCTATCTGATCAGCCTGATTTCGACCACGCTCGCGGTGATCGATCTCATTATCATCGATATCGCCGGCACAGCCTCCGCGCTCCGCTATATGCGGAACCTGCCCTTCGATACCGCCGACGACCCCTATCTCGTCCAGCGCGAGGACCACATGACGTACGTGCGGAGCGCTTGCGAGGTGGATGAGCGTGGGCCGGAGGTCCCGGCTCGCTGATCGCCGCTCCGCCGTATTGCAACACGCTACGAGAAGACCGCTCGCAACGACCTGGCAATGCTCTATCCTGTTTCTGCCATCATCTGGTTACGCTAAATGTCCACAGCCCCTAATGAGAAGCGCAAGATCGTGATGGAGAGCCGAGCCGGCCTTCGGCGGGTGCAGGCAACGGCACGGCGTCCCGGCATAGCAGTCTCCTGGATCTACAAAGATCAGCGCCTAACAAGAAACTAAGCTTGGCGTGTCCAAATATAGTAGCAAAAGCAAACTTCGCTGCTATATATGCGCTCGGAAAACTGGACTGTTTCATCCCCGG
>JANQKE010000111.1 GCA_028281265.1 Alphaproteobacteria bacterium | reverse complement strand
CCAGGCGATCAGATCGAGCGGCACCAGCGCCGGCGCCCGCCGCGCGGTACCGTCCGCGGCCGGTGGCGCGGAAGGAACCGAGCCCGGATGGCTGGCGATGACCCGCAGGATGCGGTCGGCATGGCGCTCGCACCGGGCTGTCCAGCCATCGGCCGGCCCGTCGGTCCACAGGATCATCCGGTCGTGCCGGCATTCGGCCTGGTGCAGTTCGGCGACCGGCCAGCCCGCACCCTCCGCACCGACCACGGCGATACGGTCGCCTTGCCGCTCCATCTCGGCCGCGATGCGACGGACACAGGGCTCGATCGACGGGCCACCGCCGTCGGGCCGCTGCGGTACCAGGGCGACGACCCGGGGGGCGACGCGCCGTCGCAAATTGGGCGAGACGGTGGACTGGAGCCGATGCGCCGTGGCCGTGAGCATCGCCATCGCGACCGACGGCTCCCGCTCCACCAAGGCGAAAAACCGCTGCTTGGGCAGACGGATCACCGTGCTGTCGCGCAGCGCGCGAACGGTCGCGGATCGGGGCTGACCGGTCACGGCGCCGATCTCTCCGACCACCTCGCCGGCCGCGATCTCGGCGATGCGCCGGCTTCCGCCCGGCCCGTCGACCTCGACCGCGAGCCGCCCGGCCTCCAGCACATAGAGCGCATGGGCGGCATCGCCTTGCCGGAAGAGGACCCAACCGGCCGGCACGTCGAGGATCTCGGCCGCGCGGGCGAGCCAGCGGAGATCGGATGCCGACAGAACCGTGAACGGCTCGGTCGCGGCGAGCCGGGTCACCAGCCGGTCGTCGGCCTGCCGGTCCTCGCGGCGGGCGGTCAGGCCGCCGAACACGGACGGGGGACGCATCGCGATCATGTCTCCTGCTACGTCCGGATGGTTGGTGCCATCAAACCACGACGGCACACGCTTACGCGACCGGCCGGTGATCGGCGGCGCGACGGCCCGCTCCAAGGGGGCGAGCCGTCGCACACCGCCCGCGGCACCGCACGGCTCCTTGTCACGGCTGCGAATATCACTTAAGTCCCGGGATTTGCGGTCGGGGCCCGGCGAACCCACGGTACCGCCGCCAGTGCTACGGGAACGGAAACCTTCCCGAACTCCTCTTCGTCCGCCACCACCCCAGCGACCCATGACCCGCAAGTCCAGCTTCGGCTACCAAGATCTGATCGCCTGCGCTCACGGCAAGCTGTTCGGCCCCGGCAACGCCCGGCTGCCGTTGCCGCCGATGCTGATGATCGACCGCATCACCCATATCGCCGCCGACGACGGCGCCCATGGCAAGGGCTCGATCACGGCGGAGCTCGATATCAAGCCGGACCTGTGGTTCTTCAGGTGCCATTTCGAGAGCGATCCGGTGATGCCGGGCTGCCTGGGTCTGGATGCGTTGTGGCAGTTGGTCGGGTTCTTCCTGGGGTGGACCGGTGCGCCGGGCAAGGGACGGGCCCGGGGAGTGGGCGACGTGAAGTTCACGGGGGAGGTCCTGCCGTCGGTCAGGAAGGTGACCTATCACCTGGACATCAAGAAGTTCGTCAACCGCAAACTGGTCCTCGGAATCGCCGACGGTGTTCTGAAAGCCGACGGCACCCCCATATACGAGGCCAAGGACCTGCGCGTGATCCTGGCACCTCCGGCCCCGGCCGCTGCGTGACGGCCGTTTCTGCTCGCACAGGGAATTGCATTCGGTGCCGCTCCGTCACCGGCTGCCGGACGCCACTTCATATTGCTTAGAGCGTTTTCAGGGACGACCGGGTGGATCTGCCGAGGCGGATGGGCCCTGACGCCAGGAGCGAGGAGGAAGGACATGCCCGAGCCTATTCGACGACGAGCCACGCCGCAGCGGGACCGATCCGCCCGGCCCGTCGGGGTGGCGTGCGTCCGGCGCCCCTTACGATGCGCCGCTGGCCCGATGGCACCCCATCGCCCGCCGCAGCACGCCTTGCGGATCGATCCGGCACACGCCGACAGATCCGCCCGGTCGTCCCTGAAAACGCTCTAAGAGGATTGGGCATGCGCCGCGTTGTGGTCACCGGCCTCGGTATCGTCAGTTCGATCGGCACCGACGCCGCGCAGGTGAGGGACAGCCTCAAGACCAGCCGATCCGGGATCGTCGCCGCCGACACCTATAAGGAGATGGGCTTCCGCAGCCAGGTCCACGGAGCGGTGGACATCGCGATCGAGGACCATATCGACCGCAAGCTGCGCCGGTTCATGGGCGACGGCGCCGCCTACAACTACATCGCCATGCAGCAGGCGATCGGGGATGCCGGCCTGGAGCCCGGTGAGGTCAGCCACGACCGCACCGGGCTGATCATGGGCTCGGGCGGTCCATCGACCCGCAATCTGGTTGCCGCCGCCGACATCACCCGGGACAAGGGACCGCGCAAGGTCGGCCCGTACATGGTGCCGCGGACGATGTCCTCGACCAACTCCGCCACGCTGGCCACCCCGTTCAAGATCAAGGGCGTCAACTACTCGATCTCGTCGGCCTGCTCGACCTCCGCGCATTGCATCGGCAACGGCGCGGAGTTGATCCAGTGGGGCAAGCAGGACATCGTCTTCGCCGGCGGCGGGGAGGAGCTGGATTGGACCTTGAGCGTTCTGTTCGACGCCATGGGGGCCTTGTCCTCCAAGTACAATGACACGCCGGGACAAGCGTCCCGAGCCTACGACAAGGACCGGGACGGGTTCGTGATCGCCGGCGGCGGCGGCGTCGTGGTCTTGGAAGAGCTGGACCACGCCAAGGCCCGCGGCGCCAGGATCTACGGCGAGTTGGTCGGCTACGGCGCCAACTCCGACGGCTACGACATGGTGCAGCCCTCGGGCGAAGGGGCGGTCCGGTGCATGAAGCTCGCCATGGCCGACCTCGACGGGCCGATCGACTACATCAACACCCACGGCACCTCGACCCCCGTCGGTGATGTGCGGGAGTTGGAAGCGATCCGGCAGGTCTTCGGCAATGCGTCCGACGAGGCCGGGCCGTGGCTCAGCTCCACCAAGTCTCTGACCGGTCATTCCCTGGGGGCCACCGGGGTGCAGGAGGCGATCTACTGCCTTCTGATGATGCAAGACGATTTCGTCGCCGCCTCGGCCAATATCGACACCCTCGACCCGGAGGCCGAAGGGTTCCGGATCGCCCGGGAGCGGATCGACGACGCCGGGCTCACCCGGGTGATGTCCAACAGCTTCGGCTTCGGCGGCACGAACGCCACCTTGGTCTTCGAACGCTACGGGAACTGAATACGCCATGACCGAGCTTCAACGGCTGCTCGCCGGCAAGCGCGGGTTGATCCTGGGCGTCGCCAACGACAAGTCGATCGCCTGGGGTATCGCGCGGACCCTGGCGGCGGCCGGTGCCGAACTGGCCTTCACCTATCAGGGGGAGGCGTTCCACAAGCGGGTGGCGCCGCTGGCCGCCTCGGTCGGTTCCGACCTGGTGATCAACTGCGACGTGGAACGGCCCGACACGCTGGACACGGTGTGCGCGACCTTGCAGTCGCGCTGGAACCGGATCGACTTCGCGGTGCACGCGGTGGCCTATTCGGACAAGACCGAGCTCAAGGGCCGGTACATGGACACCTCGCTGGAGAACTTCCAGCGCAGCCTCAGGATCTCGTGCTACTCGTTCACCGATCTCGCCCGCCGGCTCAGCCCGATGATGCGGGAAGGGGGGGCTCTGCTCACCCTCACCTATCTCGGGGCGGAGAGGGTGACCCCCAACTACAACGTCATGGGCGTGGCCAAAGCGGCTCTGGAAGCCAGCGTGCGCTATCTGGCCGCCGATCTCGGCCCGCAGGGGGTGCGGGTCAACGCGATCAGCGCCGGTCCGATGCGGACGCTGGCCGGCAGCGCGATTGCCGACGCGCGCTACACCTACCGGTTCACCGCCCGGACGGCGCCTTTGGGCCGCAACGTCACGCTGGACGAGGTCGGGGGCACGGCGCTCTATCTGCTGAGCGACCTGGCCGGCGGGGTCACCGGAGAGATCGTGCATGTCGACAGCGGGTTCCACGCCGTCGCCATCCCCCGCCCCACCCGGGAGGAGGCGGACGCGTAGAGCCCGGAGACGCCGCGCGACGGCTCAAGCCGGCCGGTCAGGCCGGCTCGGACGCCGTCACATGCACTTCGAGATAGTGCTGAAGTACCAGCCTGAGCTTGGCGGCGTGCTTGAGGTCGCCGCGCAGCGTGGCGTTCTCGATATCCTCGGCGATCATCCGCTTGATGCGTTTCTCGCCGGTCTCGGTGTGGACGAGATAGGCGCCCAGTTCGGCGGCCAGCATCTCGGGGATGTGCTCGTGCTCGGCGATCGCCTCGACCTCATCCTCGGTCAGATCGCACAGGGCGATGCAGTCTTGAATGGTCAGCATCGGTTGTTTCCTCCTGGGTTGGTGGGGCGGACCGGACTGAGCCGTTGGATCGGCCTTCTAGATCAACCCCGCGTTCAGATGGGTTCATCTGAACGCAGATAAGTTGATCGACTTCAAAGAGGGTGAGCCTCTCATCTGCGTCCGGTCGGACGTAGGATGCTCTGCAGCGGTCTCGGTCTGCTTCCTCGGCTCCGGTGTCGCGCGTGGCGGTCCTCTCGGCTTCGGGGCGGCCGGAACAGCGGATACCCGCCCGGCCGCCGGATCGGGGTCGGCCTAATGGGCCATCAGCACCGGTATGGTCGCATGGCTGAGGACGAACCGGGTCACCCCGCCGAAGATCAGTTCGCGCATGCGGGAATGGCCGTAGCCTCCCATCACGACCAGATCCGCGCCGAGATCGCCGGCCGCCGCCATCAGAGTGTCTCCGACCTTGTCGTGGCCGGGTTCGAGCTGATGGGCCTGGGCATCGATCCCGTGCCAGGCGAGATAGTCGATCAGCCCGGCGGAGGCGGGTCCCTCATCTCCATCGGTCGCGGCCGTCAGCACATGGACCGCCCTGGCCCGGTGCAAGAACGGCATCGCACCGGCGACCGCCGCGGCCGGTTCGGTCCGGCCGTTCCAGGCGATCGCAATGCTGTTGCCGACACCGTCGGCGGCTTCCGGCGCGGCGACCAGGATCGGGCGGCAGCCTTGCAGCAGGGCCGCCTCCAAGGTCACCGTGGGCTGGACCTCGACATCCTCACCGACATGGCTGGGCAGCACGATCAGGTCGGTCACCGCCCCCAGATTGAGCACCACGGAATCCTCCCGGCCGGGGATCACCCGCCACGCGGCGTTGGCCGTGCCGGGGCCCGGCGGTGTATCGGCCTCCGCCATGCCGAGGGCGTCGACATGGGCACGGTACGTGGCTTCCGCACTCTTCTGCCGGTTGGCGAGATCGTCCTGGGCCGCCTTCATCAACTGATCGATGACCCCGGCCGACATCCCCTCCCCGATCATGGGGATGGTCTGGCTGACGTCCGGTTTGGCGAACACGATGTCGACATGGGCGTCGAACAGTCGAGCCACGGTCAGGGCCATCGACAGGGTCGGCTCATCCGACTTGTGGCCGGACAACGGGCAAAGCAGTGTCTTGATCATCGCCGAAGCCCCTTTCGGGCGTCTGCGGTAGTCCGGTCAGCGGGTGAAGCACGGGACACGGACAGGAGACGTCGAGCGTAGGACCCTGGTCAACCGACCTACATTGACTTGGCTCAAGCGCGTATCCGACCCCGGTCGGGTGCATCAGTTCCTGGGGTCGACGGGCAAGCCGCCGAGCACCGCGCGGGCCGCGGCGACAACGGCCGAAACGTCACCGCCGGCCGGAACGGTCGGCCAACCGACCGGTTCGGTGATCCATCCGGCCTGCCGGGCGGCGACGGCGGCATCGGCGTCGCTGGCGTCCTTGGCCCGGTCGGACACCCGGTCGATCCGCGTTTCCGGATCGGTCTCCAGCCAGATGCCCTGGAACGGCACGCCGACCGCGCGGGCCAGGGTTTCGACCTCCGCGCGATCCGCCGGCCGGCCGTAGACGCCGTCGAGCACGACGGCCCGGCCGGCCTCGAGGGCGGTGCGCGCGTGATGGTGCAGGGCCGCGAAGGTCCTGGCATGCCATGCACCGGTGTAGTGTTCGGCCGTCAGCCGGGTTTCCTCCGCCACACCGGCAAGGGTCTTGCGGATGGCGTCGCTGCGCAGGTGCAGCGCCCCCGGGCAACTGTCCAGATCGGGGGCGAGGGCACGGGCGACGGTGGTCTTGCCCGTGCCCGACAGCCCGCCGACGACGACGAGCCGAGCGGGCCACTCCTCCAGATAGGCGATCGCCCGGTCGAGATAGGTGGCCGCTTCGGCGCGGGCGGCCCGGGCGGCGGCCCGATCGTCCAGGGTCAGCGACAGCGATGCGGAGATCTTGGCCCGCACCGTCGCCCGGATGGCGAGGTACAACGGCAGCAGCGACAACCCGCTCAGATCGCCCAATCGGATCAGATACCGGGCGAACAGCCGGTTGGCGTGTGCTCGAAACCCGCGGAAATCGAGATCCATGATCAGAAAGGCGAGGTCGTACAGCGTGTCGACCTCCGCCAGCGCGTCGTTGAAGTCGATCGCATCGAACGGTGCCGGCCCGTCTTCCAGCAGCACGATGTTGCGCAGATGCAGATCGCCATGGCAGCGGCGGACCCATCCCCTTCCGGTCCGGCCGGCCAGGGTGTCCCGGTGCCGCTCGAATGCCTGGTCGGTGCGGCGAACCAGTTCGGCGACCCGATCGGCCGGCAGGACCGTTCCGGTCATCTCCTTCAACTCGGCAGCATTGTCCCGGACCACCCAGCCCATGGCCTCCAGATTGTCCCGACCGACCGGGGCGGCATGGGCGTGGAAGTCAGCCAGGCCATCGGCCAAGGCGTCGATGACCGGCGCGTCGAGCGCACCGGCCGAAGCGAGCCGGTCCAACTGCCGGCTCTGATCGAACCGGTTCATGTCGACCACCCAGTCGATCACCGTCGTCCGGTCCAGTCCGGGGCCGTCGGGCCTCAGCACCACGCTGCCGTCCGGGCACCGGACGATCGCCGCCACACCGCGATACAGGCCGGCCGCCGTCCGCCGGTTCAGCACGAGTTCTTCCCGGCAGGCCCGCTCCCGCAGGGCCACGGTGGACAGGTCCATATAGGGGTAGTCGACCGCGCGCTTGAGCTTGAGCACCCGATCACCGCCCAGATAGACCCGGGCGCCGTGGGTGTCGATCCGTTCGACCCCGGCGACGGCGGGACCGTACAGCCGCGGCTCCGACAGCAGAGCGGCCTGGTCGGTCTGGGGATCGACGATATGGGGATTGGTCATGGGCCGCCGGCGATCACGGAACGGGGAAACGATGGCGCACCGAACGCCGCGACCCTGGCAAGACGCCGCGGCAAGGACCACTTCGGAGGCGGACAGCGTCTCACAGGGCAGTCATCATGGACCCGACAGTGCGCCCGCAGGACGGCGACCCCTTGCAGATCCGGCCGGCGACGGCGGAGGATCATACCGCCATGGCGGCGTTGCTGCGGGCGTGCCAGCGCCACTATCGGGGCGAACAGCCGGGCCAGTCGACCGAAGCCGAGGCCGCGGCCGACCGCATCCTGGACGGCCGGTCGGGGGTCGACATGCTGATCGGTTGGCGCGGCGACGCACCGGTCGCCTTCGCGACCGTGACCCTTCTGCTGCCCGCCCCCACGAAGCACGGAACCCTGTTCCTGAAGGACCTGTTCGTGCTCGACGGGGAGCGCGGGCAGGGCACCGGCGAAGCCATGATGCGGGCATTGGCACGCATGGCCGTAGCCCATGGCTGCACCCGGTTCGACTGGACGGCCGAGACCGACAATCCCCGGGCGATCGCGTTCTACGGGCGCATCGGCGCGGGTCAGGTCCCGGAGAAGGTCTATTTTCGCTTCACCGGGGCGGCGCTGTCGGCCTTCGCGACCGGTGCCTGACCGGCTCCGGCCGGTGGCAGCCCGCCTCACAGCACCTTGCCGGGGTTCATCAGCCCGGCCGGATCGATCGCGGTCTTGACGGCCCGCATCAGCTCCAGTTCGACCCCGGCCTTGGTCGTCGCCAGTTCGGCGCGCTTGGACCGGCCGACGCCGTGCTCCGCGCTGAAGGTGCCGCCGAGCCCGGCCGTGATGTCGTGGATGATCCGGGTCACCGGATCCCAATGGGCGAGGAAGGCGTCCCGGTCCATCCCCACCGGCTGGCTGATGTTGTAGTGCAGGTTGCCGTCGCCCAGATGCCCGAACGGCACCGGCCGGATCCCCGGCATGTAGGCGTCCATCGCCGCTCCGGCCTCGGTGAGGAACCGCGGCACCGCGGACACCGGGACGGCGATGTCATGCTTGATCGACCCCCCTTCGGGGCGCTGACCGTCGACGATCGCCTCGCGGATGAACCACAACGCCCTGGCCTGGCCGTCGCTGGCGGCGATGGCGGCGTCGGTCACCTCCCCGGCCTCGAACGCGGCTGCCAGGACCGTCTCCATCTGGCTGGTCAGGCCCGCCCCCTGGCGCGGCGCGGCAGGGCTGGTGAACTCGATCAGCACATACCAGGGCGACCGTCCGGACAGCGGGTCGACCACGCCGTCGATGTGCTCGAGAGCGAAGTCGATCACCTGGCGGCACATCAGCTCGCAGCCCGTCACCGCATCGCCGCTGCCGGCCTGGGCGCGGGTCAGAAGGGCCAGCGCCGCGTCGGGGTCGGGCACCGCGGCCAGCGCCGTCGCCCGATCCCTGGGCTTGGGAAACAGCTTGAGGACGGCCGCCGTGATGATCCCCAGCGTGCCCTCCGCGCCGATGAACAGGTGCTTGAGGTCGTAGCCGGTGTTGTTCTTGCGCAGGCCCCGCAAGCCGTCCCAGATCCGGCCATCGGGCAGCACCACCTCCAGCCCCAGGGTCAGGTCCCGGGCGTTGCCATAGCGCAGCACGCCGGTGCCGCCGGCATTGGTCGACAGGTTGCCGCCGATCCGGCAGGAGCCTTCGGCCCCCAAGGACAGGGGAAACAGCCGGTCGGCCGCATCGGCGGCTTCCTGGATCGATTGCAGGATCACCCCGGCTTCGACGGTGATGGTGTTGTTGACGACATCGAGCGATCGGACGGCGGTCAGCCGGTCGGTTGAGATCAGCACCTGATCGGCTCCGGCGACGGCCCCTCCGACCAGGCCCGTGTTGCCGCCCTGGGGCACCATCGACACACCGGCCTCGGCGCACACCCGGACCACCGCGGCGAGGTCGGCGGTCGATCCGGGCCGCACCACCACCGGGGCCTGGCCCTGATACCGGCCGCGCCATTCCTTGAGATAGGGCACCCGGTCTTCGGCTGTGGTCAGCACCGCGCTCGGTCCGATCAGACCGACGAGCCGGTCGATCAGACCATCGGACAGGCCGGCGGGTTGCGGGTCGGCAAGCGGGCGCACGGTCATGGCGGGATCGGCTCCCCGTCTTCGGGTCGGCAAGGGCGGTCGCTTCCCCGCTTATCGCATGGGGCGGGTCCGTGTCGAACCCCGGCTGCGGCACACCGTTCGGTTGCCGGCCTAGATCACCTTATCTCCGTTCAGATGGACTCGTCTGAACGGAGATAAGGTGATCGACTTCAAAGATAGTGAGAGCCGCTTATCTGCGTCCGTTCGGATGCAGATAAGCGGCTCTAGCGCGGTGCGGCCGCACGCCGCAGACGGTCGTTGATCGCCACGCCCAGCCCGCGGTCGGGGATCGGAACCACGGCGATCGAGGGCGGGCCGCCGGCATCCAGGGCCCGCAGATGGGCGAACAGGTTGGCCGCCGCCTCGGCGAGGTCGCCCGTCTCGCTGAGATTGAGCACCATCGGCCCGGATCTCAGGTCGGGGCCGAAGGTCAGCAGGGCCTCCCCCGGCTCGGCCTGCCGGGCGTCGAGCCGCACCTGCGCCCGCGGGGCGTAGTGGCTGGCAAGCTGCCCGGGGGACGCAGGCGCGTCGGCCGTCCCCGCGACAGGGGGGGGCGGCGCGACCGGTTCGCCCAGCACCGCCGCGATCGCCGTCGCCGTGATCGCGCCGGGCCGCAGGATCCGCATCGTCGGGCCGGACAGATCGACGACCGTGCTTTCGAGCCCGACCGGGCAGCGGCCGCCGGCCAGGATCATCGGCACGCGGTCTCCGAGGCTGTCGCGCACATGGGCCGCCGTCGTGGGGCTGACCTCGCCCGATCGGTTGGCGCTGGGTGCGGCAACGGGGATGCCGGTCCGGGCCAGCAGCGCCTGGGCGACCGGATGTCCGGGCACCCGCACCGCCACCGTGTCGAGACCGGCCGAGGCGAGAGGGGAGACCGGGCATTCGGGACGGCGCGTGAGGACCAGGGTCAGCGGTCCCGGCCAGAAGCCGTCGGCCAACCGCTCGGCCCGGTCGTCGAAGGCGGCCAGCCGCTCCGCCGCGGCACCGCTGGCGGTGTGGACGATCAGCGGATTGAACCGCGGCCGGCCTTTGGCCGCGAAGACCCGCGCAACGGCGCGATCGTCGGTCGCGTCGGCCCCGAGGCCGTAGACCGTTTCCGTGGGGAAGGCGACCAGCCCGCCGGACCGCAGGCAGGCGGCCGCGCGGGCGATGGCGGCGGGGCCGGCGCCGACGATCCGGGGGGCGGGCGGAGCGGGCAGGGGGTCTGTCATGCCGGCAGGCATATAGCCGGGTGCGACCGGGGACCCAAGGCGATCCACCGGTGCTTGCCGTGCATGCCCCGGCCATTCACGATGCGCTGCAGTGCAAAATGTCCGAATCGGGAGGGCGTTCCATGGCCTGGACCGTGACCATCGCGCAGCAAAAAGGGGGTTCGGGCAAGACCACGTTGGCCGCGCATCTGGCCGTCGCCCTGACCGGTGGCGGGGTCCGCAAGGTCGCCGCCGTCGACATCGACCCCCAAGGCAGCCTCGCGCGCTGGTATGCGCGGCGGATCGGCGACGACCGGGAACGGCCGACGGCGGCGTTGACCTTCAGCCGCATCACCGGCTGGCGGACCCAGGCCGAGGTCGACCGGCTGACGCGTGATCACGACGTGGTGCTGGTCGACAGTCCCCCGCATATGGAAACCGAGGCCAAGATCGCCGTCCGCGCCGCCGATCTGGTACTCATACCGGTGCAGCCCAGCCCCATGGACCTGTGGGCCACCCAACCGACGCTGGACATGGCGGCTGGGGAAAAACGGCCTGCGATGCTGGTGATCAACCGGCTGCCGGCCCGCGGAAAGCTGGCCGACGCGGTGCGCGGCGAGATCGCGGCCCTGGGCGTGCCGGTGTCGCCGGTCACCATCGGCAACCGTGCGGCACTGGCCGCCACCTTGCTCGATGGTCGCGGCATTACCGAAGCCGCTCCCCGCAGCCCGGCCGGGCGGGAGATCGCGGCCCTGGCCGAGGCGATCCTCGATCATCTGGACCGCTGACCCCGGTCGTCCCTGAAGATGCGCCAAGCCGATGAGCGAGCGGCGGGCCTGGGGTTGGTCGAGCAGGTCGGCGATGGCGGCATCGGTGTTGGTCAGCCGCCAGCCCTTGCGGCGCTCTTCGGGCCGGAACGACATTCAGGCTTCGCTTCCAGATCATTTCACACTAATATATAGATAAAATTATTGTTTATGGTCTTCTCTCTTGTGAATAGCGGGCGCCTGAACGATATTGATCTCAGCCAGGCTACCCATCCACATCCAATGGGAAATCCCCGATGGACGGCTCGACCGCTGCTTCAACCGAATTCCGCGGGCGCATCTACGACAGTGTGCTGGACACGATCGGCGCGACACCGCTGGTCCGCCTGTCGCGGCTGGCCAGGGCGCATGGCGTCGAGGCCGACCTGACCGCCAAGCTGGAGTTCTTCAACCCGCTGTCCAGCGTCAAGGACCGGATCGGCAAGGCGATGCTCGAAGCGCTCGAGGCCGAGGGCCGCATCGGTCCGGGCCGCACGGTGCTGGTGGAGCCGACATCCGGCAACACCGGGATCGCGCTTGCCTTCGTCGCCGCCGCCAAGGGCTACCGGCTCATCCTGACGATGCCGGAGAGCATGTCGGTGGAACGGCGCAAGATGCTCAAACTGCTGGGGGCGGAGCTGCACCTGACCGAAGCGGCCAAGGGCATGAAGGGAGCGATCGCCAAAGCCGAGGAGCTGATCGCAAGCCTGCCCGATGCGATCATGCCCCAGCAGTTCCAGAACCCGGCCAACCCGGCCGTCCACCGCGCCACCACGGCCGAGGAGATCTGGGCCGATACCGGCGGTCAGATCGATGTTCTGGTGTCCGGCGTCGGCACCGGGGGCACGCTCACCGGTGTTGGCGAGGTGCTCAAGGCCCGGCGACCGGGAGTGCGGATCGTCGCCGTGGAGCCGGAGGACAGCCCGGTGCTGTCCGGCGGTACTCCGGGCCCGCACAAGATCCAGGGCATCGGCGCCGGGTTCGTGCCGGCGATCCTGAAGACCGATCTGATCGACGAGGTCGTTCAGATCGGCAACGACACCGCCTTCGCCCTGGCCCGGGAAGCGGCACGGATCGAGGGCCTGCCGGCCGGTATCTCGTCCGGTGCGGCCCTGGCCGCGGCGATCGAGGTCGGCAAGCGGCCCGACCATGCCGGCAAGCGGATCGTCGCCATCATCCCCTCGATCGCCGAGCGCTACCTGTCGACCGCGCTGTTCGACGGGTTGGACTGAGGCGCAGGGCAGGCCCGCTCCGGACCCGGTCGACGGTCCTTCTCCCCTCCGATCGCCGGGGCGGGGGGATATCGAGCGGTTGCGGAGGCTTCCGGTCCGACGCGCCCGGCCGATCCGGTTGGATGGCCGGGCGACGGGCCGGATCTGTTCGCCCCGGATCTCGAACACCGGCCCCATGGAACCCTGCCGGCAGGTCTGGCATGGTTGCGCGGCCGCGTCGCTGCGCCGTAAGCGATCGCCCGCAACCGGCCCCGCAACCGGCCCCGCAACCGGCATGGATCCCGATGCCCTCGACCGCAGCTCCGGCACCGGCCGCCGCCGCCTGGAAGACCAGGGGGGCGGTCGTCCTGGGTGTCCACCGGTCCGGGACGTCGTTGCTCACCGCCGGTCTCGAAGCGATCGGCTGCGACCTGGGCGACAAGACGCTCAACACCTCCTCGGAGAACCCGAAGGGCTTCTTCGAGAACCACCCGGTCCATCGGTTCAACGACGCGCTGCTGACCCGGCTGGGTGCATCCTGGGACAATTGGGGGTTCCGGGCTGGCCTGCACGACTTCACCGGCGACACCTTCGCCGGCGATCGCGCGGCCGCGGGCACCTTGCTCGAGACGCAATTCGCCGGTTCGAGGGCCTGGGCCGTCAAGGACCCGCGCATGTCGCTGGTCTATCCGTTCTGGGTGGCGACCTTCCGGGAGCACGGGATCGCCCCCAAGCGGATCCTGATTGTTCGGGATCCGGCGGAGGTGGCCGAAAGCCAGGTCCGCCGCGCCCGGCGGTCGCGGTCCTTCTACCGCAACATCATGGCCGCCGAGCCGATGCATGCGCTGTGGTGCGTAACGATGCTGGAGTGCCTGCGGGCCCTGGATGGCGACGACACGTTGCTGGTGCGGCACCGGTCGCTGTACCGTCACCCGGCCGAAACCCTGGCGGCGATCGCCGACTATCTCGGCCTTTCGCCTGAACGAGGGGCGATCGAAACGTTCTCCCGCGACATCCTGGACAAGGACCTGTACCGCGCCCGCCGGCCGGCACAGGGTGGTTCCGGCGCTTGGGCCCGCCTGGCGGACCGCTTCTACCGCACCTTCGGCAGCGCCACCCCGCCGCACCGGCTCGACCGGTCGTCGGCCCATGCCATCGCCGAGCGGCAGACCGAGCTGATCGCACTGCTGCCCTATCTCGGCGCGGTGCGGGAGACGGTCGGCTCGGCGACCGCCGCGGCGGCCAGAGACGGGCGGCAGCTCGAAGACCTGGGCCGGGCCCTCGAGATCATGGGCGATGCGGTCGTCGATGCGGGCGACGGGACGGCCGCGCAGCGGCGCGTGTCGGACCTCGTATCGCTCGCCGGTACCGGTCCCGACCGTGCGGACATCCTGCGCGCCGCCGCACGCCTGGCCGAGCATCTCGGTCTTGTCGCGGAAGCCGAGCCGCTGTTCGCCGCGGTGATCGAGCGGGGCGGTGCATCCGCGGACGACTGGGCGGGCAGGATACGGTGCCTCACCGGTCTCGGCCGCATGGCCGAAGCGCACCGGGCGGCCGATCGGGCCAGGGCCCTGTTCCCGGACGACCGATGGTTGGAGCAGCATGGCACCGGCACCGGGACGTCCTGACCCGGACGCGGCCCCGCCCTGGCTGGGACTCGGCCTGGTCTGCGTCCTGGGGACGTTCTGGGGCCTGGCGTTCTCCCTGTCGAAGGTCGCCGCCAATGCCGGCGTGCCGCCCCTCGGCTATGCCTGGTGGCAGTCTTTGGGATCGGGCATGGTGCTGCTGGTGGTCGCCCTGTGGCGCCGCCAGACCCCGCCGATCGATCGCCGACATCTGGGCTATCTCGCCTTCATGGGCGCGTTCGGTCTGGGTATTCCCAACGCACTGATCTACACCGTGATCGCGCAGATCCCGGTCGGCCTGGTCAGTGCGATCACCAACATGGTGCCGCTGTTCACCTATCTGATCTCGTTGGCGCTGATGCTGGAACGCTTCTCGCCGGTGCGGGCGGCAGGGGTGACGGTCGGCCTCGCCGGGGCGGCGATCGTCGTCCTGCCCGGTGCCGGCACGCCGGAGCCCTGGATGACCGGCTGGGTGCTGCTGGCGATGATCGGACCGGCCTGCTACGCGGTCTCGGTCGTCGGCGGCGCCCGGTGGCGGCCGGTCGGCACCCCGTCGCTGGCGCTGGCCGCCGGCATGCTGATCGCCGCCGGCCTGATGATCGCCCCGGTGGTGATCGCCACCGGGTCGGTATACATCCCCGACCCGGCGGCGCTGCATGCGGGCGATCTGGCCATCCTGGGCCAGGTCGCGATTACCTGTGCTATGTTCGTCGTCTATTTCGAGCTGATGCGGATTGCCCCGCCGGTGGTGATCAGCCTGGTCGGCTATCTCGTCACCGTGACGGGCATCGCGTGGGGCATGGTGCTGTTCGGGGAACGTCACAGCCCCTGGCTGTTTGTCGCCGTGGTCCTTATCTTTGCCGGCCTTGCCCTGGTCAACCGATCCACCGACCAGCGAAGGGGCGCGGCCTCGGCCGCCGACCGCGCCTGATCCTCCGTTTCCCGCCTTCGATCGAGATGCAGATACGATGACAGACACACCGTTCCACCTCGCCTTCCCGGTGTCCGACCTGGCGGCGACGCGGGCGTTCTACACCGACCTCCTGGGCTGCCGCACCGGCCGCGAATCCGATCGCTGGATCGATTTCGACTTCTTCGGCCATCAGATCACCGCCCATCTCGTCGAGGACACAGCCGGTCTCGCCGAACCGACCAACGCGGTCGACACCCATAACGTGCCGGTCCGGCATTTCGGCGCGATCCTACCCTGGGATCAGTGGGAGACCCTGGCCGACAGGCTCAAGGCCGCGGGCACGGCGTTCGTGATCGAGCCCTATGTCCGGTTCAAGGGCGAAACCGGCGAGCAGGCGACGATGTTCTTCCAGGACCCCAGCGGCAACGCGTTGGAGTTCAAGAGTTTCCGCGACATGTCACAGGTCTTCGCCCATTGACCTTCATTGACCCTTCTGGCCCGCCGGAGCACCCTGCGTCCGTTCGGACGCTGGATGCTCCGATTCTTTGAAGTCGATCACCTGGCCATCTGAACGCAAGGCCGATCTGGCGACCGCCCCCGCGGTCAGGCGGCACAGCGTGGATACAGCGCGACCTGCCGGCGCCACGCTTCGTCGAGATAGGCCTGCAGGTCCCAGGCGGTGAACCGGCTGGCCGTCCGGAACTGATCGGACCGCAAGGTGCAATACCGCACCGGGCTGATATCGGCTGCCAGAACCGATTCCTCATTGGCGAGTCCGGTGACGTAGGTGTCGAAGAGCCGGTCGGGACTGCCCGGCCGGCCGCGGCTCAGCACCCATCCCAACTCCCGCTGGACCAGCAGGACGACGTCGCCATGGGTGTGCAGGAAGCCCTGATAGGCGGTGAACAGTTCCGGGCGGTCCAGCAGCGCCGCGCAGGTCAGCCCGGTCACCATCATCTGGGTGCGCAGCCGGGTGAACAGATCGGCCTGGATCTCCCGGTCGGTCAAGCAGGTCGGTCCAAGCTGCCGCGGGCCGGCGGCGGCGATCTGCGGGAACAGACCGGCCATCGGATCGGCGGGCGGTGCCGCCGTCACCGCGGGCCGGCTGGGCGGCCCGGCCGTGCAGCCGGCCAGGGCCAGGCACAGCACGCCGACGACCATCGACAGCACCCGCCTCGATCTCGTCATGATCCCCGTCCCAAGATACGTCTTTCGGGCGACGGCCACCGCCTCGCGAACCCGGCTCCCCCCCGCCGCCCCCGCGTGCCGAGGGCCACGGTACCGGATCGCCGCGCCGCTCCCCCGACGGGAACGCCGCGATCCCGGCTGATCCGGCCAATCAACAGTATCATGGCGTGATTCTCGTATGGGGACCAAGCGCGCCGGGGTCAGGATCCGACGGCCCGGTCGGGAGCCGGGCCGGTCGAACTCCGGACGATCAAGTCGTAGGGGAACAGGGTGACGTCCGGGGTCGCGGCCGGATCGAGCACGGCCGCGGCCACCGTCCGGCCCTTCTCGAAGAACGGCTGGCGGATGGTGGTCAACGCCGGCGTCACCTGCGCCGCCGCCGGGATGTCGTCGAAACCGACGATCGAGAGATCCCGGGGCACGGCCAGGCCGAGGGCTTCGGCCGCCTGCATCGCGCCGATCGCCAGCCGGTCGCTCATCACCAACAAGGCGGTGGGGCGGGGGCTCTGCTGCAGCACCGTCAAGGCGGCGGTTTTGCCGGCCTCCTCTCCGGGATCGTCGGCCTCGTAGATCACCACCTGGTCGAGCAGGATGCCGGCCCGGCCGAGCCCGCGCTCGTAGCCGCGCAACCGCTCGGTCGTGCCCGAGAAACGGCTGTCGGCGAACCGGTCGCCGGTCACCAGCCCGCCGGTACTGGTCAGGTTCATCTCCATGGCGATGATACCGAACCGACGGTGACCGAGATCCAGCAGATGGCGGGCGCAGGTCTCCGCCCCGGCCCGGTCGTCGATCCGTACGGCCGGGATCCCGGGGATCGGCCGCTGGTCGACGGTCGCCAGCGGCCGCCCGCGTTCGCGCAAGGCCGGCATGACGGGGCTGCCTTCGGGCAGGCAATAGACGATGAAGCCGTCGACCGCGGCCGACCGGATGGCGGTCTGCGCCGCCGCTTCATCCAGGGCCGGCAACAGGACCAACGCCTTGTCCACCGGCTCGCAAACGGCGGCGACCCCCTGCAGCAGGGTGATCGCCGCCGGGTCGGAGAAGGCGAACGGCAGGCTCTCCGCAAAGACGATCCCGATCGCGCCGGCCTGGCCGGTCCGCAGCATCCGGGCGACCGGATCGGGGCCGAGATAGCCGAGTTCCTTGGCCTTGGCGAGGATCCTGTCCTTCAGGTCGGGCGACAGCTGATCGGGCCGGTTGAACGCGTTGGACACCGACGTGCGGGAGACTCCCAGCGCCTCGGCGATATCACGCAATGTGGTCATGACTGGTCCACGATTTTTCCAGGTGACCCCTCTTGATCGATCCAGTTTGTCGGATCATAGTGAACACCGTGACTGAATGCATTCAGAAATCCGGCCCTCGGCAATCTGAATGCATTCAGTCTTCCACGCAAGCCGTTATCTGGAGACCCGACATGGTGCTCGGTTCGATCATCGCTCTCGCCGGCCGGCTGCACGCCTACCATCACCTCTCCCGCCAGAGCGACCATGTGCTGGCCGACCTGGGTGTCGACCGCGCCGGGCTTTGGCAATCCCTGGCGGGCCGCCGCGTCCCGAACGCTCGCCCGGATGGCCCGACCCGGGGGGCGCGCGGCCACCGCCGGCCGATCCGGTCCGTCCCGACGGTGCGGGCACCGGCCTGCTGCTGAGCCGGACCGGCCCCACGCCTTCCCCTTGGTCCCCACCTCCGCAGGGAGACCGTCCATGCTGCTGTCCGCGATCATAGGCTGGGTTCAGACCGAACGCACCCGCTGGTATCTCAGCCGGCAGAGCGATCACGTGCTGTCCGATATGGGCTTCGTGCGCGACGATCTGCGGATGCAGATCACCGCACGGCGCCATGAGACCAAGGACGGCCGGGCGCCGCCGATCCCCGCGGCCCCGGGCCTGTTGAGCATGCTGCACCCGATCGCCGCCCGGATCCGGAAGGCCAGGCATGCGCCATGCCGACAGGCTACGTCAGAGGGCTGAGCGTGCGGTCCACCGCATGCCGCCATCCGGCATAGAGCGACTGGCGCAGGTCGGCCGACATCCGCGGTTCGAACAGCCGGTCGCGCGTCCAGGCGCGGGAGATCGCGTCGAGATCCTCGAACACCCCGACCTTGAGCCCCGCCAGATAGGCCGCGCCCAGGGCCGTCGTCTCGGTCACCGTCGGCCGTTCGACGGGGGTATCGAGCATGTCCGCCAGGAACTGGCACAGCCAGTCGTTCACCACCATGCCGCCATCGACCCGCACCACCGCCGGCCGGCCGCCGGCATCGGCCGCCATGCCCTCAATCAGGTCGCGGGTCTGATAGGCCACCGCCTCCAGGGCCGCCCGGGCCAGATGGGCCGGCGACGCATCCAGCGTCAGCCCGTAGATCGCCGCGCGGGCGTCGGGGTCCCAATGGGGCGCCCCCAGGCCGACGAAGGCCGGCACCAGATAGACACCGTGATTGTCCGGCAGCATCGCCGCCAGATCGGCGGTCTCGTGCGCACTGCCGATCACCCGGAAACCGTCCCGCAACCATTTGACGGCCGCCCCGGCGACGAAGATCGATCCCTCGATCGCGAAGGTCGGCTTGCCGTCCAGCCGGTACGCCACCGTCGTCAGCATCTTGTTGGACGATAGCGCCGCCGCCTCGCCCGTGTTCAACAGGGCGAAGCATCCGGTGCCGTAGGTCGATTTCATGGTGCCGCGCTCGAAGCAGGCCTGGCCGACCGTCGCCGCCTGCTGGTCGCCCGCGATCCCGGTGATCGGGACCGGCCGGCCGAAATGACCGCGGGCGGCCTCCCCGAACGCGGCGGAGCTGTCCATGACGGTGGGCAGGATCGCCCGCGGTACGCCGAAGATCGCCAACACCTCGTCATCCCAGTCCTGGGCGGCGAGGTTGAACAGCAGGGTCCGGCAGGCATTGGTGGCGTCGGTCGCATGCACCGCGCCGTCGGTCAGCCGCCACAGCAGGAACGTGTCGATCGTCCCGAACGCGAGCTCCCCCCGCTCGGCGCGGGCACGGGCGCCCGGAACGTGATCGAGCAGCCACCTGATCTTCGAGGCCGAGAAATAGGCGTCGATCACCAGGCCCGTGCGGCGCTGCACCCCGTCGGCATGGCCCGCGGCGACCAGTTCCCGGCAGAACCCGGCCGTCCGCCGATCCTGCCAGACGATCGCGTTGTGGATCGGCCGTCCCGTCGCCCGGTCCCAGATCACCACCGTCTCCCGCTGGTTGGTGATCCCGATCGCCGCGACGTCGTCGATCGTCCGGCCGGCAACCGCGACGGCTTCCCGACAGACGGTCAGGGTATCGGTCCAGATGTCCTCGGGATTGTGCTCGACCCAGCCATCGGCGGGATAGTGTTGGGTGAACTCCCGCTGCGCGGTGCCGGCCGGTACGCCCGAGGGATCGAACAGGATCGCGCGCGTCGAGGTCGTCCCTTGATCGATCGCAAGCACATGGGTCGCCTGAGGCATGGCGTCGGGGACCTCCCGGAGTCGTTTTTTCGGTGTGGGACCTCATCCGAACGGCACCGCTGCGGGGAGGCCATGAGCGAACCCAACTATGGAAATCGCTTTTCGGCACTGTCAACGCATGCGCCACACTTGTATGGTGGGCCATACAGGATTCCCGATAAACGGGATTTCGATAAGGATGAGTGCGACCGGTTAGGATGAGGCCCTCTACAATAAGGACGGATTACCAGGTCACTCTGCTTGCCACGGTACTGGTGGCGGTCGGGCCGCTGACGATGTCGATGTACACCCCCAGCATGCCGTCCCTGACGGTGATCCTGGGAACCTCCTCGTCGATGGTGCAACTGACCCTGACGCTCTATCTGGCGGCGTTCGCAGCGGCTCAGTTGATCTACGGTCCGGTCGCCGACCGGTTCGGGCGCCGACCGGTGCTGATCGGCGGCATGCTCGTCTTCGCCGTGGGCAGCGCGTTCGCGGCCATGTCGGAGTCGATCGGCCAGTTGCTGGTCGCCCGGTTCGTCCAGGCGCTGGGCGCCTGTGCCGCCCCGGTGGTCGCGCGCGCCCTGATCCGCGACCTCTATGACGGCCGTCAGGCGGCCCGGATGCTGTCCCTGGTGGCGTTGGCGATGACGGTGGCGCCGGCGATCGGACCGCTGATCGGCGGGTATCTCAGCGTGCATTTCGGCTGGGCTTCGGTGTTCGTGGTGCTGATGGCCCTGGGGCTGACCAACACGGTCATCGGCCTGACGGTTCTGCCGGAGACGCTGAAGCCGGAGTACCGCGCCAAGTTGGCGTTCCGGCCCGTTCTGGCGCGCTATGGCCAACTGCTGTCCGCGCGGGAGTTCGTCGGCTACGTCGCGGCGCTGTCCTGCGCGTTGGGCGGCCTGCTGGCCTATGCGGCCATCGGACCGTTCATCTTCATCGACATGATCGGTTTGTCGCCGGATCTGTACGGCTGGACCCTGGTCGCCACCACCGCCGCCTATTTCATCGGGTCCCTGTTGGCCAACCGGTTCGTGGGCCGGGTCGGGATCGACCGGCTGATCCTGGCCGGCGGCGGGCTGATCCTGAGCGGCGGGCTGGGACTGAGCGTGGCCGTGTTCACCGACACGATCCTGATCGTCACGATCCTGGGGCCGATGACCCTCTGGCTCGTCGGCATGGGGCTGGTGCTGCCCAACGCCATGGCCGGGGCGATCGGCCCCTATCCGCACATGGCCGGACAGGCCTCGTCCCTGATCGGGTTCCTGCAGATGGGGGCGGGGGCGCTGGGCTCCGGGGCGATCAGCCTGTTCGGCGGGGAGACCGCTCTGGCGGCCGGTGTGGTGCCGATCTTGATGGCGGTCGCGGGCATCGGCACCTATGCTCTGCTGGTCGGCCGGTACGGAACCGACGGTGCGGCCGCCGCGCGCCAACCGGACGACCACCCGCTGACCGGGACGGAGCAGGGCTGAGCGTCGGCCGTATGTCGGGACCTCACCGCATCCTGGTGCCGACCCGCAAACCTCTTTAGCCTTCGCCGACGTCCATCGTCGACGGTGCGCCGGTCGGCCGGACGGTCCTCTCCATCGCTTGGTCCGCGCAGCCGTCCCGATGTCCATCCCTTGCCGTCCCGCGGCCCCGGCGGCCGCCCTGATCGTCACCCGCACCGGCGTGCCGGTGGCGGTGCGACGGTCCCGCCGCGCCCGGCGGCTGACCCTCCGGGTCGATCCGGTGACGGCCGAAGCGGTGATCACCGTGCCGCCCTCCGCCCCTTCGGCCCAGGTGCGCGATTTCCTCGACCGCCACACCGGCTGGATCGCCGAACGGCAGGCCGCCCACCCCGGCCGGATCCCGTTCGTGCCCGGCAACAGCATCCCCGTCGAAGGCGTGGCGTACCGGATCGAGCATCGGCCCGGCCGCGGCCGACCGGTCCATTGCGGCGACGGCGTGCTGGCGGTCACCGGACCGGACCCGGCGTGCGTGCCCCGCCGGGTGCACGACCATCTCCGGCAGCGCGCGCGGCAGCGGCTGACGGATCTGAGCCGGGCCAAGGCCGCCCGGCTGCCGGCCGGCGCCCGTCCGTTGACCGGGGTGACGATCAAGGACACCAGGAGCCGCTGGGGGAGTTGCTCGACCACCGGCCGGCTGAGCTATTCCTGGCGGCTGATCATGGCGCCGCCGCCGGTCATCGACTATGTGGCGGCGCACGAAGTCGCCCATCTGGCCGAGATGAACCACGGCTCCCGTTTCTGGCGGCTGTGCGCCGCCTTGACGGAGGGCGACGGGGAGGCGTCAAAGACCTGGCTGAAACGGGAGGGGATGAGCCTGCATCGCTTCGGCTAGAGCCTCCTATCCGCGTCCGTTCGGACGCGGATAGGAGGCTCTAACTCTTTAAAGTAGATCAACTTATCTGCGTTCAGATGAGTCAATCTGAACGCTGGTTGATCTAACCGACAAGACGGACCGAACCGGTCCATGCCCGCCCCCGTCGCCCCACCGCCCGACTGCCGCACGATGACCGACCCCTCTCCCTCCTTGCTACCGGCCGACCGGCCCCGCGGCCGAGCCGGCGGGGCGGTGATCGTGCTGCTGACCGCCCTGGTGGGGTTCGGACCGATGTCGACGGATCTCTATCTGCCGGCCCTGCCGGCGATGCAGACGGCCCTGGCGACGGATGTCGCCACCATCCAGCTTACCTTGAGCGTGTTCCTGGTCGGCTTCGCCGTCAGCCAGTTGATCTACGGCCCGCTGTCCGACCGCTTCGGGCGGCGGCCCCTGCTGATCGCCGGGGTCGCCCTGTACACGGTCGCGAGCGTCGGCTGTGCGGTCGCGACCAGTGTCGAGACGCTGGTCGCCTGGCGGTTCCTGCAGGCGGTCGGCGCCTGCTGCGGCCCGGTCCTGGGCCGGGCGGTGGTCCGCGACCTGTTCGAGCGGGAGGCCGCGGCACGGGTGATGTCCTATATGGCGATGGCCATGGCGCTGGCCCCGGCGATCGGCCCGATCATCGGCGGGGTGCTGACCGAGCAGTTCGGCTGGCGGTCGACCCTGTGGACCCTGGTCGGCTTCGGAGCCGTGATCCTGGCCTGCCTGATCCCGCTGCTGCCGGAAACCAACCGGCACAAGGATCCCACCGCGACCCGGCCGGGCCGGCTGCTGGCCAATTGGCGGACCTGCCTGGCCGATCGCGGCTTCACCACCTACACGCTGATCGTCGCGTTCTCCTATTGCGGGATCTTCACCTTCATCTCCGGATCGAGCTTCGTGTTCGTGACCGGCTTGGGCCTGTCGCCGATGGCGTTCGGCATCTGTTTCGGCGCGGTCGTGATCGGCTACATGATCGGCAGCTTCCTGTCCGGCTCGCTGACCCGGCGGGTGGGGCTCGACCGCATGATCCGGATCGGGACGGCCGTCCAGATCCTGGGCGGCTGGACGCTGCTCGCCCTGGCGTTGATCCCGCCCGCCGGCGTCGGCCCGCAGGTGCTCGCGATCGTCCTGCCGGTCTTCGTGTTCATGGTCGGGGCGGGCCTGACCCTGCCCAACGCGATGGCGGCGGCCGTCAGCCGCTTCCCGCGGATGGCGGGCCTGGCCTCCAGCCTGTTGGGCTTCGTCCAGATGGGCATCGCCGCGCTGGTCGGCATCGCGGTGGGGCACGGCACCGACGGCACCGCCCTGCCGATGGCCGTCGCCTTCGCGACCTTGACCGCCCTGGCCGCCGGGCTGGCCCGGCGGCCCCCGGCAACCGGCAGGGGGACCGTGCCGGGAACCTCCGACTAGATCATCCTGCGTTCAGATGGACTCATCCGAACGCAGGATGATCTAGTTTAAAGAGTTAGAGCATCTTATCTGCGTCCGTTCGGACGCAGGATGCTCTCGATGGTCAGTCCCGGTATTGGATGGGTCGGGTTGGGGGCGAAGCGATGCGGCTCGTCGGTCCGGTACATCCGTCGTGGCGATCCTGGCCGGGTCGCTCGGGACCCGCGCCGGCCGGTCAGCCCCACAGCGGCGCACGGCGGTAGGGACGGACCTCGATGTCCTGCCACACCCCGCCGGTGACATACGGATCGGTCTCCAGCCACCGATCGAGATCGGCGCGATCGGCAAACTCGACGATCGCCATCGACCCCACCATGTGGCCTTCCTCGTCCAGGAGCGCACCGCCCTCCCGGAGCGTGCCGGCATCGGCCATCGCCCGGGCGACTTCGAGATGCCGGGGCCGGACCGCCAGGCGACGATCGAGCGCACCGGGATCGGTGTCGTCATAAGCGAGGATAAGGTACTGCATCGCCTGTCCCTTCCGCCCCGGCCGGGCCGGCCGCAACCCAGCCCGCCGGGTCTGACCCCTGGCCTGTCCGGACCGCGGCCCCTACGGTTGTGCCGTCAATCCTACCGCGAGCCGATCGATTGTCCATGGCGGCCTTGTCCCAGCGTTGGGCGCTGTTGAGCCTGACCACCCGGGGAGCGCTCTACATGAGCGCAGCCGCGCTCAGCTTCTCCGGCATGATCGTCCTGCTGCGCCTGGCCACCGAGCAGATGCACCCGTTCCAGGTAGCGTTCTTCCGCAATCTGTTCGGGTTGATGTTCATGCTGCCCTGGCTGCTGCGCACCCGGTTCGACGGCCTGCGGACCCGGCGGATGCCCCTGTACCTGGTGCGCGGCGGCACGGCCCTGGTGGCGATGCTGGCCTGGTTCTACGGGTTGTCGGTGATGCCGATGGCCGAAGCGGTGTCGCTGTCCTTCACCGCCCCCTTGTTCGCCACCATCGGGGCGGCACTGATCTTGCGCGAAAGCGTGCGGGTGCGCCGATGGGCGGCGACGGCCCTGGGCTTCGTCGGCGTGATGATCATCCTGCGGCCCGGGATCGAAGCGATGTCCACCGGTGCGCTGATCGTCCTGCTGTCGGCCGCTTTCGCGGCCGGGTCGGCCCTGATCGTCAAATCCCTGTCGCGAACCGACCCGCCGAGCACGATCGTTACCTACATGGTGCTGTTCCTGACCCCGACCTCGTTCCTGACCGCGCTGCCGGTGTGGCAGACGCCGGCTGCGGTCGTGCTGCTGATCATGGTCGCGGTCGCCGGCCTGGGCACGATCGGTCACCTCTGCTTCAGTCGGGCGATGGCGGCGGCCGACGCCTCGGCGGTCATGCCGTTCGACTATCTCCGGCTCCCCTTGGTGGCGGTGCTGGGCTGGATCCTGTTCGGCGAGCTGATGGATGGCTGGAGCTGGGTGGGGGCCGGCGTGATCACGGTTGCCACGCTCTACATCGCCCATCGCGAGGCCGTGGCCGCCCGGGACGGCAAGGCCACCGCACCGCTGGCCGCCGGCAGCCAGACCCACAAGCTGTGAGCCGGCCGACCGGATGACCGCCCCTGCCGATCCGGCCCCGCCCCCCGGCCGCCGGGCCGCCTTTGCCGCCCGATGGGCGGCGCTGCCGGCCAACACCCGCGGGGCGGTCTGGGTGCTGATCGCCTGCTTCGGCTTCACCGTCATGGCGGCGATGGCCAAGGCCCTGGGCCAGCGGCTGGACAGCTTCCAGGTCGCCTTCTTCCGCTGCGTCTTCGGGTTTGCGTTCCTGCTGCCGTTCCTGATCCGGGCTGGCGGGTTGACCGCGCTGCGGACCCGGGTGCCCTACCTGCACGGGGGCCGCGCGCTGACCGGGGTGGTGGCGATGATGTGCGGCTTCTACGCGATCACCCATCTGCCGCTGGCCACGGCGACCGCGATCACCTTCACCAAGCCGTTCTTCATGATCGTGCTGGCCGTGCTGTTCCTGGGGGAGGCGGTGCGCTGGCGGCGCTGGTCGGCGACGGCCGCGGGGTTCGTGGGCGTGCTGATCATCGTCCGCCCCGGCACCGGCATGTTCGAACCGGCGATGCTGGTCGCCGTCCTGCAGGCGCTGGCGATCGCCTGTTCGGTCACCCTGGTCAAGAAGATCCCGATCGAGGAGCCGCATGTGACGGTGCTGTTCTACACGGCCATCGTGTCGACCGTGGTGACGGCGATCCCGGCAGCGGTGGTCTGGCAGCCGCCGAGTGCGGAGGACTGGGTGCTGGCCGTCCTGATCGGCGGGGTCGGCGTGGC
This sequence comes from Alphaproteobacteria bacterium, assembly GCA_028281265.1. GTDB lineage: Bacteria > Pseudomonadota > Alphaproteobacteria > DSM-16000 > Inquilinaceae > JANQKE01. Next base: position 416 of record JANQKE010000111.1, on the reverse strand, counting down.
GAGCCAGGCCTGCGTCGTGCGCGGCTACCGGATCGGGGAGGCGACCGCGATGGCGCCGTTCGACTATTCCCGCCTGCTGTTCGCCACCGGCTTCGGCTTCCTGTTCTTCCTGGAAGTCCCCGACCTGATGACCTTCGTCGGTGCGGGAATCATCATCGCCTCGACCGTCTACATCGCCCGGCGGGAGGCCCGCCTGGGCACCGCGAAGGCCGGCCCGGCGGAGCATTGAAGCCTCGCCCGAGGGGATGCTCTCCCTCTTTGAAGTCGATCACCTTACCTGCGTTCGGATGAGGCCATCCGAACGCGGGGTTGATCTAGAGCGTTTTCAGGGACTATCGGGTCGATCTGTTGGCGTGTGCCGGATCGATCCGCAAGGCGCGTCGCGCCGCGCGATGCGGTGCCATCGGGCCAGCGGC